>JAMCUS010000001.1 GCA_023379385.1 Thermoplasmatota archaeon
CAGTCTGTTTTTCACCTTCATATGCCCGGGCAATATCATTAAAGATGAGGAATAATCTCTGTGTGTAACAGGCAAGCCTATAGACGTAGGAACGCCTATGGCGGAGGTTATGCCTGGAACAATCTCATAATTTATATGTTCTTTTTTTAAGATAAGCATTTCCTCTCCGCCTCTACCAAAAAGAAATGGATCACCACTTTTTAACCTTGCTACAGATTTTCCCTCCTTTGATAGCTTTACCATTAAATTATTGATTTTTTCCTGCTGTTTATCTGTATCCTCTCCTTTTATCTTTCCTACCTTTATTTTTTTGATCTTTTTTGGAATTATGGCTATGATATCTTTGCTCACGAGGTCATCATACAGAACGCAGTTCACATTTTTTAATATCTCTGTTGCCCTGACAGTTAGAAGATCTGGATCCCCGGGCCCTGCACCGATAAGATATACTTTACCCATTGTTTACCAGCTCTTTTCTAATTTATCAATCAATTTAGATCTATTTTTAATTCTCTCGCTCAACCAGAGATCCCTTCTGTATTCACCATTTTTTTCAATTTCACTAACGTGTAAAAATATTTTATCGGATTCAATCCATGAGTATATGCCTACTGGTGAATGGCATCCTGCCTTCAAAAAAACCATAACAGATCTTTCCAATTCTGCTACAATTCTGCTATTTTTGTCATCTATTTTAGACAGCATTTTAAACAGCTCTTTTGAATGCTTTGAATTGGATTTCGTCACGACAGCAATGAATCCCTGATTTGCCTGCGGTACAAAAATATGTTTGTCTAGAACAAAATAGGGTATGTTTACATTCAATCGTCTTATACCTGCCAGTGCCAGAACCAGTGCATTTACCTCCCCATGTTTATATTTGTTTATTCGTGTAGGTACATTACCTCTAATATCAGTAAATCTTAGATCTGGTTTTATATACCCCAAAAATGATTTTCTTCTTATGCTGGAGGTTCCTATCAACTCATTATGCAGATCCTGTAAGGGTTTATCCGAGATCAATGCATCCTCCACCTCTCCGCGTTTAAGAACAGCAGCAATTTCAAGACTGGGATCAAGCAAGGCAGGAAGGTCCTTAAGGCTGTGTACTGCTATATCGGCAATCTCATTCATAACATGTGTATTTATTTCATTCGTGAATATTCCTGTTTCATTAATGTCTTCAAAAGATCTGTGGTCTCTATCACCTTTTGAATCAAAGATCGTTAGCTGTGGATCAACATCAAACAGTGATTTAAGTCTGTTTTTGACGACAGTCGCCTGATACATGGCAAGTTCACTTAGCCGTGTAGCAATAACAATTTTTTTCATTTTATCAGTTCCCTTAATATGTTACTATTAATCCTTTCTCTTTTTTCTCTTCATTATATCTGCAAATTTTTCAAATATCTCTGTTGTTTTTTTAATATCCTTTTCAGTATGTACAAAGCTTAAAAAATTTGTTTCAAATTGATTAGGAGCCAAATATATTCCATTTTTTAGAAAATATTGAAACATATCAAAATATTGTCTATCATCTGATTTTTTAGCAGAGTTATAATCTTTTACAGGCGTGTCACTGAAAAAAAGTTGAAACATTGACCCAAAGTGGTTAATGGTTATATTCAGATCATAGTCATGTGAAATTTTTTGAAGATTATTTATCAGCTTTTCGGTTTTTTTATTTATGCTGTTGTAATCCTTTAATTTAAGCTGCTTCAGCGTAGCTATACCAGCAGACATACTCAATGGATTACCGGAGAAGGTTCCAGCCTGATATACCTTACCTTGAGGAGCTACCTTTTTCATGATTTCCTCTTTTCCTCCAAAGAGTCCTATGGGCAGGCCACCACCTATGATCTTGCCCAGTGTAATAAGATCTGCCTCAACATGATAGTAATCCTGAGCAGAGCCTAATCTTTCTCTGAAACCTGTTATAACCTCGTCAAAAATAAGTAGAATATCGTTTTTTTCCGTTATCTCTCTGATAAATTTAAGATACCCCTCAACAGGTGGAATCACTCCGATATTTCCAAGAACTGGCTCAATGATCATTGCAGAAATATTGTTTTTATTTTCATTAATAACTTTTTCCAGATTTGTAAAATCATTAAAATTTATAACCAGTGTATTGCCTGCTATCTCATCCAATACTCCGGGTGATGAAGGAATTCCTTTATTACCATGACCTCTGTTTACAAGAACGGAATCATGAGCACCATGATATGAGCCTGCTATTTTTATTATTATTTTCTTTCCAGTATATGCCCTGCTGAGCCTTATAGCATGCATGGTAGCCTCTGTCCCAGAATTGGTATATCTCAACATTTCCAGAACGGGAATTGCCTCTTTTAATATTTTTGCAAATTCAAGTTCGTATAGAGTAGGCGTACCTAATATCCATCCTTTCTTTAATGTTTTAACAATTGCGTTTCTGACCTGTATGTTTTCATGCCCCAAAATTAATGGCCCATAAGCAAGACAGTAATCCAGATATCTGTTACCATCTATATCATATATCTTGGACCCATTACCCCTGTTCATAAAAATAGGATGTGGTTGAAAAAACCTTACAGGTGAGTTAACCCCACCTGGAAAAATTTTTTTTGTTTTTTCATAAAGCATACGAGATCTCATAATTGATATATGTATATATATGAATGATAAATAAATTTTTATCAATTGTTAGGAGAATGGGGGAAGCTATAATACTCCGTTCTTTAGATAGGAGATACAGCGACTTCCCCCATCTTTCTTAGCAAAATTTTTATATAGAAATGACCCCGAACTGATTGAATACAGCGAGGTCTATTCTCAGGTTAAACAGGATTTTCTTAATAGAGTTGATTTAGCCTTTAATAAATTCTTTGATAATCTTGCAAAGAGCATATCCGATGCGTCCTGGAGTATAATAGTAAACAACTGTATTTACAAGGCTGAAAGTACTTGTAAATACGTAGAATTCGTGGATCCGAAAGGGACAGGTCAGTTATGCTCACGTTGCGGAGCAGTCGTAAAGAAGGATCTATCAGAACGAATTCACATATGCAATAATTCTGGATTGGAAATGGATTTGAACGCTGCTCTGAACATTAGAGAGAGGTTACATACGGGCAGTGTGGAACTCTGTAAAAAAGGTTGCAGATGCACTGACCACTACTCAAATAAATGAGCATGTCGGAACGATGAAGAGCAGGAAGCTCCGATGCTTTAGCTGAAGAGAGGATGTCACGAGAGTTGTCAGTATGTTGAAGGCACCTTATTAAATTATTTTAATAAATATGCCTAAAATAATAACAGGATGGTTCAACGTTTATCGGATTTGCATAGTGCACAATCGTTTCTACATGGTTCTATATGTATAATCACGTCAATGTTTTTAATATTTTTTTTAAGGTCTTGTTCTATAACATCACATATCCTGTGTGCATCCCCTACCATACTATTTCTGTGCAATGTCATGTGCATATCCAGTGCAATACCGTTTCCTGTAAATCTGTTTCTTAAATCATGAATATTCACAAAATCTTTTCTGTGCCTGTTTATTATGTTCAGAATTCGTTTCTCCTCCTCTTCCGGAATTCGTTTGTCTATGAGAATTGATAGAGAATTTGTGATCAGCTGTTTGGTAAAGCCGACTGCTACCAGAATTATTACAATGCTTGTTATACTGTCTATTACATATAACCCGGTTATTTTTATAAGAAAGAGTGCCATAACCACACCTAATGAGGTATACGCATCTACGGTAAGATGAAATGCCTCTGTTTGAAGTATGATTGATTTAGTTTTCAATCCAATGCTCTTCATTTTATACGCAACAAAATAGTTGCCTATACATGAAATTATCATTATAATAATACCTGTCAAAAGATAGTCAAGTTTTACGGGGTATATGAGTCTGAGTACACCTTCATAGATAATAAAGCCAGCTGTTATGTAAATGAGAAGCATCTCTATAAGAGAGGCTACACCCTCTATTTTTCCATGTCCAAATGGATGTTCATGATCCGGGTTACCTTTAGATAAATGGTATGAATACTGTGCTATGACCGCACCACCACCATCTATAATTGAATGAAGCCCATCCGTAAGAATTGCTATACTCATAGTAAAAATACCTGTAAATATTTTTATAACGGCAATGATAATGGTATAGACTGAAGCTACCTTTGCTATAACCTCTCCGTTATTATGAGTACTTACCCCACTTTTCATATTCTATTGATTGAACACAGATTAATAGAGTTTTTGTTTTTCTATTTTTATCCTTAACTTTTGATTTTAGGGAATAAGTTAGTTTTAAGTTCCTCATCCAATATTCTCGCTTTTTTCGGTACCTCCGTTATTATCTCTTTCTCTCCATCGCTTATTGCGTACACACACGATAATTCTTCTATCACATCCAACGGTGATACCTTGTTCAACAGGCTGTAAGGAAATACCAAAAACAGTATGTTTTTGTCCTAAAAAAACATTTTTTGAACGTAAATTTTTGAAGATTTTATTGAATTATCCCGTTCTATTACTGCCTGTCGAGCAAGTCAGAACGATGAAGCAGGAAGCTCCAATACTTTAGCTGAGGAGAGGATGCCACATTGTGGATGTGATCCATTGGTGTAGGTAAAGATGGGATAGAACAATTTTATATATAGCTAAAGGCATTCCTTTCTATCATGCTACATGCAAAATATATAAAAAGGGCTATTGAATAATCTAATATAGCAGAATAGCAGATGTTATATAATCATTCAGGTTGTGTATCCTGCTATATTGAATAAGAGTGGCAAATAATGTATTGTTTATAAGGAGATTGGATGTATGAAGGGAACAGGTAACGTAAAAAATAGGGAAGAGATCATAGGAATGTTCATGGAGCTTTTCAATATATCCAGAATAAATTCAGAGAAATTGGTGGATTCTGGATATACCTCGCTTGAATTTGTTTCCAAAGCCAGTAAGGAAGAGCTGACCGCTTTGGGATTATCGGCACAGGAATCTGACAGGATTATTGCACATAGCAGTGCAATCAATTCGCCAGATCTCAACTTTGATAAAAAACTTTCTGTTGAATATGATGATGTAATCAAAAAATGGCTGGATGATGTGGATACAAAATCTGCAGAGATGTCCGATACAACGCCAAAGCAGGATAACGAAACACAGACTGTTACAGACGTCAATAACGATAATAGGTCAGGACTGGATGATATAAACGTAACACAATGGCTCAGTGGTGATACAGGTTCCATAGATAAATGGATTGAAGAGAGTGCAAACGTTTCGACGGTATCTGTTATAAACAAAGAAAAGGAATCTGCAGAAGACCTTGAGGTTTTGAAAGCGCGGGAAGAAGCTGCCTACAACGTACTCAAAAAATATATTGACAGGTTAAAGGTTGGCGATCTCAATCCGATGAAACTGATAGAGGAAAATGTAGAAAAAACGAAGGAACTGGAAGAGGAAAAGAAAAAAAGAACAGAACTCGAGAGAGAAATTAAAAAATTGATGAACGGCAGTGTTGCCCTAATAAAACATGTAAAGGCAACTGAAAAAAAGAATTATGAAGACAATAATAAAACAATAATGGGTGAAATTGAGAAGCTAAGCAATGAAAATAAACAACTCAACGATGAGCTCAAAAAATTAAAAGAAAATATGGGTGGATCAACAGGTATGCCATTACCCGCTGAAGGAATCAACAATATCCAGGTCAATGAGCTACTGGCTAAAAACTCGGAACTTAACAAGGAGCTGATTACCAGAAATAATGAAATAGAAACTATGAAGGTAACGCTTAATAAACTTGAAGAGGAAAAGAGGATATTGAAAGAAAGTATGGATCCATCTAAGATTGGAACAGATCTGAACAAAAAGCTGAATGACTATTTAACGAATGATACAGAAAAGGTATCACTTATGCAGGAGGTTAACAATCTCAAAGCAGATCTTAAGATCAAAAATGATGAAATCGCTAAATTAAAAGAGGTTGTATCTTTTAAGGAATCAGAAATGAAAAAATGGGAAGATATGCTCAGGGAACGTGAAGAGAAGTTATCTTCAGAAAAGAAAAAATTTGAATACGAAATGAATGAAGCAAAAAAAGCTGGAACCTCCGTTATAAATCTGGCGTCTGAAAAGAAATTGAAAGATCTGGAAAGTGAGATCTCAAGAAAGGAAGAAGAACTAAGAGCTAGGGAAAAGTATATCAATGCAAAGGTAACAGAGATAAAGCTAAAGGAAAAGGGAATGGTTAGCGACGAACTGAAGATGGCTGAAGCAGAAAGAATGCTTGAAATAAAGGAAGAAAAGGTTAAAACAGGAATTGCCAGACTTGATGATCTTTTATTCGGAGGTATTCCTATGGGCTCCAATATACTGGTAAGCGGTCCTGCACATTCTGGAAAGGAGATGTTTCTCAGATTATTTATTCAGGATGGTCTGAAAAAAGGAGTTCCTGCCGTGATGATTCTTACCGATAAAACTGTCCAGCAGGTAGAGGAAGAGATGGCCTACATTCTTCCAACCTTCAATCAGTATATGAATCTAGGTCTTATAAAATATATTGATACCTACAGTACCGGTGTCGGTGGAGAGAAGATCAAAAATGAAAATATAACATATCTTAACAGTCAAAAAGATTTTGATGCATTAACCATAGCCGTTGAATCGGCAATATCCAGAATTAAGGATAAGGGATACAAATACTACAGGTTAGGATTTGAATCATTATCCACGCTGATAACATACAGCAGTCCAATAGAGGCTTTCAAATTTCTGCAGCCTTTCGTTGGAAAAAGAAAAATTGAGAAGGCAGTATCAATGTATATGATAGATACAGGTATACACTCTGATGCTGATATACAGACACTCAATCATGCAATGGACGGCGAATTATCTGTCAAACTTGAGAATCTGAAAACCTACTTTTCAGTAAAGGGTATTACCGATACACAATCACGTGCACCGATCAGCTATACCTTTACAAAAAAGAATATATCAATAGGTTCATTCTCACTGGATCATATCAGGTAAAATGCTGTCTGCCTGTTATGCGTTGTCAATACCACTATCCGTTATGATAAAATCAATATAACTGCCTGTCTCAAGAGATTTATGCTTGACAACTGTAAACCTTCTGAACTGCCTCACCCCCTCACATCTCTTTTCCACGCTGTATATACCTTTTGAAACCTTGCTTAGTAAAGTACCGCCCAGCGGTAAATTGTCCTTTTTAACAGGATCATAATACACCTGGCTTGTTATCAGAACAAACGTATCCCTTACGTGTGAGATCTCTCTCAGATTAAGCATCTGTTTAGCAAGTATGGATATGTTTTCATGTCTTAACTCATTATCTCCTGTATTCATAAATCTGTAAATGGTGGTTATACCATCTACTATCACACCTTTAATGCTATCATTATCCTTTGCCAGTCTTAGTGCATTATCAATACTCCCTGTCAACGCATCAGGGGTTCTTGGTTCTGATACAAGTATGTCTCTGCCATGCGTTTCATGCAACGGTCCCATAATTTCTCCGTATCTTTTTGGAGAGATCTGTTCTGTACTTATGAAAATAACTTTTCCATAATTTTTTACGATGCTTTTCATTAAAAGTAAAGCGATATTTGTCTTGCCTGAGCCACCCACTCCGTATATATGGTTTATAATATTGCTTTCAAAGCCACCCTTAAGTGGTATATCCAGAATTGTTTCAGTTGAATATTTTATCATGGAATATCTACAACTTCATTGTTCTCTGCAATATATAGATTTAATTGATAAGGTTATGATTTTTGTTAACATGGTTAACAACCACCTTTGGAAGTTATCATTCTACCCAACTCAAAGATGCTTGAACTTCGCTGGTATAACCCTGTACAATCTATACAGTTCACTTGATATCAGTCAATGTTAATAATTTCTGTTCAATACTATAGATACTACTTCATTCAGAATCTCTTTTTCATTTTTATTGAATATATCAAGGTATGCAACTGCTTTGTTTCTGTATTCATTGTATAATTTTTCAGTCTCCTCTGCAGCATTATATTCATCCATGATGCTTTTTATCTTTTTTGAACATTCATCGTCCCTTGCCGGGAGCCTGTATGAATCAGATAAGAATTTTTTCTCTTCATCACTGGCAAGGTTATATGCTTTTAATACAGGCACGGTTTTCTTTCCTTCTGGTATGTCATTGCCAATCTTATCAGTGGATTCATTTACATTGTACCCTGCGCCGAACAGATCATCCAGTATCTGGAATGCAATACCAAGATTAATGCCAAAATTTTCCAGTGCTTTTAATTTGGGTTCACTGAGTTCCGACAGGATTCCACCCATCTTTAAAGGTATTGCGACCGTGTAATATGCGGTTTTATACTCCATCATTTTGAGTATCTTTTCTTCTGTTGCCTCTTCAATACCTTCCGCAGATAAAAGTACATCAAGAAGCTGTCCATATCCTGTATATCTGAGCATGCGGTTGTATTCAGATAGAATCATCAGCTTTTTTTTATCCATAAATTTTGTGTTCGTAAGAATATCCAGTATATATGATTCAATTACATCTCCAAGTACTATTGAAAGATTAACAGGAAACTGTGGTATTTTTTCGCTTATATCAGAATACTTTTTTTTAAGGGCTACGTGCAGTGTATCTCCCTTTCTTCTTTGAATGCTATTATCAATAATATCGTCATGTATCAGCATCCAGTTCTGGAAATGCTCCATGATGGATGCCACCTTTATAACATCTTTTGTGATGCTTTTTTTATTGAGCAGATACCCGGCAATAACAAAAATCGCTCTTAACCTCTTTCCACCTCTGGTAGCAAAATCATCTACAACCCATACCATATCCGCTATGTCTTTGTGATACGCGTTGAGCAGTGAATTTTCATTTTTCAGGTATTCATCCACGGAACTGTCTATTGCGCTCTTATATGCCAAAAGATCATCTGCAACAACCATAAAATCCCTCACTATCAAACTGTAGATACACTATACAATCTAAATATTTATCCTTATCCTTGCTTTGCTAACTGTTTGATCCATAGCCAAAAATATAATTTTGTACAGTCTGACGCCCAGATCTGTGAATGGACTTTGCATTTCATCATTGAATGTTTTTAATTGAATAAACTGATAAAATCTACTGCAAAAAAACTGTAAGGTAGTTATATATGTAAAAAATGTAATATCATGTTGGGGTATGATATGCATGTATGATCACATGATTGCTGCTGTCAAGATAAAGGGTGAATACAACGGTACCGAATTGAGAAAGGTTCCCGTTCCCGACATATCCGATGACGAGGTTCTTGTAAAGGTAAGCAGAGCCTCTATATGTGGAACGGATATACACATATACAAATGGAATGAATGGGCTGCAGATACGATGGGAATTCCTATCATATACGGACATGAATTTTCAGGTTATGTAGAAAAGGTTGGGGATAAAGTTAAAAATATTAAAAAAGGGGATTATGTTTCCGCAGAAGGACATGTATGGTGTGATGACTGCTATCAGTGCAGAACCGGAAGAAGACACATCTGCCCCAATATGAAAAGCCTGGGAATATCTCGAAATGGAATCTTTGCAGAATATGCTGCTATAAGAGATAAAAACATATGGCACAACGATGAATCCATAAAACCAGAAATAGCCTCTTTGCAGGATCCGCTGGGCAACGCTGTTCAAACAGTCTTTGCAGGAAACGTGGCCGGAAAAACAGTTCTGATAACAGGTGCTGGCCCTATTGGCCTTATGGCTGTATCTGTTGCAAAGGCTACCGGTGCTGGCAAAATTATTGTAACAGAGCATGCCAACAGCTACAGGCTGGATATTGCAAAGCGTCTTGGTGCCGATCATACTCTTCTGGATAACGAGGATATTGTGGAAAGGGTAAAGGAGCTAACAGATGGAAATGGTGTTGATGTTTCACTTGAATTCTCAGGTGCCATGCAGGCACTGAGAACAGGACTTAAATCATTGACAAACGGAGGAAAGATGGTTATTCTAGGGTTATACAGCTCCGATATACCATTCTCTGACGAAGACATTAACGATATTGTTATCAGAGGAATCAGCGTAGAGGGTATAACAGGCAGATTGATCTGGGATACCTGGTATCAGAGTAACAGACTTCTTAAATCAGGCAAACTGAAACTTGATGAATTGATAACCGATAGATTCAAATTCGATGATTTTCATGACGGGTTCAGAGCAGCCTTATCTGGCAAAGCAGGTAAAATTATATACAGTTTTGATTGAGGTGTAAATATGCGCAATGCAACGGATTTCTTAAGAAAAGAATATGAGCAGATGGTGAAAGATGAGCTGGACTGGAGGATAAAGGTGCTGAACAGCCCTACAGGACCAAGAGCAGTTGTGGATGGAGAGGAGAAGATCATACTCTGCTCCAATAATTATCTTGATCTTGGCAATGACAGACGATTGAAAGAGGCTGCAAAAAAGGCTGTGGATCTATACGGCGCTGGATCCGGGTCCGTGAGGCCGATTGCAGGCACCATGACTATTCACAGAGAACTTGAAAAAAAGATCGCTTTATTCAAGGGCAGGGAGGACGCACTCTATTATCAGACCGGTTTTGCTGTCAATTCAGGTCTTATACCACAGCTTGTTGATCAGGGTGATATTGTAATAAGCGATGAACTGAATCATGGCAGCATCATAGATGGAATCAGGTTATCAAAAGCAGATAGATCGGTATACAGGCATGGCTCAGTATATGACTTCGAGGATAAAATCAGAGAGGCTGATAAAAAGGGATACAGAAGGATACTCGTCATTACTGATGGCGTATTCAGTATGGATGGAGATATTGCACCTGTAAAAGAGATGGTAAAACTCACTGGAAAATACGGGGCGATGTTGTATGTGGATGATGCTCATGGGGAGGGTGTACTTGGTAAAGGAAAGGGCATTGGCGCACACTTCAACATTGAAAAACAGATAGATGTGGAGGTAGGCACCTTTTCAAAGGCATTTGGCGTTGTGGGTGGACTCATTGCAGGCAGCAGTGATCTTATAAAATTTGCCTATAACAAATCCAGAACGTGGCTGTTAAGTGGTTCGGCACCACCTCCAACGATTGCTTCATGCATGGAGGCTCTGAACATCATCGAAAAAGAGCCAGAACGTGTAGATAAATTATGGAAGAACCGGGAACAGTTCATGAAGGGAATGAGAGATCTTGGATTTGATACAGGAAACAGCCAGACTCCAATAATACCTGTTATGATTGGAGATAGCGGAAAGGCAAAGGAGTTCAGTGAAATACTTTATAAAAATGGTGTATTTGCACTGCCTATTGTATACCCCATGGTTGCAAAGGATAAGGCACGGATAAGAACCATAATGAACGCAGGCCATACAGAAACAGATCTCATTGAGGCCATAAATGCATTTGAAAAAGCAGGCAAGCAATTAAATATAATATAATAATAAATACAGGCGTAACAATAATTATAACAAAAATAGCAAAATTAGATCGATATCATACAACATTGGGTTACGATGTCCGTTAACCATGTTAACATCCACCTTTGGAAGTTGTCATCTGTCTGATGCCTAAACTTCGGTATATATCTTTATAGAGGTAAGATATTTACCAAATGAACGCATGTATCATGGACTAACAGGAATCGGGTTTGAAATCAAAATTTACCCCATCAACAAGATGTGGTAGTACGGTAAGGGTGTTTAATATGAAAGCTGGAATTATAGGATTGGGATACGTTGGATTGATAACGGCAATTAATCTCAGAGCAATAGGTATAGATGTTACTGGTATTGATGTGGATGCAAAAAAGATTGAGTTATTAAAAGAAAAAAAATCGTACATTTACGAGCCAGGTACTGATAACCTTCTGGAAAGATATAATCTGCCGGCATCGACAGATGTTAAAGCGATAGCTGATGCGGATCTTGTCTTGATAACCGTTGGCACACCCTCCAATGATGACGGGTCCCAAAATCTAACCTATTTTATATCTGCAGTAAAATCCCTGCAGGATATCAATTATAAAGGTGCTGTTGTACCAAGAAGCACCATACTGCCTGGAACAACAGATAGCTATGTAACGCCATATTTTGAGCATGTAGGTTATAACCCTGAGTTTTTGGCTGAGGGTAGAGCCAATGAGGATTTTATACATCCTGACAAGATCGTTATAGGATATAAAGATGAATACACGAGAGATATAATGAAAAAACTGTACGAAGGTATAAAAGCACCGATCATAGAGACAGACATCAAAACAGCAGAAATGATAAAATACGCTAATAATGCGTTTCTAGCCTCCAAAATATCCATAGCGAATGAACTTGGAAATATAACCAAAAAATTGAATATAGATGTGTATAAAGTTACGGATGCAATAGGGCTGGATTCCAGAATAGGCAAGAAATTCCTCAACGCAGGCATTGGCTGGGGTGGCAGCTGTTTCAAAAAAGACATTTCCGCACTGGTACAGATATCGAGGATACACGGATATGAACCCGAAATTTTCAATGCAGTCCTGAAGCAGAATGATCTTCAACCGCTCAAAATCATAGATATATTGAGAGCCAGAACAGAGATCAAAGGAAAGAATATTGGATTGCTTGGATTATCATTCAAACCAGAAACAGATGATATACGCGACGCCCCATCCATAAAGATAGCCAGTGCATTGCTTGATGAGGGTGCCATTATACATGCATACGATCCCAGAGCCATGAATAACTTCAAAAATTACGACGATAAATTTAAAAATATAGATTACTGTGAAAATGCAAAGCAATGCGTAGAGCGATCTGATGCTGTGCTTATACTGACTGAATGGAATGCATTCAAGGATGACAGACTCTACCCTGCTGATAAAATTATTATAGAAGGAAGAAGAATTAGAGGAAAGGAGGGTGTTTGCTGGTGAAGGTGAGAAAGGCTGTAATACCTGCTGCAGGGCTCGGAACCAGGTTTTATCCCCTAACCAAAGAACAGCCGAAAGAGATGCTTCCTGTGGTTGACAAACCCACAATACATTATGTAGTAGAGGAAGCCGTAAATTCCGGAATAGAGGATATACTGATCATACTTGGCAGGAACAAGGATGTCATTGTAGATTACTTTGATAAATCTTTGAGATATAACAATGGTGGTGTGGATATATGGAACAAATGCAATATATATTACGTGAGACAGAAGGAACAGATAGGACTGGCAGATGCAATAAGATATGCAAGAGCACATGTTAATGATGAACCGTTTGCAGTATTGCTTGGAGACACAATCAATATTGCGGAAATTCCTGTTACCAGGCAGCTCATGAATATGTATGAAAAATTGCAGAAGCCTGTAATAGCAATAGAGACGGTAACACCAAAAAAGGCAAAGGATTACGGTATTGTGGCAGGGGACATGATAGACGAAAAGCTCATGCGGATTAATGAAATGCTGGAGAAACCAGAAAACCCACCAACACTTTATGGAATATCAGGCAACTACATACTGGACAAAGAAATTTTTGAAAACATAGATAAAATCCATTTTGGAAAAAATAAAGAACTGCAGCTTACAGATGCCATAGAACTTTACATGGAAAAGTACGGGTATCTGTTTGATGGAAAACGATATGATATCGGTGATCTGTATACGTGGATGAAGGCAAATTTTGAACTTACACTGAAGGACAGCCGATTTCTGGGTTTAAGAGAGGAATTGTTATGAAGATAGGTATTACAGGAGGTGCTGGATTCATTGGAAGACACCTGTGTGAACAGCTCTCCAGAAATAATGAGGTATACTGTATAGACAGCCTGGTAACAGGCTCCGAAGAGAACCTCAAAGATCTGGACGTAACCTTTATAAAACATGATATAGTGAATAACCTTGACCTGAAACTGGACCAGATATATCACATGGCTTCCAGAGCATCTCCCAAAGATTTTGACAGCCATGCACTGGAGATAGCACTTACCAACTCTACAGGGACGCTCAACATTCTTAAAATGGCTAAAAAATACAATGCCTCTGTGCTCATTGCATCCACCTCCGAGACCTACGGCGATCCCCTTGTTCATCCCCAAAATGAACTTTACAGAGGAAATGTAAATACAACAGGACCAAGATCCTGCTACGACGAATCCAAAAGATTTGCTGAAACCCTCGGATATGTTTTTTCTAAAGATATAACAGTCAGAATTGCGAGGATATTCAATACCTACGGTCCCTATATGCAGATAGAGGACGGTAGAATGATTCCCAATTTTATTAGCCAGGCTATAAGGAATCAACCGGTAACCATCTACGGCGATGGAACACAGACCAGATCCTTTTGCTACGTAGATGACCTTGTTAGAGGGCTGGTATTGCTGATGAACAGCAATAACGGTGAATTGAATGGATCCCCGGTAAATCTGGGAAATCCAGAGGAACACACCATATATGATATGGCTGTAAAAATAAAAGAAATGACCGGTTCCTCATCAGATATTGTTTTTCTTCCACTGCCTGAAGATGATCCAAAAAAAAGAAAACCGGATATTTCAAAAGCTATGCAATATCTAAACTGGAAGCCGGAGAAGACACTGGATTCTGGCCTGAAAGAAACAATAAATTACTTTAAAAATCAAATTATGAATCCGAAAAATTGATCCAGTTAAACCTGTCTGCATTATTCCTTATAATCAGGGGTATCTCCCTTTCATCGATATTCTTCAGGTATGCATTCTTCCATATATCCCTGTATTTTGCATAATCAAATTTATTATCTTCTAAAAATTTTAACCTGCCCATATTTGCAGTATTACCTTCATTGATCTCCCTCTCAGTCTGAACCCTCCATTTATTTTTTAAGGCAACTGGATTTCTGGCGGAACCTGTATGATATACCTCAAAGAACTTTACAGGTTTATCAATATTCTTGAGTTTATTAAACATTTTGTGGATCAATTTTTCGGATTCATAATTTGATTGTTGTTATCCACGTGCTGTGTACCGGATTTATCAGAACCATGTCCGTTGTCTGCTGTGCTATTCTTCAGAAGAAATTGTCTATTGAACCATTCTCCTGAAACAACCATCTGATGTACAGGAAACTGGTAACGGCAGTAAGGAGGAGATACAGAGGCTCCGTCTCCAACAACCTCCCTTCTATCCACATGAATACGAAACTGGTATACTGGAAACCCATTGTTTCTGATTTCTGTATGTGAATTACCGTAAAGATGGTGGTATCTCAAAGGATACGCATATCTTTTATCAAGCCCTCCGGTATCTATTCTATCATATAAAAATTCATCAATATCGAGAAGCACTCTCCAGTCTGTGGTAAGCATATCCTGGGCAATTTTCTTGCCTACTGTATAAAAAGAAAATTTATTTACATCAACTGGCTCTATGCGTTTTGTCAGCAACTTACCTTCATATCTGATGTCTGGAAATACAACCTCTCCATATGTTACAATGGCTATCTGATCAAATATTTTTATGGCATGTTTTATCCACAGGTCAAATGGGAAATCATTTTCCTTCCAGTCAGATGTAACAAATGCGTAGGCTCCGATTGTGTCCATAGATATCAAAATAGTAAAGTTAGAACATTGATATAATTATTTCTAAATAACATGTATCAAAGGCATATGCAAACCTCCATTTATTATCGTTTTGACGCCATCAGATCCATATCAATTTCATCTTTTAAGATCCTTTCTGCATTTCTTCTGATATCACCGGATAAGGCAGGATCTTTTGATACATGCCTGTACCCCTTTACCGCAAATTTTTCTATTAATTTTATAGTCAGGATACACTGAGGACCCCAGAAAATGGATAAGATTTTTCCGGTAAGTATGCCGGATTTATAGAAGGCAGTATGCACATGCCGTTCTGTTTCCATTTCATTCCATATTCTCCAGTGATTTCTCTCCATTGGAAGGTAAATTCTTAACCACTCCTTCCAGTATTCCGTTGCTTTTCTCTGGAAGGATTCATACAGGCCGACACCAAATGCTTCTAACCTGGCTGCATTCCTAATAAAATTTTTTGATTGCATGGGCATACTTGCAAAAAATATGAAAGGCGATCAGTTGCTATCGTTATCAGCATATTTTGATTTTAGGCGTTCTATATCCGAATGAAATTTTTCATGAACACCTTTTCCAATTTTCTCATTTTCAAGATTTTCAAAAGCAATATAAATTGATTTCTGGGATTCGGCTGGAATCATGTTATCTGCAAAATCGTAAAGTATATTATTTTCTTTATCAATATGCTGCTTCATAATTTCAATGTATCTGTTTGCATTATCCACAAACTGATTGGTATAACTTTTATCACCCATCTTCATATGTTCAAAT
>JAMCUS010000002.1 GCA_023379385.1 Thermoplasmatota archaeon
TATTGATACGCATGAGTTGCCAACCTTAATAGCGGGCTCGAAGCCCAAAGAGAGAGTCGGCAACTACTCCTACTCAAAGTACTCCTATTGTTATAGGGGTACTGTCTAAAGAGTTTTTTCATAGTAGTAGAGATATAATAGACGAAAAAATCAAGACATGCACTGTTAAACGGGATAAAGCAGGCGATTGGTTCGCTACCTTTACTGTGGAATTACCCGATGTCGTTAAGATACCGATAGAACAGATTAAAGAACAGGATATTATTGATGTTGATGTCGGCATAAACAAATTAGCCGTGTTAACTGATGGTATAGAAGTTAAAGAGATAGATAATCCAAAGTTAATAGCGAAGTATGAAAAAGGTATTAAAACACTACAGAAACAACTATCCAAATCAAAAAAACACTCTTATAACAGGAATAAGATAAGAAAGAAACTCGCTAAAAAACAGCGTAAGTTAGCGAATGCACGAAAAGATAATCTGCATAAAGCATCTAATCAAATAGTGGAGAGTGGAAATATAATAGTCTTTGAAGATTTAAATGTTCAGGGAATGGTTCAGAATCACAATCTCGCAAAGAGCATATCAGACGCCTCCTGGAACAAACTGATGGACATGTGTGATTACAAAGCCGAAAATGCTGGTAAATACACGCAGTTTGTAGATCCAAGAGATACAAGTCAGCTATGCTCACGTTGCGGAGCAGCCGTAAAGAAAGACCTGTCCATAAGAATCCACAGCTGTAATAACTGCGGTCTAACTATAGATAGGGACCTTAACGCTGCTCTGAACATTAGAGAGAGGTACATGCAGCTAGCGTGGAACTCTGTAAAAATGCCTGTAGATGCACCGACCACTGCTCATTCAATTGAGCAAGTCGGAGCGATGAAGCAGGAAGAGATCATTTAATTTTGTCCCAATGCATTTCAAGAATATGTTCGTAAATAACATACCCATTCATAGATCAGATAGCAAGAATACTCCAACCTTCAGGGAGGAGATGAATTGCTCATCTATCAATACGCCGATTATAGAGCTATATCCTTATTGGTAGTTACGATAATTCCATTATCCTGTACAATAATTGTTTCTTCTGCCTGACTTATTAATGAGCCCTTTCTGTCAATGAGTACAGGATATGGCTGGATGTATTGATTTAATTTCATTGGTGATATTTCCGGGAAATCACGTTGAATCCATCTCATGGCAAATGGCAATGAGCTGTATTTTTCATATATCATGTAAATATCCTTCTTTGATTTACTGACATTTTTAATAAATCTGTATATATTCCCATTTTTGCTATTTTCAACAAATCCAGTACCAGTTGAAGCAAAAGGTTCTATTGCATAAGCCTCGTTTTTTTCAAATCTGGTAGTTTCACTATTTCTTATATTCCATACTGATTTTTTACCGTGAAGCAGGTACCTGTCTACCATATGCCCCGTTAGATTGGAAACCGGTTTTACATTCCATTTATTCATTACACGTTCCACAGCACTACCAACATCACTTATAAGTGCGTTCTCCTTAATGGTGCCAAGAGCTGTTATGAGCGCCTCTCTGGAAGCCTTTATCAATGGTTCATGCAGGTATGTAGAAACCTCAATGGTCAGGGCTGTATCTGCGATATAACCATCTATATGTACACCAAGATCCAGTTTAACAATATCTCCTCTGTTGAATACAGATGTATCTTTGAAAGAGGGTGTGTAATGTGCAGCCTCATTATTTATAGATAAATTTACTGGAAAAGCCAGATTTCCTCCCTTTTCAACAATAAACTGTTCAATCTTTTCTGCAACCTCATACAGACTATGCCTCTCTTTTATGAGTTCTTTTCCTGTCTGTTTAGCATCATAAGCGATCTTACCTGCAAGAAGATATTTATCCAGAATATTTGAATCCATTGCATCACACTATCATAATATAATATGTTAAAATATATAATATTGTTGTATTTATCTAATAATTTTCATAATATTTAAATTGTAACAGGATCTTCCAGGTATGTATTATTAACATCACTGATTTGTCAAAAATTGGTATTCTGTTCTGTATATCTGTACCTTTTTGATATTATATTATCCTGTATTTCGTTAGTTCCCTCAACAATAGAAAGCACCTTTGTATCTTTAAACATTCTGGTTAACAATCCGTCAGAATCAGCTGAATATGCAGAAATGAGTGATAAAGCCATATCTGCAGATAAGAATGCATACTCTGAAGAAAACGACTTCGCAATACTTGCTTTAACCGTTACATCCATATTTTGATCTTTTTCATCTGATACGCGTTCAACATAAGTTTGCGAAAGTTCATACCATTTTATTATCCTGCTCATAACGCCTGTATATCCAGGCTTATTTGATACATTCGCCTTATGTATATATGAAATTATTCCATGCATAGCACCTGTGGATATAGCTGCAATGCCTATCCTTCCATTTTCAAGAGATTTCATTGCTATCAAAAATCCATCTCCTTCACGCCCAATAAGGTTTTTTTCAGGAATTGTACATTGATCATATATCAGTTCCATACTGTCTGAGCCGTTGAGCCCCAATTTATTTTCCTTTTTTCCTGTTGAAAAGCCAGGTGACTCACGATCAACGATAAAGCAGGATATACCGTTCCTTCCCATTGAGACCTCCTTTGTAGCGAAGGTTATAAAAACGGATGATATATTACTGTTGGTTATCCATATTTTAGTTCCGTTTATTGTATAATTGTTTTCATTGATACCATAGGTTGTGTTAATATGTGACGCATCACTACCTGCATTTGGTTCTGTTAACGCAAATGAACCCACCTTTTTACCAGATGCCATAAGAGGCAAATATCTTTTTTTCTGTTCTTCCGAACCGAAATATAAGATCGGTGTTATTGCAACGGAGTTATGAACAGAGAGTATTATTGCCAGAGATACTGAAACAGACGCTATTTTCATTAAAACCCTGGAATATGTTTTATATGCAAGGTTACTGCCACCATATTCTTCAGGAACGATCAATCCGAATAAGCCTAAATCAGCCATCTCTTTTAAAGAATCCAGTGAAAATTGGTCATATTTCTCCATGTAATCAACAATGCTATTGATTCTTTCATCACAAAATTGGTCGATTTTTTTCAGAAATTGCCTTTCATCCAACATATATGTATGTAAAAGGTTTAGTAATTAATAGATTTTATCTATTTTTTATCTTCTTTGTTGTCCTCCACTTTATAGTCTGCATCTACATACTCCTTTTTGTCTCCATCTGTGCTATCACCTGCATCTGATGCCCCTCCTGCTGAAGCTGTACTGCCCCCTTCGCCTTTGCCTGAGGTAGGTGTAGCTGCGGTCTCCTGGTAGATCCTTGTCGTTATTGAATAGAGCGTTTCTGTTAAAACCTCTTTCGTCTTTTTTATATTTTCAATATCATTACCTTTAAGGGACTCCTTTGCGTCATTGATAGCCTTCTCTATCTTTTCCTTTTCCTCAGGTTTTATCTTGTCTCCAAATTCTTTCATGGTTTTTTCAGTGCTGTAAACAAGTGTCTCCAGTTCATTCCTAGTCTGTACAACCTCTACATTCTTTTTATCCTCTTCTTCAAATTTTTTTGCATTCTCTACCATTCTATTTATCTCGTCTTTTGATAGTTTGTTAGAGGCAGTGATTGTTATTGATTGTTTGGTACCTGTAGCCATATCCTTTGCAGAAACGTTAATGATCCCATTCTGGTCTATATCAAAAGTTACTTCTACCTTTGGAACTCCCCTGGGTGCAGGTGGTATGCCCGTTAACTGGAATTTTCCAAGGGATACGTTATCCTTGGTAAACTGCCTTTCTCCCTGCAATACATGTATCTCCACAACAGTCTGGTTATCTGCTGCAGTAGTAAAGACTTCACTTTTTTTAGTAGGTATTGTTGTGTTTCTATCAATGAGTTTTGTCATGACACCCCCCAATGTTTCTACACCCAGTGATAATGGCGTAACATCCAGCAACAGTATATCTTTAACCTCTCCCGCAAGGACACCTCCCTGTATTGCAGCACCAATTGCTACACATTCCATGGGGTCCACTCCGTGTTCAATTTTTTTACCTACGATGCTTTCAACGAATTTCATAACAATTGGCATTCTTGTAGGTCCTCCGACAAGAATGACTTTTGTTATATCATCCTTTGTGTATTTTGCATCTTCAAGAGCCTGTATTATCGGATGTCTGCATTTTTCTACAATTGGATTAACGAGATCTTCTAACTTAGCCCGCGTTATAGTCATGGACAGATGTTTGGGGCCATCGGCAGTTGCCGTAAGATAAGGCAGATTCATATCCGTCTGAAGCGTCGTGGATAGTTCTATCTTTGCCTTTTCCACTGCCTCCCTTACTCTCTGGTATGCCATTTTATCGTGTGTTATATCAACACCACTCTCTTTCTTAAACTCAGATATTACAAATTTTACCAGAACTTCATCCATATCTGTTCCACCCAGCTGTGTATCCCCACTGGTGGATTTAACCTCAAAAACCCCTTCTGCAAACTCCATGATTGTTACATCCAGAGTTCCACCACCAAGATCAAATACGAGAATTCTTTCTTCTCTGTTTGATTTATCTATTCCGTATGCAAGAGATGCAGCAGTCGGTTCATTAATTATTCTGACAACATCCAGTCCTGCTATTGTTCCCGCATCCTTCGTAGCCTGTCTCTGATTATCATTGAAATAGGCAGGAACCGTTATAACTGCCTTATCCACCTTTTCTCCAAGGAAGGCTTCTGCATCCTTTTTTATTTTTTGCAATATAAATGCGGATATTTGTTGTGGTGTGTACTCTTTATCGTAAACCTTGAATTTATGTGACGTTCCCATTTTTCTTTTAGCAGCATATATTGTACCATCTGGATTTGTAACTGTCTGTCTCCTGGCAGGCTCTCCTATAAGAAGCTGTCCATCCTTGGTAAATGCTACATACGAAGGAAATGCTTTACCACCTATAGTCGTACCCTCTGCACTAGGAATTATTACAGGTTTTCCACCTTCAAGAACAGCTGCAGCTGAATTGCTTGTTCCAAGATCTATTCCTATTATTTTACCCATTTTTATCGCCTCACAAAACATTAGTGAAAGCTACTATAAATAATTTTCTCATCATATAGTTGTCAATATAAGGTATATTTAAATTGTGTGGTATGTTATGATATTCTTTAACATTATTCACAAGCTTATGAAATACCCGAATAAGTTAAAAACATTTAAATAATCGTACAATATAATATTGTAGGATGCCAGTGAAGAGAATATTTATAATCACAGTATTAATGTTGTTGCTGTTATCTTTAACAGTTTCCATCTATATATCTGATTTGCAGTATAATCACAACGAAGGCGTAACTTTCAGTAACCACTTTATGGTAGAGAATGATGTACGCGCTATTAGTTACAACGGAACAATTTTTTTATCTAATGGTACATATGATTACAATACCACAATGCAGGCTTTTAATATTGTTGTAACCGGTACCGGAATATTACACGTCGGTGATTCTTCAAATGATTCCATAACACTTAATCCACAGACTGGTCACACAGTATCCTATATGAATGTAAGCGAGAACGGAGAGATAATCATTACCAATGGAACCAGTATTATTTCCAAGGGCAATTTATCTATAGATATTTCCGGCAATGGAGGTCTTTTTTTATCTAATGGTGGAAATTTAACAGCATATAAAAATACTACAATAACCATAACAGACAACGGAAAATTTATCTTTAAGGGATCGTCAAAAGGGTGGTTTACTGGAAATACCGAATTGAATGTCAGTAATAACGCCTCATTAATGATTTATAAAAGCATGTTACATATTCTGCCACAAAATATTCATTTTAACGGCAATGCCTTTGTTGTGGATGACGGAGCTATAACCATGGGCAATACAAATGTTGCAGGTATGAGCAATACTACAATAGCACATGCCAAATTGGTAAACCTCAGCAATGGGGTGTACAAAAACATAACAGTAACCTCTGGAACCATGGTCAGCGTGAATGGTAGCAATGTCAATAGCACGAATATTCAATATTTCAATGTTTCCTCAGCATCCTCCATAACAATTGCAAATAGTACTGCCTCTAATTTGAATCTGAATACAGTCAACGTAACCATAGGGTCGTCATCAGCATCTCAGGATGCGGTAGTCAGCAATATAACCATCAATGCGGTATATATGAAGGTAGTTGATAGTGCAATATTTAACCTCTATATTCATACATTAAGAAAAGCCATCTTTGAAAATTCAACCATTTCTGGTAATAACAATTCCATGAAAACCATAACATATATAAACAGTCTGATTGCACAGTCTACGAATTTCTATGGCGTTCTATCTTTCTACAATCAAAACGTTACACTTGTAAACTCCTCCGTCAATTACATATACATATCCGGTAGTTCAACAGTAGCTATTTATAACTGGGTGAATTCAAAAATCGTTAATAATTCAGTTGTACTAACAAACATATCTATAAGTGGAAACAGCCGTCTTACCCTGTGGAGATGGTTATCCATCCACGTATCCAATGTGAAAGGCAATCCAATTCCATACGCAGTGGTAAGCATAAGGGAGGATAATCCCAACTCTACAGCAATCTATATACATGCGGATAAATACGGTGTTGCAAATACCTTCCTTAAATCAGAAATATGGAGCAATGCAACGGGGTTTACCTTCGTTTTTGTGGGTCATTATATAATCACTGTCAATGCAACAGGTTATCAGGGAACCACTTTTCTTGTTTCCATTACAGGTATTTATTCTAAGGATATAACACTGCAAACTATACAGACAGTTACAAATGAAAATATAATAATATATTTAGTAGCAGGGCTCCTTCTCCTTGCGATTGTTATTGCTGCCATATATGTTTTTTATGTTAAATTAGATTATCTCCATCATAAATGGAATAAACGAAAAACTTTATACCATAAAACCAGCAAAGTTAAGGAATGGGATGGAAAAGAAAAAAATAACGACACCAAAAAAAAGGAACAGAAATGATTCAACAGATCATGAAAGAGAGAAACCTATGTAAATTCATGAAATGGTATATCTGTACGCAGCATGTGTAATTGTCTCTAATTATCATTCTAAAATTTATATGCTGTTAACATATATTCACGAAAGCTATATTTACTCTGTATATATTGATAATGTGGTGAAATGTATGGATGAAAATGGAGCTCCAGTCCTTACGGTAAAATCTTCTGAATTTATAAATATGGTTAAAGAGAAATTTGTAAATGCTTCTTCACCGATTCTCTATCCATTCAGATGGGCTACAGCCAATTCTATCTTTCCCCTTCATTTTGGTATAAAATGCTGCGCCCTTGAGATGGCTGCTGCCTTTGCATCCAGATTTGATGCAGAGAGATTTGGTGTCGTAGCTAGATCAAGTCCAAGACAGAGTGATCTGCTCATAATTAACGGACCTGTTACCCTTAAAGTAAAAGATGTCATAATCAAGCTGCATGAACAGATGCCATCTCCAAAATATGTTATGGCTATGGGCGAATGCGCTATCTCTGGCGGACCCTATTTCCAATCATACAACGTAATAAATGGTGCTGATAAAGTTATACCTGTTGACATTTATGTACCTGGCTGTCCGCCAAGGCCTGAAGCCATGATTGAAGGTATTCTTAAATTAGAAGAAAAAATTAAAAAAGGAGGTAATTTACAATGACGGATCTGGAAACTGTTATAAAATCCAATAATCTGTTTAAAAATGTTTCTGTTACTGAGTATCATAAAAATGGCAAACTCATAAAAACTGAAATTGACAAAGAAAATTTTAAAAATGGTATAAAAATTCTGAAGAGCAATGGCATAAGCAACCTTTTATTATTAACACCTTATGAAACAGGAAATAACATCACCATTACCTATCATCTATTTGATGTACATAACAAAATACTGGTAGAACTCAGTGTATCAATAGAACAGGGCAGCATGGAAATAGAATCTCTGACCGATTTATGGGATGGAGCCAACTGGCATGAAAGAGAAGCCTACGACATGTTTGGTATTGTATTCAAAGGGCATCCAAATCTTGAAAGAATCCTGCAAATGAAGGATTCCGATAGGTTTCCATTGAGGAAATCATTTAAATTAAATGTGGAGGGAAATGCATGAGTGAAATGTGGATAAACATGGGACCTCAGCATCCAATGACCCATGGATTGTGGAATCTCAGAGTGAAGGTGGATGGTGAGAGAATTGCGGATGCTAGAGCAGAAATAGGGTATCTCCACAGAGGTATTGAAAAAATCGCAGAGATAAAGACTTATACCGAATTTATACCATTATCAGACAGATTTTTGTGTTATGCATCAGCAATGTCCTGGGAGATGGCATACATAGGCGCAGTTGAAAAGGTTATGAATATTGAAATACCAAAAAGAGCCAGTTATATACGTGTTATAGTCTTGGAACTTCAGAGAATTGCATCCCATCTTATGTGGCTGGCGTCTTGGACAGCAGACCTGGGATTGCTGACAATGTTTCTATATGCTATGAGAGAGCGAGAGCAGTTTCTTGATCTTATGCAGATGATTACAGGAGGCAGGCTTCATTATGTGTATATGAGGTTTGGTGGTGTTGTAAAAGATCTTCCCGAGGGGTTTAAAGAAATCGCTCTGCCAGTTCTAGATCAGTTTGAAAAACGGTTGAGAGATTATAAACATATGATGGATGAAAGTGAGGTGTTTATATTAAGGACAAAAGGTAAAGGCATATGGGAAAAAGAGTACGCCATATCCATGGGTGTAACAGGCCCAAATCTGAGGGCGTCTGGTGTTAAGACCGATCTCAGAAAAGAGACCCCTTACTTATCCTACGCTGATTTTGATTTTGATATAGCTACCGGTACTGCATGTGATACATACGACAGATACGTTGTGAGAATGATTGAAATGAGCGAAAGTATAAAGATTGTAAGAGAGGCACTTAAAAAATTACCAGATGGAGATTTTAAACTTTTTTCTATTCCAAGGGTTCCGCCAAAGGGCAGTGCTATCTTTATGTCTGAAGACCCCAGAGGATTATCTGCGGCGTATCTTGTAAGTGACGGCACCCTGCATCCTTACAGATTAAAATTCAGGAGTCCCACCTATTTCAATATACAGGGTGCTGTTCCAGCAATAATTGTAAATGAGCGTATAGCAGATGTTCCATCCATAATTGGCAGTATTGATGTATGTTTAGGAGAGGTGGATCGATGAAAGATACACGCAGCAAAAAAGTGTATTCAGTTGTTATAGAGCCAATGACCACCACAATGAAACAGTTTTTTAGAAGCCTTATCAGGCCATCTACCCTTTTATATCCATTTGAAAAACTGGAAAGTGGTGATAAAAAATACTTTGGAGTAAATGGAGATATCTGGAGCAGGTACAGGGGCTGGATAACACTCAACCTTCCAGCCTGTATCTCATGTGGCGCATGCGCAAGGGCGTGTCCAAATAAGTGCTGCGTAATGGAAAAGGTAGTTGATGATCCTGATTCCATAACAAAGACACATATGCATCCCAGAATTGATTTTGCCAGATGCCTTTTCTGTGAACTGTGCGTTCAGGCATGTCCTGTAACCGACTGCCTTAACATGACCTCCATATATGATATAACGGAATATGACAGAAAGGATCTTTTTTACACTCCCAAAGACCTGTATGTGATGTATAAAAAAGCAAAAATGGAGAAAAAATTTACCACAATGTCTCAGGGGAAAGTGGCATCAAAAAAGGAATAAGGTAACTCAACCTACCTTAAAATCAGGTATGTATCCATAAGGTATCTTGCCGTATATCCTGTAAGGCCTTTCCTTGGAGGTGCCTTTTATTTCCTTTATCAGATCCTTTATGTTTCCACTGATGTTCAGACCTTTTATTCCTGACTTTACTTCACCATTGATTATTTTATAGGCACCTTTGAGCAGTCCGGAAAAGTTGCCCGAAAGACTGTCTATATATCCTGTGAATTGCTCCGCTATTATGCCCTCCCTGACATCCGCTATCAGATTATCAAGGGCGAACTCTCCAGGATCTACAAAAATGTTGGTGACATCACTGTAGGGCTGTTCATCAGAACCACCTGATGCATTACCCCTGCAATCTATTCCCAGCAAGGTAGAAAAAAGATCGTTACCTATGTAATTTTTGAGTGTGCCATTTTTAATTATTTCCTTTTTTTCAGGTCTGATACCTTCTCTGTCAAATTCTATGCTGTTGGGCATATTATCCTGGGTACCATCATCATATACAGTCAGCCAGGAAGGCATGATTTTTTCATTCAGTTTATTATATATTGAACTTTTGTAATAGAGACTTTCCAGAGTAATATTTTCTATAACAGGTTCTATAATCAGTTCATAAAAAAGAGAAGGCTCAATAACCAACGAATACTTTTTATTTATCAGGCTACCTTCCTTTTTTCTCAGTTTAAGGTTATCCGTGAATTTAGAAAATTGATCGTCCATTTCTGCACGATTCAGGTTATGTGAGACATAGCTTTTTTCAACACTTTCGCTGCTGTAGGATCCCTCTTTTATAAAACCAGTAATTAAAAAAGCGAATTCAGTGGATTTTTCAGATAATCTGGTTCCTGAAGAGTTCTCCAGAGTTCTGGTCACTGTTGTTGTATACACTTCAAATAGTTCAATGGAAGCATTGTTGATCTCTATTCTGTTCAGCAGATCCTGTCCATACGTTAGCAGGTCATTTTCATCAAGATCGGCAACCTTTCTATCGTATAATCCATTTACCTGTATTGATGAACCGGATGGAAATGAATGATATGGATATTTATGGAGAAGATTTGATCTTTTTAAACTTTTTTCAACAATATCCTCTACGGGCAGATCATTCCCGGTTAAAAAACTGAATGCAATAGCACCCTCCTTTAGAATTCTTATTCCAGTACTGGATTCCGAGAGGTGATCAATAGAATGTATTTTTCCATTGACGAACTTGCACGTTATTCCAGATTCCTCCTCTCTATAGATCTCGTAGTCAAAATCCTTCTGTTTAGCGAGTTTGGCTATTGCCTGATCATACATATTATCCAATATTCACCTCTGTTCTTATATAAGGGCCTCCTCCATCAACCTTTACAGCATCTCCTGCCTTAATACACCACCCAGAACCTATGCCATAACTGAAATCAGAACTTATATATGAAATGTTTTTTAAAAAATCAAATATAGAGCCTGTAATGGAGCCTGGCAGACCTATCTCTTCAATTGAGCCGTGTATAATATGTTTGATGGTTCCCACTGTAAACTGAAAGAAACCATTGCTATCTGCTTCACCATCCATAGGGACGTCTATCATGTATCCGTCATCTGTTTCTTCAATGATCTCCTCTAATTTTACATTGCCGGGATACATTATGGTATTTCTCATTCTTACCTGGGGCATGGAACTGTATGATTCCGTTCTTCCATTTCCAGTCAATGGAATATTCAATTTATATGCAGTCTGTTTATCACTCATTAAATGTTTTACGGTGCCGCGATCGATAATGACTGCATCTGAAACCATTGTACCCTCGTCATCAACAGCAATACTGCCTGCCGCACCGTCAACAAATTTAGAGGTAGGGGTATCAACAACAGTAACTGAATCACCGGTGACCTTCTTTCCTATGAGTTCCCCCAAAGGCGATCCCGAAATAACAAAATCCGCTTCCGCGAGATGTCCTATGGCTTCGTGCAGAAGAATTCCTACAACAGGCGGGCTTACTATTACAGTACCTCTTTTCTTTCTCAATAATTTTGCCTTTTTAAGTTCATGGGACCTGGTCACAAGATTGTTACACATTCCAAGGATCTTCTCTCTGAATGATTTTGTGAAGGAACCTGTTATTCCAACGCCATCTTCCAGTGTATAATTTTTATTACCTACCTTCACTATAAGGTTAACAGAGAATTCAGGTTTCAGGGATTGTTCATATACGTCTGTACCGGCATTATTTACTATCCTCTTTCTATGGTTGAAGTTTGAATAACCTATTGTGTAGCTCTTAAGATCTGCAATATCATGAAGTATTGATTCTATGCTCCTCATAAACGAGATCTTATCCTCTACCAATCCATCCTCATCCAGATCCGAAAGGATAAATCTACCCCTGACAGGCTCTGACATAACAACATTTACATCACCCCGGATCTTTGAGGTAACCGCTTTATGAGACGTAACAACTGTTTTTCCTTTATCCAGATCATTAATTATTGTATTATACCAGAGACCATTCTGCAATCTTCTTATAAAAATTCCTTTTTCAGAAGCGGTTGTCTGATCCAGTTCTCCATTCGTAATGGTTACCGTTTCAAATCTGTTTTCTACGTATCTTATATCCGCAAAGTGATTATTCTCTTTGAATACCCTGCTGGCAATAGAATCAATCATCCCACCTTCTCCCATTCTTCCAGCCTCTGAATAGATGAAAGTGTTCCTCCCTTCTTAATTTCTTCCCGTAATCTGTTCTCCCTTTCAAGTACATCAACAGCTCTATTTGCAATTTCTACACTCTGCTCCGCAGGTATAACAACCACACCATTTTCGTCTCCAACAATCCAGTCTCCCATTCTTACCCTCTGGCCACCACATAAAATCTCTATGTTGATTTCTCCGAATCCTTTTGGCTCACCAGCATGGGGAACTGCATATCTTGCGAATACAGGGAAATTGATCGCTTTTATGCTATCTATATCCCTTACGGCACCATCTATAACCACACCCTTTACACCTTTAGTCAATGCACTCCAGGAAGCAAGTTCCCCCCATACAGCAGTATCCTTTCCAGCTGCATCTATGACAATTACCTCTCCCGCTTTAGCCTTATCAATTGCCTCAACAGGTTTTGCCCAATCACCTTCGGCAGTAATAACGGTAACCGCTCTACCCGCTATTTTTACACCCTTTTCTATGAATGGTATTATACCGTGCATAGCACCCTTTCTATGCATGGCGTCGGATATGTTGGGTGTGGATACCTTCATGAAGGCGGTTAAAATATCGTTTTCTTTATACCTCTTGAAAAGATCACTCTGTATAGCCCTGCCCGTTGCCATAGCCTTTTTTATTGTCTGGGTAGCCTCCTTTACATCAATTGCCTTTATTATAGCTCCACCAACAATCACTATGGAGGCACCATTTTCTATAGCAAGGGGAGCCGTTTCACTATTAATACCACCAGCAACAGCCACTGGCAAGTCAGTCAGCTCTGCAACCCTTTTCAGTATAGCGAAAGGGTCTTTTTTATCCATCTGTTCATCAATACCTACGTGAACACATACATACGATGCACCTGCTTTTTCTGCAGTTTTTATAGCCTCTTCAAGGTTACTGGACCCTATCAGATCAACCATTATCCTCGCGCCATACTGTTTTGCACTTTCCACTCCTTCGTATATGGTAGATCCAGCAGCTACAGAAAGTACTGTTATTATATCCGCTCCAGCCTTAGCAGCTATTGCAGCTTCGAAAGCCCCCACATCCATGATCTTCATATCAGCTACAATCGTTTTTCCTCTGAACTCCTTTTTAAGGGTTCTCAAACCGTTCATTCCTTCGCTTTTTATAAACGGCGTTCCGGCCTCTATCCAATCTGCGCCACCTTCCACAGCAGCCCTACCTATCTCTATAGCTCTTGGTAAATTCTCCAGATCAAGAGCTACCTGCAAAATTTCATCCATTGCTACCTATTATCTCCATATCTGTTATTAAACTTTCCATGCGAAATAGAAAATACTAAAATTGTGTTATGTGCGTTGCATTCAGGTTAGATTCATGCATTGAACCCATAATCTATTCACTGCCTTATCTTACCATGCAATAACTTAACAAATTTAAATAAATTTAAATATATATATGATTATAAAGGTATGTGCAAGGCATATAAGATCATTATAGAGGCTACCAATGATATACGGAATAAAAAAAAAGGGTTACGTTGCTGCTATTCTACTTATTCTAATATTTGCAAATCCATTTTATGGTTTACGTGCCAATAACATTTCTGTTTCAGCTTCAGCAATTAAGTACAATGGTATGCATGATCTCAATAAATCCGGTACTGGCAATGCATCATTTTTTATAAATCCTGGTAATACTGGATTGTACTATATACCAATAAATATATCAAACAGGCAGAACAAAGCTACAGGTGTATACCAGCAGAATATCACAATCAATTCTACTTCTTATGCCAGTTATATCAATGGTAACTGGACAAATGTATTCTTCCAGTATGGTAACGGAACCAGGATAGATGCGTGGATAGAGTCAGGTGCAAATAATGATACCAATGATACTCTGGTATGGGTAAAGCTGTACAGCATACCTGCCAGCTCCAGCATCACCATATATATGGTAACTGGACCGAAATCGGATAATTACCTTTCGTGGAATGGGTACATTGGAGAGGCACCAGAGATATCCCTTAACAAATATAATGTATATGGAAAATATGACAACGGTGCCAGGGTATTCAATATGTATCAGAATTTTACAGATCTGAACGGAAGTTCTGCATGGACAAACAGCTCATGGGCTGTTAATGAATATAAAACAACAGCATCAATATTTATAGATAATGGAACCAGCCAGTATGTAGGTACCGCAAATGCTGGTGCCTATACCTACATTGACTACAATAAACCAGTAAATACCGCATCGGTGGTGGAGAGTTATGCATCAATGAGTTTCAATACCGAATATTTCAGCATCGTTCCCATAGGTTTAACAGAACATATCGGAGCATGGAATACAAGCTCAACCAGTTCTGGAGCCAACGAAAGTGGGGCTGGATGGATCGGGGATGCAGATCCGTCCGCAACAGCAAACAGCAACATATACGCATTGACCACAACCACAAATAGCCTTAATTATTTTAATAAACCAACTATAGCGGCAGATAGTAACTATCATGTATTCAGCATATTCTATCCTGATAACGGCTCCGTTTCTGCAGGATACAACTACACAATCATTGGAAGTACAGATACCGCCATACCACCATTACCACTCTACCTTACCACCTCCTACTACCTCTCCAAGACCCCTGTTCCAGGTAGTGATTATAATTACTATCTCAATATATACTGGATACGAATACGAACGTATCCACCCAACGGCGTCATGCCTTCTGTATCAACGGGCAAGGTGTATACAATACCTGTCGCAGGAATCACCTTAAACCATAACGTAATAGACCTGGGGCAGAACACCAGTGTAACAATGAATATAACCAACGGCAGCAAGCCATATGAATGGACTCTGCAAAAAAATGAAACCTCCAGTAATCTCAGCTATAACATCAGCACGAAGAATAGCAGCTTTACGTATATATTCATACCTGCAGCCTCCGGTAACTTTACTCTCTATTTTAATGTTACAGATAATAATGGCTTCATGGCAATGGCTGTGACCCATTTACAGGTCAATCCACGTTTAAATGTAAGCATATCGTTATCCAGCAGCAACATCTACAGGAGGCAGACTGTATATGTTACCAATACAACCTCCGGTGGAAAAAAGCCGTATTCCTATCAATATTACGTAACACCCTATACCAATTTAACAATCAACGGAAACAGCATCACGTTCAACGATACCGGAAGATATAAGGTAACCTTGAATGTTACCGATAGTTTAGGAGAGAATGCAACGGCAACCAGAATTGTCAACGTATCAAGATTTCTGTACAACGTAACCTTCAGGGAGCAGGGTCTTAAAGCGGGTATCACATGGAATGTGACCTTCGGCGGCAGCAGCAAAAGTAGCAATACAAGTACAATTACCTTCTACACACCAAACGGGACGTACAACATTACCATTAAAAATGTAAAGGGTTATAATACCAGCTTATCCATTAAAAGTATAACAGTAGACGGTTCCAGCAGTCTTATAAACGTCTCTTTTTCATTGATTAACTATACGGTAACCTTTACGGAGTCTGGATTGACATCCAATAGAGTATGGACTGTTACACTCAATGGAACAACGAAAAGCAGCAATACAACCAATATATCTTTCATAGAAAATAATGGTGTATACAATTATACCGTAGGCAATATATCAAACTATATAGCCGTACCATACCGTGGCAACGTTACAGTTAACGGCAGCAATATAACTGTGCATATAGCCTATAAACTGGTCATGGTAATAAATTATTATGACGTATCTTTTAAGGAAATTGGATTGCCATCCAGCACATCATGGACTGTCACACTCAACGGCACCACAAAAAGTGGAAGTGGAAATGAGATAAACTTTACAGAGGCTAACGGAAGAAGCTATACATACGGCATAATGCCTGTACCTGGATACCGTACAACTAACTATAAAGGAACGGTGCCTGTAGCAGGATCCAATGTTACTGTAACGATAAAATGGAACCGTATGACGTACAACATAACCTTTGTGGAGCGTGGTTTATCAGCAGGAACGAACTGGAGCGTAACGCTGAATAACAATACGCTGTATTCCACAGTTAATAGCATCGTATTTGCAGAGCCCAATGGAACATACAGTTATATCATAAACAATATATCTGGTTACAGTTCTAACGGCAGTGGAAGGGTTACAGTCAACGGCACCTCTGTAAACCTGACTGTGAGTTTTGAATCTGTTCCTGGCAATACAAGCTCTTCGACCGGCTTCAGTTCCAGCGATATAAATATTATACTTATAGTCACTGTGATAATTATCGTTACCGTGGTTTTACTCTACCTGATTATGAGGAAAAAAGGTATAATAAATAAAAATAATAAAATAAAATCAAATAAAAATGTTAAATCACAACCAAAAAATGATAAAATGATGCGTGGTGATACAAATAACATCAGCCAAAAAAACGGTATTAAAATTGTCAATGATAATATTGCTGCACCAACCGACAACACAATGAACATGAGCATAAAATCTACAGTAACCGAATCAATGGCGCACGCAACTCACAAGCATGCAATGCCTAAAATTATAGGTACAGTCAAGGATGAGAGTGCCGGCATACCGGTAGCTGTAAGCAGTGCAATTCCTGTTGATACAGATACCGGCGATGCTATTTTGAAACCAGAAGTTAAAGTCAGTGATGCAAATAAAATCAGTGAAAAATCAGATAGCGGTAAAACTCGTGATGATAATACATCAACTTCCCAGGTTATACAGAATGTAAACATTAATAAAGAAACAGATGAGATGGATAGCAGTAAAAATATGAATGATGACCTGATAACAGAAACAGCAAGAAATGATGCAGAAAAGAGTAAAGAACCACCAGTTACCGAGAATGCAGAAATATCAGCAGATAAAGTTGAAGCAAATCCTCCTGTTGGGGGGATGGATATCATTGAATCAGATATCCCTCCAGATATTAAAAATGCACCGGAAGTGACGGATAATGGTAGTGCAGTTGAGAATGCAGGCAGTGAGAATATTGAATCAACCATAACTGATTACAATAAAAATGAAGTTAAAAAAGAGAGAAGAAAGGGTAAGCATAAAGGTAAAAATAAAAACAGGTAAACGATGCCTGCATTATGCACAGTTGATATTTTTAAATACGTTAAAAATACGTTATTTTTGACGTATTTGTGATGTATCTTCACCATTAGTATATAAATGGGTTTAAAGATTATTATATTCAAAGTGAATTTATAATGAAAATTGTAAAACACGAAGAAAAAAGAGATATTTCTACAAAGAAGAACAATCAAAAAAAATTATTAAAAAGTTTATCAGTGGTGATGATAATATGTTGAAGGCAGATTTATTGAATAATAACAGAAAGAGTTATTTTTGTGCATTGATAATATTTGTCATTTACTTTATATCCATGTTTGCACTGGTTACTTCAAATAATGCCTCTGGCACCGTTGAAAACAATCTACTGCTGCCCGTACAGAATTCATATTCAACTTTTCTCATTGATAATGGCAAACAAATCGGATATGTGAATGGTAATACAACCATTTTTGTTTCCATAGTTCTTAAATATAGAAATAGCAATAATTTATCAACTCTCTTGTCCAACCTTTATAATCCTAAATCTACACTTTATCATCGTTACCTTACAGTTCAACAGTTTGATGCTAACTTTTCCCCTTCGCTACAGATTTATAATCGTTTAATACAATATTTAGAAAGCAACGGCATTACCATTCAACATACATGGAAAGACAGGGTATCTATATCCATACTGGCAAAGGCATCTACCATTGAAAAGGTATTTCATACAGAAATAGGTCTGTTCGTTACCAACACAACCGGTTTAAGACATGTTTTCTATGCTCCTGTCAAACAATTCAGTTTACCAGCCTTTTTCTTACCGTATATAAAAGGAATTGACGGGGCTACCAACGCGTATCTGTACACCAATTATATATCCTCTGTACATAAAATAGGTGACATATATCCTCCAAACGGGAACAGTTATACAGGTCAGAATATTACTGGTTCTGACATACAAAAAGCCTATGGATTATTACAACTTTATAACAATTCGCCACAGGCATCACCAACTACAAAACATATATTTGCAAATGGAAAGACTATTGCTACCATTCTATGGGAAGGTGCAGACATCAACGGAAACGAAGTTGCACCTTTTAATCCCAACGATGTAAAGCAGTATTTTCTTTCAACCCTGCCTCAATGGGAATTAAAGGCAGGTGGTATGCCACATATCTGGGGAATGGGGGATACTGGAACTGTTGGTCCAGGTTACAGTGCTATAAATGACACGACTCTCGCCAGTGTGGAGAATACTCTTGATTTAGAAATGGCTGGAAGTTTAGCACCTGGAGCAAGCGTAGTGAATATATATGGACCTGATACACAGCAGGGATTTCCTGATAATGAATTTAACATGGCTATTACTCTTAAGAATCTCACAGCAATTACCAATTCATGGGGTGCTGTTCCTGAGACCGTAGATTCTACTATGAACAGTGACATTGAGCAGTTGAATGCACGTGGCATTACGGTATTTGCAGCTTCCGGTGATAATCCGGCGACTCCTTTTCCATCATGGCCCGCAGATGTCTCCTTCAACAATTATGGTATTGTATCCGTAGGTGGGCTTACCATACAATTTAATGGCGTTCCCAATATGGATGGTACCTCTATCAGTGCAATAAACCCAATTGCATCACAAAGTGTCTGGTATCAGATGACCAGTTACGGTGCCGCTGGAACGGAAGCAGGTATAAGCACGACCTATACAATACCTTCATGGCAGAATATTCCAGCCGTTCTGGATAATGGTGGCAGTTCCACATACAGGAACGTCTGTGATCTTTCGGCAATCGGAAACAATACGCTTATTTTTTATGGTGGATCCTTTGAAAATGCGTCAGGAACAAGTATATCATCCCCGGTAACGGCGGGAATCGTTGCAGAAATTTCTGCATATCTGGGTGTATTTATGGGTAACAATACAGGTCTGGGCTTTCTTAATCCTTTACTTTATCAGATAGGTCCAAACAATACAAAATATATGAGCAGGCCCTTTTACGATGTTACTGAGGCTCCTGCTGGATATCCCTATCCTGCACTGCCAGGCTGGGATTTTGGATCCGGTTGGGGCTCCATAAATGCCTGGAATTTTACATCAGCAATCAAATATGAACTTAAAGTATATCCTGGCTATCATATCGTTACCCTACCGAAAGGATCAAAAAATATAACGATAAATTACAGAATATATCTATCGTATCCAACTCTTTATAACTCCTCAATAAAATTGAATATACTTAGTATACCGGCAGGTGTCGCAATATCCTCTCTATCCGGACCCTTTGTATTAAATCCATTACCCGGTAATGTATCCTTATTTACCAATCTTTATCTGAATGTATCTTCATCTGCCAGGGTGGGAATTCACAACATAAGCATTATGGCTACAAATTATAATAAGATCAGCAAAACATATGGAAATTTATCAGTATTAACTAACATAACACTTATTATAACAGACAATTCAACCTATACTGTTACCTTCAATCAGAAGGGAGCACCACCAGGTGTAACCTGGACTGTTCTTTTCAATAAAATCTCAAATGTATCCACAACAGAATTTATGAATTTTGATGCTGTTAATGGCTCCTACTCTTATTCAATAATCATCAGCTATAATGGAACTGGTGCGAAATATATACCGGCTACAAGCAGTGGTGCAGTGACTGTAGATGGTCATAATATTGAAATAAATGTGAGCTTTAGGGTGCAATATTATTTAAATATTAATATTGATCCGTGGAATGGCGGTACTGTATCTCCTGGTAGCTTTTGGTACAATGCTAGTACAGTGGTGGAGATCAGTGCCATGGCTAACAATATATCTATATTTGAAGAGTGGTTAGGTACTGGTACAGGAAGTTATACCGGAAAAAGCAGCACAGTCAACATAACAATGAATGGTCCTGTTACAGAAATAGCCGTTTTCAGAATCGTTCTTTATCCGGTTTCTTTTATCGAAAATGGCATTCCTTCATCTGCTTCATGGAATGTAACCTTAAACGGATTATCTAAAAGTTCATTTAACAATACAATTTCTTTTGAAGAACCAAATGGTACCTACCTGTACAGGATAAGCACCGGGGTGAAGGGCTATCTTCCCGATCCATCTTCTGGATATGTTACTGTCAACGGTAACCCCAATACAGTCTCTGCAACAATAATAACCAGAGGAGTGACAAATTCAATTATTGATGCTTATGATCCTGTGAATCATAATCTATACATGTCACAATGGGACGGCACCAACATTACAGCCATAAATACAACCACCAACAGCATACGCAACATATCGTTGGCATATGGCACATATAATATGGCTCCCTCCTATATTATCTACAATCCTACAAACCAGTACCTCTATATTTATGGTTTTCTTAATAATTCAAATGGTATTTATGTATTGAACCCTCAGACAAACAAAATTGTGGAAGCTATAAGTGTGCCTGGTTTATATTCGGGTGATGAAGCTATGGTACTTGATCCTGCCAATGGAAATATTTATGTTGTAGGAGCTAACAATAATTCTTTACTCTATTATCCAGTATTTGTATTGTATGCCCTGACACCCACGTATCAATTAATAAATGTTACGCAACTTCCATCAGGAGTTAATGGAATAGCCAGATGTTTAACGTACGATTCTGCCAACAAATTATTATACATATCTCAATCACATGTTAACGATATTACTGTAGTAGATCCGCAAAAAAAGGAGATTGTTAAAGTGATTTCTCTTGCTCCAGCAAGTGAAATAAATGCTGGACCACATCCGGAAAATCTAATTTATGATTCAGCGAATCATGATCTGTATGTTACAGATGATTTTGTAAACGATGTAACTGTGATAAGCAGCAACAATACAATCGTTTCCAATATCACTGTTGGTACCTATCCCAGTGGAATTGCCTACGATAACAGTACCAATTACCTGTATGTAACTAATTATGGATCTGATAGTGTATCAGTCATCAACGCATACAACGAGGTTAGCAACACCATAAAGGTAGGAAATTCTCCATGGGGTGCAGTATATGATCCATCCAACAATAACATTTATGTTACAAACTATTGGGCCAATCCAGGTACTGTATCCATAATATCCGGAGAAACAACAATACGGGTTACTTTTGTGCATGAATCCTCTTTTTACAATATTCTGTTTTCTGAAAAAGGGTTGCCTAAAGGAGATTGGTGGAATGTATCTCTGAATGGTACCGTATATTCATCAGATAGAAGTACGATATTATTTGGTGGATCTAACGGCACTTATTCTTTTTCAGTTAAAAATACATCCGACTATTATGCTATGCCTTCTTCAGGAATCGTTACAGTAAAAGGAAAAAATGTGCTGGTGAACATTACCTTCTTTTTATCAAAACAATACAATGTAACGTTTACAGAAAGTGGATTAAATAAAGGAACAACATGGGCTATAGGTCTTGGAAACGTTACAAAATATTCAAATAAAACTTACATCGTATTCAGTCTGGTCAACGGAACCTATAATTTCACTGTCAAAAATGTCACCGGTTACAGAACAAATATTTCTACAATAAAAGTAATTGTAAACGGAAAAAATGTAAGTGTAAACATCTTTTTCACATCAAGATCAATTCCTACATCAACATCCACTTCCACAAATTACAATAGCATATATGAAAGCATCATAATTATTGTAAGTATAATAATAGTTATCGAGCTAATATTTTTATTCAGAAATGAAAAAAGAAACAAAAAAAGAAAAAAGAAAGAGGTAAATAAAACCACTATAACCCATAAAACAGGATGGTACCGTTCATTGATATCCGAGAAAAATAAAAAGAGTCCGTGACACTGATCCTGTCAACCATCCAGGATATGGCATAGATACCTGTTGCTGATTTTCTTATGCCAGAAAATTTAAATTCGTCAAATAGGAATAATCAATTAATTTAGCTTTGGACTTGGATTACTATTATAAGAATAATTCAGGTTAAAGTCTAAATAGGTATGTTATAATGTTGAATAGAGTGATCTGCCCCATCTATTATTGGACACTTTTTGATGCACTTTTTGAGAATTTTTATTATACATTTATTCTCACCTCTTCCCTATCTTTTGTTGCTTTATATCTTTTTTCCATTCGTTTCATCCTCCTATCTCTTTTCTTATCCAGACTATTCAAATACCTCTCTCTAAAGTTTTCATCAACGTTCCATCTTTCTATAAATTCATTTGGACTCATATATTCTATCGTAGAATGTGGTCTCTCTTCGTTGTAATCCCTGTATGCCTCTTTTATTGTTCTATTCGTCTCCTCATATGTTCTGAACTCATTTGTCCATATGTAGTCCCTTTTAATGGAGTTATGAAATGATTCTATATCTCCATTATCTTCAGGCGTATTTTTCTCTATATACTCTTGTTTAAATCCAAGCGCTTTCACACCCCCTTTGAACATTTTTGATGTATATTGTGTTCCGTTGTCTGTTCTCAGTACTATTCCTGTTACCATTCCACCTACATATTCTTTTGTCGCATTCTCTATGCTTTTTATCGCATCTCATCTATTACACGTTCTGGAATATTCATACCCAACCCACTTCTTTGTAAAACAGTCTTTTACATTGAATAGACAGGTCATACCTTCTTCAACCGTGGGTATGTATGTTATATCTGCTTCCCATAATTGTTCAGGCCCTCTGGCTCTGTACAATTTCTCTCTTTTCTGTCTACCTTTATGAACGTTCTTTTTCAGTGCAAGATTATATCCTTTCATAATTCTCAAAACTGTCTTTGGATTATGATTAATTCCTTCTCTTCTTAGAAGTGCCCATATTCTCCTGTATCCATACGTAGTTCTTATGGAGCATAGCTCCACTATCTTTTTAACGTCCTTTTCGGGTATATATCTTCTGGACTCCATCTCCTTTATTAATAGCCGGTTATAGTATGTACTTTTTGGAACTCCTGATAAAACAGATGCTTTCTTAACACCAAAGCCCCTGGAGATTAACATACGGCAAAAAATCATTTTATCCTCCTCCGTAGATTTTTTTTAAAAGCTCGTTAGCAATGGTAAGATTACCTATTATGGCTTTCATCTGTGCCATTTCATGTTCATATTCGTTTCTTACACCCTGACTGAGACCATGTTTACCGCCTTCTATGAACTTATCTTTACATCTATAGAGCTGGGATGAAGATACAGAGTATCTTCTACAGATCTCAGTAGGAGAACCGCCCAGTAGTAGTTCCATTACTGCGTTGTATTTTTCATCAATTGTATGATTTTTCATTGAATTCCCTCCAGACCCCCCTTTATTGTATTTCATTATTAATATATATTCCCATACTATATTGTCCAATATGAAGATGGTCCGAACCAAGAGAGTGAAAAGATGATTCCAAACAAAGAAGAGCTTTCCCAGTTGCGGAAATATTTAATGTTGGAGATAAAGTATGGATAAAATTAAAAGATAAAATGGTTAATAACCCATTCTATGCTACAGAACACAAGTATATTTATATGCTAGCTGAAGATATAAACAATGTTTTATATGTCCAGAGATATTCAAAAGATGTAATATACAATAATTCCCCAAAGCGACAGAGATACGAATTACCCGATAGATATTACAATCCAGCTAATGCGTTACCTTATAAAATAAAATGGATACGGATGGATAATACAGAAACGACCAATCCACCACCTAATCCAATATATGTGGGTGGATCTGAATATTTTTTGAATGAATCCGGATCTCTTGGTATTTGTGATATCCTGAAATTAGTTCCTCCTTAGACCTCACATATTTCATACTGCTTCCTCACCCTCTTTCCTCTTCTTCATCTCGTATGCCATCCCTGGTGTGATTATATCATCTTCATACAAACTCAT
>JAMCUS010000003.1 GCA_023379385.1 Thermoplasmatota archaeon
TGTGTAGTTCCAAAAAGGAATACCGTATCAACAATTTTGATAGATGTTATCATTGCAAAAGTATGGATGCACATATTTTGAAAAAAGTTGCAGATCAGCACGGTATTGATACAATCATAGATGGCGTAAATACTGATGATATGAAAGATTACAGGCCTGGTCTCAGAGCCTTTGATATGTATAATGTGAAACATCCACTTTATCAACTTGGATTTAATAAAATTTTGATCAGAAAACTTGCAAAATCTGTTGGATTATCCAATGCAGATCTGCCTGCTGATTCATGCCTATCCTCCAGAATAACCTATCTGGAAGCAATAGATGAAGAGAAGCTTAATAGAATTGAAAAGTCAGAGGAATTTATAAAATCACTTGGATTCAGCAATGTGCGCGTAAGGGATGTTACAGGAAGTGCAAGAATAGAATTGCCTGAAGCAGAAATATCTGGCTTATTTGAGAAAGAGATGTGTAAAACCATAAGTAATCATTTAAAATCACTTGGGTTCAGATACGTTACAGTCGACCTGGAGGGGTTGAAGCATGGTTCCATGAACAGGATCATCGATGCTAAGAAGAAAACTTTCCAAACCAGTTCTCAAGCTCCTTCTTTCTCTTCTTCTCACGATCATCAACCATAATATACAGAATGATCGCACCTGCTACCAGCCATATAAGGATGGATCCATACTGAACGGAATTCTGATTGATGAATGAACCCGTACTGGAACTGAGTGGATTGAGATATATTACGACGTTTGATATGTTATTATCTGTAACTGTAAATGTATAATAATTCGTTATGTAACCATTGGCAATAATTTTTATAGTATAAACACCCATAAAAGCAGAGATGTGAAAATACCCGTTGGAGCCTGTCACGGTTACAATTGTTGATCCTTCATATATGAGTGCATTGCTTACGGGCATACCATTATGGTTCAGGATAACACCGGATACGGTATAACGGTTCATGTTGTATAACCCGATACCTTCTATGGATGCAACAGCTGGCCTGTATCCATAATAAGATTCGGTTATCAACAAGGATACATTTTCAAGTGCATGTTTCATTCCCTTTCCATGGAACATGGAAAATTGTTCCATTTTTGATCCATTCCATACAGTTATAGACCCGTTGTAAGAATAAGAAAAGGATAACGCACTTATATTTGCAACGGTGGAAAAAAGATAACTGTTATTCCAGGTATATGTGTATGGCTGGTAAATTCCCTCCTCTATATAAAATATTGATTTATTGCCTGTTACATTAATTCCAGCCAGAATATAGTTGAAATTGTTCAGATCCTGTATGCCTGCAGCCATCTGAATAGAACTGTTGGAGGGTACGGGAGTCCATGATAATCTGTTCACCGTTACCAGAACTGGATGTTCTGTTAAATTGGTGTAGTATTTATCAGTGTTGACGAGGGAGGTACTGTAGGAGGTACCACCATCGTAAATATTATTGCCATTATACAGCGTGGTATAGCCACTGTTGGATATACCCCATATACTGTTTTCGTCGCCTCCATATGTTACAGCCCAGTTATTGTAAAAGATAGAGCTATTCAGGGTGGAATAATAAACAGGGTTGCTATAGGGTGACCCTGTTTGAAAGTTACCCTGTTTCAATGCAATGGTCATATTTTCGGTCTGTTCAGGTAAAAGATCAGCATACCCTGTGTATGGAATATACCCATACTTCCAGTATGATATGTAATACATACCTGACGGAACCGTAAAAAGTGTTTGGGCTGCAGTGATTGTATGGCTACGATTATTTATATACAGGACCCCGTCGAGTATGTGTGTATTAAAAATGATATACGATGGGTTGTAAAGGGTAAACGTTTTTGTATATGATGCCTTATTCCCGCTGTTGTCTGTGACATTTAAGACAACGGTATAGGTACCGCTGGTATATACGGTAACATTCGTACTTTTACCAGTATAAGTACCTACACCTGGAACATACCACGTATAGCTGTATGGTGAAACGCCATTTTTAACAGTTGCTGTTAAATTTATTGAAGCGGGTACGTATTCAGATGATAAACTTAAAGAAAAATTAACATTAAAATTTGATAAGTTATTAATGGCATTGATTAATCCAGTAACGATCGGAGTACCCCATCCTGTTACGGAGTCCCAGCCAGGATGTGCAGTATATACGCCATTATACCCAAGAACTATATCGTGAAAAGCGGAATTATAATCCCTGCTCCTTCCGATCTGGTATATAACAGGGTTTGGAAAGCCAAGACTGATCCTTCCTTTATAAAATTCTTTGATTATGGCCCAGATGGATGCCCATTGAGGTGATCCACACGAGGTACCTCCAATGCCAATCCAGCTATTCTGGTAAAAGATCCACATGCCGGTTGAGGGTGATGCATCGTATGATACATCTGGAACATTTCTGGCGCCGTTGTACGGAACGCCCGTACCTGATTGATAAAAGGGCTCTGAAAAGAAGGCACTTCTACCGCCACCTGACCGTGACCATCCGGTTTCAGTCTCCCAGCCGCTGGAGGTCATGTTATATATAAGCTGCGTACCACCTACGCCTGTAACATATGGATCTGATGCCCAGTAATTCACGGAGGGATATAACATGCCGTCATATCCACCGAAATCTCCCGAAGACGAAAAAAAGGCAATTCCCTCAAGCAGACCAGTACCTATGATTTCGTGATTTCCATAAATAATTGCAGAACCTGTACTGTTTTCCGCAGAACCCCAGCTTATGGATGCGATAGAGCCCGGAAGGTGCGTTACGGTATAAATCAACATGTCTGTAAAATCCTGTGAAGATACCCCGGGTGTGAGAAGTGTGTAAATTACGGCTCCCGGTGCTATCGCACCAGACCATTCATCATCAAGAGTTGTTTCAATACTGAAACTATTCAAAGCAGATGGAGGTGATGAATTTCCATCAATATATTTAAATTTATATGCAGGCATTGGTATATTCATACCGTTGAAAAAAGAGGATAAATCAGAGATGGATGGTTTTCCAGAACCTATAATAACAATATTTTCGCCGCTTCCATTATACCCTTTACGCTCTACAGGTGTAATGTTATATGCATTCTCTATCTGGGATACATTATAGGGTGGAGATTGACTTGGAACCGTGAACGATGAACTGGCTGTTTTCTGGAGTGACGCGGCAGATACAGCACTGTAATTCGTTAATCCATAAATGGATACAATAGCAGAAGCCAGAGATACTGGAAGCTCGGGTGTGGTGGATGAATAAAAGATACTGCCTTTATACCTGTAAAGATTAAAAGAGACGTGCAGCGCTCTGGAGAATTGACTGGTGGATCCGTGCAGAGTTACGAAAAGATCTATAGAGGTATATGATACGGAGATACCATAGCTGTTCATATAATCTGCAAATTGGATATATGCTTCATAATTACCATATGTTTTGTTAATTTCACTCTGAGTCAGCCACGAATGATTATAAACCCTGGAAGTAAGTAACTTTATTTCTGGAGCTATTGGTTTTGTAGTGTTCAGTACGGCTGTCAGCTTAAGCGTATCAGCATAATAAGGTCCTATAAATTCTGCATGGCGTATATGCGTTAGATCGCCATGCATAGGCATCAGTACAGTTATATTATTGATAGAGTGTGCACTTACATTATTAATCGTAGAAAGAAATATAACCAAAGTAATAAAAATAATGAAAGCTCTAAGCCATCCTTTCATGCAGATATAGATAACTTCATTCCTTAATAAATAGTTGTCTAATATACCAATAAATTGTATTTGTTTGTAGATTGCGTGAAAATAACATAGCGAAGAATACGATTATCTCGTGAAAGAAATCAAACCTGAGTTGGATATGTTATCATTACACAACCCCTTTGTAATGTGTGTGGTCCGGACCATCTGCATATTTGTTGTTATCCCAGCTGTCACCACATTACCCTGCACCTCAAATAAGACTAACACGCATACCTTACTTCTGAGACCCAGCATTGGTAAACTGCACTCCTGCTCCTGTTACATCCTTGACCACCTATGCGCTTTATGGTTTGTTTGTTTTAAATATTATTGCTTATCATAATGAGCAAATTTAAATATTATTGCTTATCATAATGAGCAAATTTAAATATTTAATCATCATAAAAAATATTGTGATAACGAAAAGTGTTTTAGGAACAATATCAAAAGATCAATTAAAAGAATTTTCCATAATAGAAGACGGTGTGCCAAGAACCATACTTCCAAATATTTTACGATATAATGGGAATGCTGCCATTATTATTAAAGGTTTAAGAAGATGTGGAAAAAGTACCCTGCTAAAACAGGTAATCAAGTCAAAAGTTCACAATGATTTTTTTTATTTCAATTTTGATGATGATAGGTTAGCTGGATTTAAAGTAGAGGATTTTCAAACATTAATGGAATCGCAGATAGAATTATTCGGCAGAAAAAACAATGTTTTTTTTGATGAAATACAAAATATACATGGCTGGGAATTGTTTATAAACAGGCTGCTCAGAGAGGGTTATCATTTATTTATTACTGGTTCAAATGCAAACCTTCTGAGTAAGGAACTTGGGACCTATTTAACAGGAAGGCATATAGACATTGAACTTTATCCTTTTTCTTTTACTGAATTCTTAAAAGCAAATAAAATAGCTCCTCTCAAAGGGTTGTACTCAACAGAAGAAAAAGTTTTGTTAAATAAATTGTTCAAAGATTACTTCGTTAAAGGCGGAATGCCTGAATCAGTTGTATTCTCAAATGAGCTTATATTAAAACATGTGGTAAGTGACATTATACAAAAAGATATAGTAAATAGATACAACATCAGAAAAACAGGTGAATTAAAAACTGTATTAAATTATCTGATTGCAAATGTTGCAAATTTTATTACATATAGATCAATAAAAAATAATTTTGAAATAAAGAGTGCCAATACAATACAAAAATATATAGAATATGCAGAAGAAACCTATCTGATATTTTTAGTGGATAGATTTGAGAAAAAAATAAAACAATTTGAGAAAAATCCAAAAAAAGTTTATTGTATGGATAATGGCATTATTACAAAAAACAGTTTAACAATTAATGAAAAGAAAGGGGCAATGCTGGAAAATCTTGTTGCGGTACAGATAAAGAGAATTGGAGAAGAGTTTTTCTATTATAAAGGAAAAAGTGGAATGGAGGCAGATTTTGTAATTCCAAATAAAAAAATCGCTATACAGGTATGCTATGAATTGACGGATAATAACAAGAAAAGGGAAATTAAAGGTCTGCTGGAAGCAATGAATGGAACTGGTGCAACAAAGGGTTTAATATTAACATACGAACAGGAATTGGAAATTACAGAAGGAAATAAGAAAATAACAATAATGCCTGCATGGCAATGGTTACTGGAAAGTGAACAGAATGGTATTAAAAAACTTTAAATATTTGATAGACATATATAGACATCTAGTGACATATGAAATTATCAACATGGGCTAAGAAATTGGGTATTTCTTATAAAACAGCATGGAGATTATGGAAGGATGGTAAATTAGATGCATTCACATTACCAACCGGTACAATTATTGTAAATGATCCAATTGAAAATAAATTCCCACATAAGGTATGCATTTATGCAAGGGTTTCCAGTTCGGAAAATAAAAATAATCTGGATGCACAGGCTCAACGTTTAGAAAATTATGCAATAGCCAAAGGTTATTCCATATACAAGATAGTCAAAGAAACAGGCAGTGGAGTTGATGATAATCGTAAGCAATTGAATAAATTATTTATAGATAAGAATTATAATACACTTATAGTTGAGCATAAAGATAGGCTTACCAGATTTGGATTCAACTACATAAACATACTATTTAATGAGCTGGGGAAGCATATAGAGGTAGTGAATGAAACGGATAATGATAAGAACGACCTGATGCAGGATATGATATCAATGGTAACATCAATGTGCACTAAGATATTACGGGCTGAGGAGGAGCAAGAGGAAGAGAGAGAAAATAGTAGAGGTAATAAAGAATGAATCTGACTGATAATAATAAAATGAAGAGGACATCCCGCATATATCTGAAAGAGGTAAATATAAACAAAGTCAATAAGCTTAAGGAGTTTTTAGTTACTTATAACAGGGCAGTGAACTACACAATAGAGAGGCTATGGTCTGCACAGGATTTCTCCAGTGGATTTTTATCTAAGGAGGTAACAGATGGGATATCCCTTAAATTTAATATTACAGCCAGGTTATCACAATGCATAGGGAAGCAGTCTAAAGAAATCATATCATCACAGTTAGAAAAAAAAGATAAAAGAATGCCCAGAATCCATAAAACAATAGCCAATTTAGATGGCAGATTCACAAGAATATATGATTTTGATGGTTCTTTTGATAAGTGTGTAAAATTCGGTTCAGGCGTTCCCAGTGTGGTAATATTATTCAATCTGAATAAGCAAATAAATGAATTGCTTAAGGACGGTTGGCAGATAGGGAAGTCAATAAGATTAGGATGGAATAAAGAGAATGGTCTATTTATTGATTTAATATTAGAAAAAGAAAGACCGGAAAAACGTGCGGAAGGGAAAATAATAGGAATAGATAGAGGAGTAAATTCAATGCTGTTTACATCAGATGGACAGGACATAGGAAGCGAAATGAAAGCAGAAATGTTATCGGTAGATAAACACAGGAAATCATATCATCAGTATATAACGACAGAGGAGAACAGGTACATAAAAAAGCTGAATTTAGAGGGAGTAAAGGCAATAGTAATAGAAGATTTAAAAAATGTCACGATGAATAAACGTGGAAGGTTTTCACGTAGGGTAAATAGACTTCTGTCTTTCTGGCATTATGCCAGGGTCGGCATTCGGTTAGAGCAGATGTGTGAAGAGCTAGGGATATCCGTATATCGCAAAGATCCCTGGAAGACTTCGCAGAGATGCCCTGAATGTGGCAACATAGACAGGAGAAATCGTAAGGGGATTAAATTCTTATGTTTGCGATGTGGCCATGCAGATAATGCAGATCATGCAGGTGCAAAGAATTTAGAATTCTTAGGATTGGCGGGAGAATATAGTCTCCGTTCGCTACCAGGCAAGTTAAATGGAGGTTCAGTAAATGAATGTCTATAAAATTTGCAACTATTGATAAAAAAGCAGATTTATTTTATAGTATTGATTAAAAATTCCTTTATTTCATCAAGTTTGGGAAGGTCTCTTATAATGTAAGATAACTCTTCTTTCCATCTGCTCTCTTCTACATTGCTTATTTTTCTCAGTAATACCTTTTTATCAAATTTTAATCCTCTTAACTCAAGTTTTTTAGTTAGCATACCTTCATCATAATCTGTTTTTTTATATAAAATTATAAAATAAGCGTCATACAGATCTCTTGTTTCGTCTCTCTCAATTATAGCAGATAATTTTTCAGTTAATATCTCCTGTAATGGCATAGAATAAATCAGCATCGTTCCAATGTCATAGTATTTTGATGTAAATCTTGCCACATCAGGTTTCACTACAATGTCATTCCTTGTAGTTATATCTATTTTTATTTTGTGCCTTACTCTATTCTTGCCAAATAGTGGTCCTTCCACAAAAAGCTCAATTCTGATGTTGGTAATATCTTTTTTTTCATTTCTAATTATTATATTACCTCTGTTCTTGCTTATTTTATAGCTCAAGTTAAAATTACTTATTACAGGGTTCATTAATTCATCAATTTCATCGCTTATACTATTGTTATTGATTATGTAACTAAAATCAAGGTCTTCCGAAAATCTATCCAAGCCATATAACATGTAAAGTGCGGTGCCTCCTTTAAAATCAAGATAATTGGATATTCTATTTAACGACAGCATTTTTAGCATAAAATTCAGCAGATAATCCTTTTCTAACTGTCTTTCATCTGCAAAATAGTTCGAAAAAGAAAATAATGTGAATTCATCAATCATATACTACCCTCCATTTTTTGTTGATACCATTGTCTCCAGTATCAGATATATGAACATAATTCTGATATCTATAAGGCAGAAGCCTTTCAGAATCAATATCAATATTGCTCAGAAGGAAACCCAGTTTATTTATGAGCAGTTTCTTTTCAGATCTAATAGCATAGTCTTCTAAAACGCCAATATTTATCAAATTCTCCGTCATAGCATTCTTTATGGTATCTTTAAGCAGTGAAAATTTTACCGCAAAATACAGGCAATCAATAAAGAGCTTTTCAGGTGTTGCAATGTATTTATTTGATTTATTAACGTAGCCAAAGAAAAATTCACGTTTTAATTTAATAAATTCAATCAAATTCATATTTATATCTATGTTTTTATGTCTTTTAAGAGTCATTACCGAGTACCTTATAACATTTTGATCTATCAAACCATAATATTGCAATCCAGCATGCAAACTTATATAAGATGGGTATACAATGTTTGATGCTATTTCATATATGTCTGTATCTTTGATAAAATACCTTCCTCTCTCTATTCTGATTACCTTTTTGCTTTTTGAAAGCATTAAAGAGGCATAAGCTACAGGTTTATTCATTATTTTTGCGGCGTCATAAATATTGAAGACTTTTTTATTTGATTTTATAAGTAGATCCAGAACATCGTCAAACTTCATGTTTCAACATAATGTGATAAGATATTTGTATTTTTCTATAGATACATAGACATAAAATGTTGAAAATGGCAGTAATATGATTACAATAGTTTTGCATATATATGCAAAAATATTGTGTTTTACATGATCAATGGTTTCTATTGCTCTTTTTAGTTTTTTTAACGTAATTTTTTTTCTTTTTATTTTCAGTTAATATAGCCAGAATTTTATCCAATTTCTCGTTGTGCACATCCAATTTTTTGTTATATTCCTTGAACTCAAGAATAAAATTGGTTAATGTTTCTGATATGAGCTTATATTTATCATCCAATCTATCAAATCGTACATTCATATCGTTATGCATAGAATCTATCTTTTCACCCAGCATTTTGTTCCCTGAATCTATCTTTTCACCCAGCATTTTGTTTCCCAAATCTATCTTTTCACCCAGCATTTTGTTTCCCAAATCTATCTTTTCACCCAGCATTTTGTTTCCTGAATCTATCTTTTCACCCAGCATTTTGTTCCCTGAATCTATCTTTTCACCCAGCATTTTGTTTCCTAAATCTATCTTTTCACCCAGCATTTTGTTCCCTGAATCTATCTTTTCACCCAATACTTCAAAACCTTTTTGCATACTTTCATTCATTTTTATGCCTGTCATTGTCATTATGCTCAGGGTCTCTGCTATTTCATCCTCGTTTCTAATTACATGAAATCTTGAAAAATCCGTCTCCGGAATTCCATATCCATCAGTGCCTTCTTTATAAACCTCTATGCTTTCTATGTTTGGAGCTTTTATTGCATTTTTAAAAGTTTCTAATGCATTTTCAGGAATGTCACAGTAGATCTCTACAGTACCATCATCTAAATTTTTTACAGATCCCTTTACCTTCATTGATATTGCTCTATTTTTAATTGTCTCTCTTAACCCTATCTGTTGAACATTCCCTGTTAAAATTAATCTGTATTTCATAAACATAATAACAATCTTTATCCATGTATTTAAATATTATCAAATTATTTGCTTTATCAAATAAATGTAAAATTATATTAATACAACACTATATAAATTATAAAATATTAATTCGGTGTAAACAGACATAGTTCAGATATAATTAAAAAATACATGCCAAAATTATTCAATGTTCATTTTTTAAAATATCCTATTTATAAGGATAATATTTAAGTATTTTATCCTGCATATATTATATCATGAAAAATGAATTAATAAAGGATTATTTGCTTGAATGGATTGGCAAGCTAATAGAGCCATCTGTAGAAAGAGATTTACACGTAAGTCATATTGATAGCAGGGCAACTGTGATTGTAGGACCTAGAAGAGCGGGTAAAACCTATTTTTTATTGCAAATAGCTAGAAAATTAAAACGTGAAGAAACCCTGTACCTAAACTTTGAAGATAGCAGATTGAGGACCATTTATTTCAATGAAATAAGAGATCTAATAAGGCAATATATTGAACTTACAGGTAAAAACCCTAAAACAATATTGTTAGATGAAATTCAGAACGTTAATGAATGGGAAATTGCAGTAAGGGAACTTCTAGATCAAAATAGATATTCTATATTTATTACGGGTTCTTCATCAAAACTATTAAGTAAAGAGGTAGCCACACAATTGCGAGGCAGATCTTTGACATATCTCATGCTACCATTCAGTTTTTTGGAATATCTGAAAGTCAAACAGGGTTCCATAAATATAAACGTAACCATGGATATGTCTGCAAAAATAATGAACATGCTTAATGAATATTTAGAGTGGGGTGGCTTTCCAGAAATTGTTATTTATAATAAGGAAAAGGAGCGTATACTCAAAGAATATTACGACCTTATATTATTCAAAGATATAATTGAGCGAAACTCAATGAAAAATATCTCTTTAGCAAGATTTATTCTTGAGCAGTTACTTCAAAATTTCTCCAAAGAAATAACTGTAAATAGCATTATAAAACATGCAGATGGTATAAAGCTAAGCAAGGATACCACATATGACTACGTTGATAAGGTGCTGGATTCTGCAGGAGTGTTCTTTTTAAATAAGATCTCTCAAAAACCCGGTGTTAGGGAAAGCTGGCCCAAAAAATCCTATGTATGTGATACAGGTCTAACCAAAGCAGTAAGGTTTTCATCGGATATCGGCAAGCTCATGGAGAACTGCGTGTTTCTTGAAATTGTACGACAGGTAAATATATCTCCATTTTTGAAGATTTTCTATTGGAAAGATACTGCAGGCAAAGAAGTTGATTTTGTTCTAAAAGAAAGCACAGAAATTAAAGCACTAATACAGGTTACCTATGCATCATCAGAAGATGAAATAGATAAAAGGGAAATTGAATCAATAATTTTAGGTGCAAATACCCTGAAATGTAAAAAATTAATTGTAATAACCTGGAATTACAGGGATTCAATAAATATTCAAGGATACAGGATAAAATATATACCTTTATGGGAATGGCTTATTGCCAAAGATAAATATTAATTTCTGGTATTTGTTTGGCTATAGCTACGTTGCTGGAACATATCTTGGTGAAAAGGAGAGCTATGCTACCTATATGGCACCTGACGGTAACATAAAGGAACAGTTCAAATTTTCAATGGACAGGAATGGATATGATGAATTTGCAGGAAAAATACCACTGGAAACGAGAATAGCATTCAACAGGCCGCATGTAAAAGAACAGGATAATTCAACAAAATTTTTAAAGAGATACGGCAACAAAATCCTTTGAGCACTGAAGAAATCAATAACAGATCCATGTGGATCTACTAGGATCATCAATTTCCATTGTCCTCACCTTATGCATTGTGAATAAATAACATAAGCATTTACATAAGAACTTATTTATCAAAATCAGATATTAATAATCATTTAATTAAATCATGGTGCCTTATATGATTTTGTATCTTCAATATATACATACACAGCATAATTTAGGTTTAGGTATGTGTTTTAATCTTTCTTCTATCGTTGTAGCTTTTTTAAATTCATCATTAAATAAATAAGTTTCAAAGTCAAAAGTCACAACATTATATTTATATTTCTTATTCATTTTTAATCACCTTTTTTAGTTCATAATCTACTATTTTTACTATTGACATATCAATAGTATGATAATTTTCTTTTCTCAGTTTCCTAATCTCCTTTAGAATATCAGCGGGATTTTCACCTTGTTCTAAGGAATATTTAAAAAGAGATCGGTAAATACTCCATTCCACCATACCAATAATTGATATGGCATCATCCAAGCCTACTTTTTCATCATTTAATATCTGTTCAATTTTTTTATCTAATTCCTTTACCTTTTTTTCATTCACTTTTACCACCTTTTAATTTGTAGTCAGATGGATAATAGTAAGAGGGAATTTTATACTCGGTTAAGAGTGGATATGCATTCTTTGAAAGTGCATTTCTGGAGGTTAATTTTTTTTCAAGAGCAATATTAATGCACATATTAATACCGTCTGTAAATTTATGCATAAGATTGAAAACTCTATCTGATGGACTATAATTCTGTATTACGCTTTTTAGCATGCTCCTATAATTATATTATGTTAAAGTAGCATATAATTATTTATCTCAAAGCCTGTATTGAAGAAATATTTTAATATTTTAATTATCTAAATATATTGATTAGTATGTCTAAAACGATAACCATAAGCATAGATGAAGAAATAAACCAAGAGTTCAGAGCTACCGCTGAAAAGCTATACGGAAGAAAGAAAGGTTATATTAGAAAAGCTTTGACCGAGGCAATAAAACAATGGTTGCAAGAAAAAAATACAGAAGTTGTAGTCTCTTCTATAGGCATACTTAAAGAGGGAATAAAAATGAAGAGCTGGAAGTTTTCTAGAGATGATCTTCATGAAAGATAAAGTATTCTTTGATACAAACATCATATGTTATGCATATGATGCATCAGAAGCTATAAATAACCTAGATAGCGGTATAGGTACACACTATGCATGGTAATTTATTGAAGATTTAAATAGACGAGCAAGCTGGAACGATGAAGCAGGAAGCTCCGACGCTTTAGCTGAGGAGAGGATGTCACGATATGGAAAAATATGTATTTATAGACCTTTTTGCAGGTACGGGAGGGTTGTCAGAGGGATTTATCAACAGTGGTGGTTTTAACCCATTAGCGCATGTTGAATATGACGTAAATCCATCTTTAACACTTAAAACCAGAGCCGCATACCATTATCTCAGAAATAAGAACTCTATGAAACAATATTATGATTATCTGTCAGGTAAAATAGAACGAACTGATCTGTACAGTAATATTCCAGAAGAAATTTTAAATACAGTTATCAACACTGAAATCTGTCAAGATAATCTGAAGAACATTTTCAATAAAATTAACAACAACTTTAACGCAACTGGAAATAAAAATGTGGATGTTGTGATCGGAGGACCACCATGTCAGGCATATTCTCTGGCAAATAGAACTAGGAATAGATATGAAATGAAAAAAGATGTCAGGTATCACCTTTACAAGATGTATACAAAATTTCTGAAAAAATTTCAACCATGCCTTTTTGTTTTCGAAAACGTAACGGGTTTATTATCGTTAGCGGATGGTAAGTTATTTAAAGATATTCAAAAACATTTTAAAAATGCAGGTTACGACTTAGACTATAAAATACTCAATGCGAATAATTTTGGAGTTCTGCAAAAGAGGAAAAGGGTTATCCTGATTGGCTGGAAACATGGAACAAAATTAGAATTTCCGGTTTTCAACGTTCAGAAAAAGGATTATTTAGTAAATGATGTTTTGAGAGATCTTCCGCCCATTGAACTGGATAAAGAACTGAAAATTAAAGAATATGCAACACCTCCTACAGAATACCTGAAACACTATCTTTTACGGAATGAAAGAGATATCCTGACATTACATGAAACAAGACCCGTCAATAAAATAGATCGTGAAATATATCGCAGAGCTATAGTTTTATGGAACGAAGAAAAAAGCAGGTTACAATATACTGATCTTCCATTGAGGTACAGAACTCACAAAAATCTCACATCTTTTCTTGATCGTTTTAAGGTGGTGGCTAACAATCTTCCTTATTCTCAGACAGTTGTTTCACATATTTCTAAAGATGGGCATTATTACATCCATCCAGACATAACACAGCTGAGATCTCTGTCTGTAAGAGAAGCAGCCAGACTCCAGTCATTCCCTGATAATTACTTTTTTGAGGGTTCACGCACATCTAGGTTCAGTCAAATTGGTAATGCAGTACCTCCGTTGATGGCCAGTAGCATAGCTACATACATAAAAGATCTTCTCAGAGGTATATAAATGAAAAACTATCAAACACCTGGACAGCAAAATATCTGGATAGAAAAGGTTAGAAGAAGAATCACAGAATGGGGCAGTAAGAATCTCAGAGATTACCCGTGGAGAAAAACGAAAAATCCTTACGAAATTCTTGTTGCAGAGTTCATGCTGCACAGAACCAGAGCGGAACAGGTAAAAATCAAATATGATGATTTTATAAAAAAATATCCAGATTTTGCATCCATTGTTGAGTCTGGACAGAAAAACATCAGAATGGAATTCCAGGAACTGGGTTTGGCATGGAGATCAAATTCACTGTACAGTCTTTCAGAAATAGTAATAAAAAAATATGATGGAAAACTACCTCTGGATAAAGATATCCTTCTGTCTCTTCCAGGTGTGGGAAACTATATTGCACTGGCAGTGATCTGTTTCAGCACGGGTATACCGGAGCCAATTCTTGACACCAATACAGTCAGAATCATAGGACGTATTTTTAACCTGAAAATTAATGATTCTTCAAGAAGAAACATGAAATTTGAGAAGATTATGTGGAAACTTGTTGAACAGAGTGATCCTGAAATATTTTTATTTTCAATGATAGATTTTGGGGCTAAAATATGCACGTCTCAAAAACCAAAATGCGGGTTGTGTCCTGTTAATGACATATGTTGCTTTACCACTAAAAATGGAGGAAAACTAAAATGAGAGATAAAATAATTGAAGAATTGATAAAATATGTTTATGGACCAAGAGACGGGTCTGTAGAGGTGATTTCAGCAGACCCTATTAAAGAATATATTTCAGGAGTAATCATTCCAAAAGGATGCAGGCAGCATCCGGATATCACCCCAGATTCTGAAAATACTGTTACTGGCGGGAACGATCCATTAGAGGAAGATGGCAGTGAAGAGGATATGATAGCAGATCTTTCTTTTTCTGAAATAGATCCAAAAGTAAAACCATCCGTATTTGGAATCGCATTTACAGTATCAGGAAAAAATGCCGGATTTAAAGTATGCGTAACCTGGGGAAAATATTCCAGGGAAAGCACTGGTAATTGGAAAAGAACACCGTTCAAATTAATCGAACATCACAAAATAAATGATGATGAAAAGGGAATTAAGACATATGAAAGTTATGGAATAAAACTGTATATCAAACATATTAAAAAAGACGGTGAAAATTATATGATAATAATCAATGTTTTGAATGATTCAGTGATTGAATCCAGCAAGTGCACTGGGAATGATCTCACAGAAGCAAGCATATTTCAGCCCTCATTACGAATCAGACTGGATAACGGATTCAAGCTCTCACCATTTCCAGTAATGCACACTTCTTCTGGTGATAAAACGTTTCCATTTTTATACAGAAATAAACCCATTCTTGCCAGAGGAATGATGTGTTCAGCGATCTGGTCAGATATTGAATACCCTGAAAATTATGAAAAATTTTTATGGCCAGACGGAAATTATTTTGAAAATGAAGGATGTGAAGAATTCAAAAAACCAGATGTCAGGAGTGATTTTTTGCCATTATATGCGGATTCGTCTCCGGACCTGGAATGGGATGCAGGTGTTGTGAAACCTCCAGAACTTTCTGCACTTAGACTGTCAGAGCTGTGGGATTTTGAGAATTTAAAACAATCAATTGTTCCACTTACAGATGCATACAGCAAATGGATTGAAATCAATGTACAAAAAGCACAAAATATTAACTCTGACCATAAAAATGTTGCGTTGTCCATAATTGATCAGCAACGTAAATTTTTGAACCGTTTAAAAACAGGAATGGATCTTTTATCGGATAAAAATGTGAGACTCTCTTTCTGTTTTGCAAACAGGGTTATTTGGCTACAGAATAAATGGAATGGAAAGAACGATTTCAAGTGGAAACCATTCCAGCTAGCTTTTTTATTGATAAATATGGTTCCTCTGCATGATACGGATTCGGAGTACCGTGATTGTGTTGATTTACTATGGATATCAACCGGAGCGGGAAAGACAGAGGCATATCTTGCCATTATGGCATTCTTAATGGCATTGAGACGTCTAAAAGCAGGTGAAAAACAGACGACCGGAGGTGGAACAGCAATCATAAGTCGTTATACACTGAGGTTGTTGACAACACAGCAATTCAGAAGGATTCTGAGAATGGTAACTGCAGCTGAGTATTTAAGGGTTCAAAAAGATGGACATACTGGCTGGAGACCAGATGGATGTGATATAGATAAGGAATGGATTTATGGATCAATTCGTTTTTCTGCAGGACTATGGGTAGGAGGGACAGTCACTCCAAATCACCTGCGAAAAAAAGATGGTGCAATTGACGCCCTCGAACCCGGAAATGGTTCTGCTGAAGGAGAGCCTGCACAGATAACAACATGTCCTGCATGCGGTTCCTGGTTATCAGTTCCTGAAGATGGTCTACCGGTAAAAAGGGGCAACGAACTATACATTCTGTTGAAAACACCACAAAATTTTCAGGTGAATAATTTTATAACACAATCTAATTCAATTCTTGCTGATATTCCTAATGTAACAGTAAATAAAATTGAAATTATCCAGAATCCGATAAATCTTAAAACAGGATATGTATGTTTCAAATGGACCCTTAACAGTGAGCAAAAACTGTCCAAACAAGATATAGATGACATGTGGAAAAAAGTTGCTGGTGGGCAGACTGGAATAGAGCCTGTCCAATTTCGTCCTTCAAGACCAGGATACTTCGGTATAAGGAAAGAGCCTGGTAGAAAAAATAAAAAATTTGCTGATTTTGAAATATATTGCTTAAACCCTGAGTGTGATTTAAATAAAGTTTCTTATATGGAAGGCGTTCCTCTCTGCTGCCCTGATGAAGATAAGGGGCGAATTTCATTTCCAGATGGTCTTGTTGCAAGAAACGATGATGATACTCCTTTTGATACACCCAAGATTCCCATACCTGCATATACAGTTGATGAACAGATTTATCATCGTTGCCCCACAATAATTGTTAGCACTGCTGATAAGATCGCCAGACTTGCATTCGAGCCGAGAGCGGCTGGAATCATGGGCAATATTGATAAATATAACGATTATTACGGTTATTATCGTGGAGATCTATTACCGGAAGAAACTACTAAAGCTGCAGTGAGTAACTCTGTAGGGGTAAAGCCATTTGATCCTCCGGAACTAATCCTTCAGGATGAGCTTCACCTGATGGATGGTTCTCTGGGAAGCATGTTCGGGCTTTATGAAACCGTTGTTGAAAGCCTGATTAAGAAGATAGGAGGTACAAAAGGACCGAAGTACGTTGCTTCTACCGCAACTATCAAAGATGCAAAAATTCAGATCATGAAACTGTTTGCAAGAGATGTGATTCAATTTCCTCCAAACGGGTTAGATATAGATGATAGTTTCTTTGTAAGAAACAGATCCGTTGAAAAAAGCTGGAACGAACAAACAGCAGGAAGAATATACGTTGGTATCTGTTCACCCGGATGGGGACAACTTACCCCCAACATAAGAATATGGGCAAATCTCCTAATGTCGTGTAATAAAAACAAAGCTGATAAAAACATTAAATATTTCTGGACTATTGTGGGTTATTTTAATTCAATAAGAGAGCTGGGGGGTGCCGGAAGCATATACGGGGCAGATATAGTTGAGAATTTGCATGCTATTTCTAACGGAAATCCAAGAAATATTGACCCCAGTAATACAATTGAATTGTCAAGCAGAATTAATTCAACAGAGATTCCACAGATTCTTGATAATCTTGAGAAGAATAACCACAACTACGATGCAATATTTACAACCTCTATGTTCGGTACAGGAGTTGATATTCCATACCTTTCTTTAATGGTGGTTAACGGGCAGCCAAAAACTACCACCCAATACATTCAGGCCACCGGCAGGATTGGCAGAACGCACGGCGGTATTGTCGTAACTTTCCTGAGTGCTGGAAAACCCAGAGATCTGAGCCACTACGAAATGTTTCCGGCATACCATCTGAGAAAATATCTTGAAGTTGAACCTGTATCAGTAAATCCCTATGCTGAAGGCTGTCTTGCAATGGGATCAGGTCCTGCAACAGTTGCTTTTTTGAGAAATTTTCAGGGATCTGCGGTAGACTGGACTGGGAAAGATAATGGTACCGCTATCCTGGAAGAGAATTCAGATAAAGATATTGATAAATTCATAGACGTCATTACACCAAGACTCCAGAAGATCTGCGGTGACTCTGTTGACTCTGTTATTCAATATTTTAAAAGTCAGTTGGATCTCTGGAAAAATGTGGCTAATGCTACAACAAGTGGGTTATCATTTGTAGAATACCCCCATAAGAAGCCTGCTAAAAATGTGGTTCTGGGAGATCCGTATCATAAAAAGGCGAAGTTGAAAATAGTTTACGAAAACGCTCCGCAATCACTGAGAGAGGTAGAAGAAACTATTGGATTTAAGGTGGATTAAATGTCGCATAAAATTCAGCATATGACAGAATCTCAGTATGTTTTAACATACGGACCAGGTGCAATAATAGAAAGTGTGAGTGGGCCCAGACTTATTCCATCCATAATTCATGGTATCAGTAACGACTTTTTTGATTCAAACACTGTTAAAAATTTTGAAATCACAGATATCAGACTTGAAAATCTACTTAAAATTTTGAACTTTAATAAGGCAAAGGTATTTGTCATTCCATCAAACGCCTCTCTGAATAAGTCGACAAACGACTACATTTATAAAACATATATTTTTCCAGTATGGAGAGTCTGCTACAGTAGATCGCATGATGTGGGGGATGTGCTCTACAGGATGAAGAAAGTAAAGGATGTTTGTCCTGAATGCAAAAAAAAGGATAATTCTTCAGCCGTAAGGTTTGTGAGGGCGTGTACTGACGGACATTTAGATGAAATTCCATGGAATACAGCAGTACATAATGGAAAAAACAAAAATTGCAGTAGTGACAAATTTAACTGGAAAAGTGGTGGAAGTTCATTATCAGATATTTCAGTGGAATGTCCGGTGTGTAAATGTAAAACAGATATACAGCAAGTGTATAATACTGTTAAAACTGGTAAATGTACTGCCAGATTTCCTGAAAAAGAACTGCCATCTGATACAGCAGAAGATCCCCCATACATGACTACCCCTGAAAGAGATTATAATTGTGATAAAAAAATGAAGGTATTACAGAGACAGGCAATCGCGTTGCGATCTTCTGTAACCATTACACTTCTCACCATACCAGAATATGACGACCCAATTTCTAACATTATTCAAAGATATATCGATGTAATAGATCCGTATGTTAATGCAAATTTTAATGGGAATATAATAAATCAATCAAACCGTTTATCACCAGAAGATATATTGATCATAAATGAATGTATTCGTATCAATGGTAATGAGAAATTACTACGTAATTATAAACACCTCCTCGGTAGCAATAATAATTTCATGGACTTTGTTTATGAGGAATTTGAATCACTATCTTCCACCAGTGTTCCACAAAGGACAGACAACTTTAGCATTTCTAAACCAATTTGTGTTGACGAAAATGGGTATATTCCATCCATGTTAATCTATCCCGTAGAAAAAATCAGAACAGTTACTGCTCAGGTGGGTTACTCGAGAACACCGCCCAGCGATCCGAATACTCCAGAAAATACAGATATACATACTGTATCTTCTGGAGCATCATTTGGAGAGGATACAACTGTATGGTATCCAGGGTTTGAGGGAAAGGGTGAGGGGTTGTTCATTACTTTCGAAAAAACGCCTTTCATATTTAGCAGTGATAATGAATCTAAAAAGGCATGGCAATCAGAATATGACAACAGATCAACTTCAAAAAGTTCTGGAAACCCTCTCTGGCTGGATGTAGCAAAACATCCATTATTTGTATGGTTACACACCCTATCACACTTATTGATAAGGGCTCTATCTCGGAATTCGGGATATTCATCAGCATCTCTCAGAGAACGGGTATATGTAAATCAAACTTTTGAAAGCGGTGGCATACTTATATATACAACATCTCCGGGAGGTGATGGCAGCATGGGTGGTCTTGTAGGTATGGTTAATCAGAATGGTCTGTTCAGAACTATAATGAACGCAGCCATAGAAAACAATATTTTTTGCTCTAACGACCCTCTATGTTCTGAAACAAAAAAATATCCTGCGAAAAATAATGGGGCTGCCTGCTATAGCTGCCTTTTTACATCTGAAACATCATGCGAACACAGAAATATGTGGCTTGACAGGCACATCATTCTTGGTGATTAATTGCAGGACAATAACATCCAGATTGTGGCTTCTGGTGAGAAATGGGTTGGATATGGTATCAGATCTTTTTCTGCGACTATCTGTGAACTGGTGGATAATGCGATGAACAGCCTGACCATGACAGTCTATGCAATTTCAGATACAAGCATTGTCCGGAGTATTGAAAGAGCTCTGGAACGTGGGGTCTCTGTTGAAATTTATATATATTATACGGATAGTTCCAGTTCAAACAGTTCAATTAAAGCGATTCTGGAAATGGAAGAACATTGCTGTAACCTCAAAATTCATAAAATTGTGGATAAGTTGCTGCATGCCAAGGTCACCGTGGTCGATGGAGAGAAAGTAATGTGTGGCTCTGCTAATGCCACTTTTGCAGGCATGGTCACCAATTATGAACTGGGGGTACTGATTAATAATCAGGAGATTGCCCGCAAAATACTGACAATAATGAGGAGGCTTGTAACAGAATGATATTCTTCCATTATGCCAAGACGTGTCCGGAATGTCATGAACCCCATGTTAATGGCAGCAATATTAAAAAAGTGGATTCAGAATGGTATAAGTGTTGCAGCTGCGGATGCATCTTCCATTATAAAGTGAATCTGTTGCAATATACCAAAACGATTGGGGAAGTGGTAAAATCTGAAGGAACAAAGGCAACAAATCATCTTTCTGAATTACCACTGCTGTGGGAAGTTAAACCGAATGATATAGAGGAAGGATATATTGACTGGGTAAAACAATTAGAATCAGCGGGAAATTTTCTTGTAACATGGCCTTGGAATCATGTAAAATTCATACCGTTGCTGGCAGTAGAATATTTGCTGAAACATGAAAAGCATAAAATGGTTATACTTGATGATGTTAACGGCACAGATTCAGAAAGCGATTTTGAAGGCCAGCCTGATATACATGAATCCTTTCAGAAATTAATATATTTTGATGAATTTCCAGATATGGATGAATTAAATGACGAAATAAAATCAGAGATGTTGACTTTTGGTAAATCCAGTATAATTAAATTTGGAACCATGGTTAAGTGGACTATAAGGAAAAATGGCAGTAGCCTGATACTCACAGATGTATGTGACGAAAGCATCACAAAATGCTGTAACAGAAAAAAAGGAGAACTGGTGGACATATACGGTGTTAATTGCATCGGAAGTATTAAAAAAAAGCGTCTAAAAGATAAGGAGTGGCATACAGAATCATGCAGTAATGGGGGGTTTGAGTTAATTTTTGAAGAGATTGAGGGATATGCTGGACAATTTAAATATGATAGAACGTGGTTATGGAGGTGTATATTAAAATCATGCAATATAAAACGTCCAGCAAAAATAATACCTACATGTGTATTATCTGATCGGTCCAATTTCTGTTCTAAAGAAGATACCAGATTATTTTTTATAAACTCCAGTTTAGATCCTGAACAAATTTTTGCACGTATAAATGAAATTTCACCTGATCTGGTAATAATTCCAGATGCTGACGAATTCATTAAAGACAAAATTATTGGAGGAAACAAGAGCCGGAATCTCATTGATTTTTTAAAATGCAATACTGAATCTATTGTTATAATGTTTTCTACAGAAAAAGATGTGAGGCATCTCTATAATTTATACGGTGTGCCTATCAAGGAAGGCTACAACACTGTCGCTCATACCTGTGATACAGATATTGTACTGAAAAACTTCACTGATCACGGAAAAAATTCAAAATATTCCAATCCATTGTCCTCTTTGTGGAATGAACTACCACCCGTGCGTGATGTTGGATCTACGGATATACAATACGTTAATGTAGATGTGCTGGACGAGCTTGATAAAATAGTAAAAATAACATCAGATCTTAAAAGTGATTTGTTAAAGAATGATATAAAAAAATTCGTAGCTGAACTCAAGAAGAGTCCTCTGCTATTGGAAGGGCAGTGTGATGATCAAGTTTTTAAACGTCGTGGTAGCACTATGGATTCATTAACATACGAAGCAATACTGACCTTTATAAAAGGAAAGATTGCGGATGAAAAATTTGAAAAATTGGTAGAGATCATAAAAGAGATATATGAAATTGGGAATGATGAACCGTCCAATCCTCTCATGAAACATATAGTTTGCACTATCAAACAGATTCTTTATTCACAGGAAAACTTTGTTACTCTGGTAGTCCATCCACGCGATGTTAAAGGAACGAGACATTTACTGGAAAACATGCAAAATAGCCTCCTGGTGATATGTAGCTGGAGAGATCTGAAAGATCTAGAAATTCCACCTGACAAAAAACACATTGTTATTGCCACGTGTTATCCAGGTATTGACAATTCAATTTACAACAGCAAAATAAATGAATTCATTTTTATTGGTTCCGAGATAAACAATAAAAAGACAGCAGATATAATGGAAAATAGAATATCTGAACTGAAATCAAGACCTGTATGCATTTTATCCGATAACGATCTGGCACCAGAATTCTTAAAGAAATCAATGAAATCTATTAACACTTGCTGTAAGGAGTACATTGAAGATACATACAGTGATCTTATATTTGAATCTGAAAGTGAGGTGGGAGTCGAAGGTGGTAACCGATCTGATGCTGGATATATTCACCACCACAAACTTATTAAGGCTGGTGAAAACGCTATCCTTGTTGTTGATGGCGACCTTAAAGGAATATTCATTCCTGTAGATGGTGTCATCACAGTAAGGAAAAACGGATATATTGAGGAAAAAGAGGTTGATAATAATCTCAAAAATCTCAAAAATATTGAAATTCTTATTGATCATAGAGGATTACATAGATCATTTAAGTCAATATTCATACAGGTCATGACAAAATATGCTGGTCGCATTGAATTCCGCAAAGGTCTTTATAGATGGGATGGATTTCATGAACTTTATGAAAGTTCCACGGAATGGATTTCAGCACTTAATGATGCCATCCAGAAATATGCTAAAAAGAATGATGAAAACTTCTCAACAGCCGAAAATCATTTTTCAAATTTTCTTTCTGGACTTAATTTAAATGCTGGTAATTCAGATTACATCAAAAAATGGTGGTCTGATTATGAATATATAATAATAAATGACGAAAAATATTCAATTTACAAAATTGAACACCCCAAAAGTATTGAAGACATACAAAAAATATACAATGGAATAAATGATAACATTCCTGAAATGAAACTTAACATTGAAAATGGAGAGAAAAGTTATACAGCGTCAAATCTTTTACAGGAGTTCAGAAGAATGCTTTTAAATGGAAAAACAGTTGAAGTTGATCCCGGACTGCGTCATATTCATGAACAGCTGAATAGAGAGTTGAGCAATATAGCCCGTGAATCCTCCTTCTTCAGGATCAATACGGCATTTATTAGAAAATTGAAATCTGATGTGGAGCCGTTTAAAGTAATTTCAAATTACAACTCATATTTACAGTAATGTTGAGAAAATTGCCTTAAAAATTATGGTATTATCACATTCCTGTACACCAAACATTGCACTGATTTACTCATATATTCTATGCCTACTGAGTCTGAACCTATTGATTATGTATTCTTACGTTGCATTAAATGTTGGTTTTAACGGATCTTCCAAGAAAATTTTTAAAAAAAATCTATGATTATATACTATACTGGTCTTTATATCTTTCGTTTATCATTTATCTTCTTTCTGGTGGCTACGATTATCCATCTATTTTTTATTGCTATGTGGAAGTTATTTTCTCGCTCTTGCCAGGACTTTATCGAAGTTTCTAGATTTTATAGACAAGAAGCTGAGGGCATCATTGTAAGTTATGAACTCCCTGTCAAAATTATTGGCAACCAGAGACACAAATTTATTACCCACTTCTAAAAGGCATCTCTGATCGGATGCCATTCCTGTAACTGGCTTCTCTTTCTTCTCCACTTTTGTTTCCTTTGGAGTGTATCTGGCAAGCACTGACTCAAATTCTTGCCTTGAAATGTAATTTAGATCTACCATTTTCACCAGTAGAACAGCCTTGCTGACCTTATATTTCTTAGACAGAGCATTCAGGGTATCCGTCTCGGTAAGGTTATGCTTGTTTTTATTGAATAAATCAATTGAAACCTCCTTTGGCAATAGGAAAGCCGACGAGAAGGAGTTGCACCAGGCCTCAATATTGTTTCTAGCCTGCAAAGCCTCTTCTGGAAGGTCTATTACGGTCTCTCCCAGGATGATGTGTCCAAACTCATGCATCAAAGTGAATAACCGAGCTTCAATGCTGTCCTTTGAGTTTATAACTATAATGTTCGGAGTTTCATCTGCCAAGGCAAATCCTCTAGCATCCTCAATCGGCATGGAGAACTGGAAAACAAGAATGTTATGGTCCTCAAGCACATCTCTTAGATGCCCAAACATCTTGTAAGCGTCCCTGAACTTCCTTTGCTTTTCAATGTCAAGATTCAACATCTCCCTGTACTCTGAAGCAATGAGTTCTGGATTATCGGTGAGTTTTGCACTTTTGATCCCGGTCTTAGTAGCATAATTAATATTCAGGGACAGTTCCTTGCTCAGATTCTGTAGTCTTCTGGTTCTTCGAATGGCAAGGATGGTTTTTCGATTGAATATGTTGGTCTTGTTTGACAGGAATCTGTAGTCTTTAGGCATCGGGCTTTCCTGCATCGGTTTTGATAGAAAGAACGACGCAATTGGTCTTTTGTAAATTTCAGATAGGGTATGTAACTGCCTCAGAGTTGGGTTTCTTTTCCCTGATTCAAGATCCTTAACTATTTCGACAGATGTTCCGAGTTTCTTGGCAACTTCCTCTATTTCCCAGCCGGCACTCGTTCTAAGCCAACTCAAGACTTGCGGAACCACATTAACGTTAAATGATTTGACCATTCTAATCCCTCAAGCTTCTGGCTTTGTCAATTCTCTGTTTCACCAGCTCACAAACTGACCAATACACTTCCCTTCTCTCATCTAGTGTTAATCCTAACTCATCGAAATTGATGTTGTCAAGTTCTGCCCTATCAGGAAGAGGATTGGGGGCCTGTTTTCTTATTGGCTTGTCCTGGTCTATTCCAGTTTCTTCGAAAATTGTTCTGATTTCTCTTGACAAAAATCGTTTGAACTCATCCCCCATTTTGTTAAAGAAGTCTATATAATTCAATATTTCAAGGCATCTTAAATCGGTCTTACTGAATACTGCTGCTGCACCTCCAATGCCCTTACTGCGTCCTTCTACTTCTGAAAGCAAAATGTTTCCTGTATAACCTAATATCTTAAAGAGGTCAAAAAGGTCTCCTGCAGACGTGATCTTGATCACTTGTTTGTAAATAGATTCACGCAAAATAACCTCATTTAGCATACTTATATCCTCTTTCTTAGCTCTCCAGATACAATAGATGCATCAGATAATAATATTTACTATCCTATTGCATAATATCCCATCGTTTCCAATATTTAATGATATCTTGAACCATTTTATTTTGTAGATTTACTCTTATATTCTATGCCTATGTAGATAAGAACCATCTCTATAAAAGATGCCATACCATCTATTTTTCCATTACCAAAAGGATGTTCATAATCCGGATTTTTCTTATAAAAATGGTATGAATACTGCGCAATAACTGCACCCTCGCCATCGATAATGGAATGGAGACCGTCAGTAAGGACTGCAATGCTCAAAGTAAATATACCAGTTAAAATCTTTACGATAGCAATAATAATGGTATAAATAGAGGATATCTTTGCTACAGATTCTCCATCAATGTTATTTATAGAATTACTCATAAATTATATCATTAAACACAGATTAATAGATTTTTGCATATTTACAGTTTTTCTTAGCAAGAAAGCTCGTTCTTTGGATAAGGGGATGAATTGCCTAACCACAATTATTATCAGATTCTCCGCATGTCTAATTTACAATGGTTTTGCATATTATTATTAAAATTATTAAATCAAAAAGAATGAATACTCAGTTATAATTTGTCAACATAGAGATAATTCTTTTAAATAGCAGTTCATTATTATTTTTATTATCATCATTGCTATTTACCAGATCATCAATAAACTTATCTGGAGTCTCCATATATTTTAAAATCTGTTCTAAATATTTTTTGAATGTAGACATCAGATCTTTCTCATTTTTTTCTGATGGCTGATTATCATTCAATTTATAATCTAACTTATCAGTATTGATATAGCCTTTCAATCCGACAAAAGCTATTGCAATTTTTATGTCATTAATATTTATATTATTATATAATGCATATACTCTCCTGTATATTTCCAATTGCCGCCTATGTTCAGTTTCGGATCTGGTTGTTTTATCAATTTTATAATCAATAATTATATATTTATTATCATCTGTTTTATATACTGCATCCAACTTGGCAAGAAATCTCATATTGTTTTTTTTCAGATTATTTATCAAGCATAGAGCATCAGAATTGTCAGGCAATGTTTCTGCCAATTTGCCTAAATCAATTGTCAAGTCCTCTTCAGCGGATATCTGTTCTGCATGATGTTTTTCTTTTAATTCTGTTATTATTTTCTTTATATTATTCAGGTAGCTTTTCATATCTTCTGTAAGAGTATCTTCATTTAATGTTTTTTTAAAAAGATAGAATGCCATTTTATGGACTTCTCTTCCAAGTTTTAGATCTTTACTGATGGTTCGTATACCTAAAATAGTCTCTTTGAAAAAATCATAAAGATTCCCTATAGATTTGATTTTACTGTATGATAAGTTATCGATCCTGGTAAAGTAGTTATGTATCAGTTCTTTTATCCATATATCTTTAACATTAACCATTTTTTTTGCTTCATCATATCGTTTATTTACAAACAGAGAAAAAGCCTCTACGTATCGCTGATTCATTGGTTCTAACTTTACTTCATCCATTATTATATTTTTTTTATCAATATTTTCAGCAGAATATTTTTCTAACAGTCTCTGATTATCTTTAATAATTATGTATAGAGCTCTTTTAGCTCTTGTAAAGGCTACGAAATCTATTCTTAAAGGTTCTTCTTCAAGTTCTTCTTCTATATCAAAATTTGTTGTGGTAGTTATTATAGAGTGTACGCAGGCGTCTATAAAACTTAATGCTGCTCTGGATTCTGCAGGTATATATATTACCCTGTCAAATTCCAGTCCTTTAGCCTTGTGAACCGTGGTTAATACAATTCCTCTCTTTTTACCGGTTTCATTATAATTATCAAAAACCAGTGATAAATAATTAAAAAAATCAGTTATAGATGGTTTTGGTACTGTATTTATAAACTCATACATTCCATCTGAAATAGATTTTGCAGTGATATAATAATCCCTACCGATAGATACTGCAACCGGAAATATGATCTCTTCAAATAATTTCAGTAATTGTGGTACTGTTTTAAACCTGTCTTTAATATCAAAAAATGGCATAGCATCTTTTGCCAATAGATTAATATCATAATTTTTTTCTTTGATGGCTTCATTTATCTGAAAGGCCTCTTTTAAAGAGAGACCTGAAAAAGGGGTAAAAAGCGCAGTTATTATATTATCAACATCATCATAAAATATACCTTTCATAAATGTGATAATCTCATGTTTTGCCTCTTCAGAGGTTACGGTTCCAGTAGTTGTAGAATATTCAACAGATTTAGAAGCCAGTATTTTAGAGATTTTTATGATCTGTGCATTGGTTCTGCAGATTATTGCAATGGATTTCTCTGCTATGACGGAGGAATCATCACTATTTAACAGCTTTACGGCTTTATCTACAGCACATATCTCAGGATTATTTGTTGTTATCAGCTCTATGCTGGTTTCGATCTTGTTATCATTTTTAAGATTTCTCAATTCTTTCTCATATTCCTCTTTATTTTTGGTATGTTTTAGAAAATATTCCTTTGCATAATTGAGGATAGGCTGACCACTTCTGTAGTTGTTGTACAGAAACCCAATTTTGATCTTTTCGTTCTGTGCAAACAATTCAAAATTTTTTATAGATCCACCCTGGAATCCAAAAATAGATTGTTTTCTATCACCTACCAAAAAAATGTTTTTTCCACTGCTCAATGCTACAGTAGCTTCAAGTTCGTTAACATCTTGGAGCTCATCTACTAATACATATTTGAATATTTTTTTGTGTTTAAGTTTTAAAAATTTTATCAGCATATCATTGTAATCTATGTATCCAACAGGCTTCTCCGTTTCATACATTTTATACGCTGTTATAAAATATTCTAAAAATTTCATATTTTCTTCCAGTGTAATGTTATTAATTTTTTTTGTAATATATATATTCTCCAATCCCTGTTTGACTTTTTCTATATCAATGATGTCGGGAGTTATACCAAAACTCTTTACATACCTTATTGCATTTTCCACTTTAGGAATAATCTCTGAAATGATATACTCATTGGAATAATTCAGTTTATTATTTTCAAAATATTTATAAATTGAGAATCTTATGATATTATTTCCAAGCAAATCATAAACCATGCCTTCATTCATAAGTGATTCATAGGCATAGCTGTGAAATGTATGTATTCTGATTTTTGTAGGTTCTACTCTAAGAGATTTTTCCATTATTTTGCGTTCTATTCGTTCTCTCATTTCTGATGCAGCTTTTTCTGTAAAAGTTATACAGAGAATCTCCTGTTCTTCAACCCCATTTTCTATAAGCTCTATAACTTTATTGGCCAATGCCGTTGTCTTTCCAGTTCCCGGGTTTGCAATGAGCATAGATCCTTCTTCAATATTCTGTTTCAGTAGCTCTGCTATATCTGGTATCTCATTGTTCATGAAAACTAAATAGAATTCCTAATACTAAAAAATATGGATGTTAATTTTTTTAATTACAGTTAAAATTCACTTTCAATCATGAGTGTATTGTTCTAATCTACAACCCAGAAAGTCTCTGTAAGATTCTTTTCAATTTTACAGCACTTTCACTGCACTACCAGATAGGTGACCCTCTCACATATCATACATATGAAATTTAGGATAATAAGTGCGATAAAATATTTGTGTTATATTTTAGCTTTATGGTATTGCGGGAGGTTGTTGTGGTGGTATTTGCTCATTACTTGTTATCCCGTCTATCTGGTTGCTTTGGTTGTTAATAGACTTTGTTGATGATATACTGCTAGATTTGCCTTTCTTTTTAATTATTATGATTACTACTGCTATAACAACAATAATTATGATTATTATCAGAATAATAACAGAATATAAAGTTGCTGAATTTGTGATTGTATTTTGGTATGTAGAAATATTACTAGTAAAGGTTATTGATATAGATGCAATCTTTCCATTTACAATTACATGCCCACTTAATGGTGATACTGTATACCCTGATACATTGGCTATTGTATAACTGTATGATCCGTTTACCTCCATAAAGGTTATGGTTCCCGTTGTAGAACTCTTGGTATGGCTATTCAGTGTTACACTCCAGTTAGTTCCACTTGCCAACCCACCTTCCGTAAATATCACTTTATATGTAAATAATGCAAATGTTATAGATTCTGATACTGGTGCTCCAATCACAATGAATGTTCCTGATGCCGGACTGGGTGCGTATTCTTTATCTCCTGTCGCTACCGTGTATGTGTATGTCCCATTCGGCTCACTAAATGTTATTGTTCCTGTTGCTGATGAATATGACGCACCGCCTGTTATGTTTACATACCACATAGTACCTACGGGTAATCCGCTTTCTGTAAATGTTACACTATATAATTTTACACTAGATGGATTAAATATTATCGTTTCATTCACATTCACACCATTTACTGTAAACGATCCTGATGCTGGACTGGGTGCGTATTCTTTATCTCCTGTCGCTACTGTGTATGTATACGTTCCATTCGGCTCATTAAATGTTATTGTGCTCGTTGTTGATGAAAAACTCTGCCCATTTGATAAATTCACATACCAGATTGTATTTGCAGGTAATCCACTCTCTGTAAACGTTACACTGTATGTAACCGAACTAAATGTAACAGATTCTGATACTTGTGCTCCATTTACTGTAAACGATCCTGATGCTGGACTGGGTGCGTATTCTTTATCTCCTGTCGCTACTGTGTATGTGTATGTCCCATTCGGCTCTGTAAATGTTATTGTTGTACCTGACCCCTGATAACCTGTTGTAATTCCTGTTAAATTAGTAACATTCACATACCAGATTGTATTTGCAGGTAATCCACTCTCTGTAAACGTTACACTATATACAAATGTAAATGTTATTGCTTCATTCACATTTGCTCCATTCACTATGAATGATCCTGATGCTGGACTGGGTGCATATTCTTTGTCTCCTGTCGCTACTGTGTATGTGTATGTCCCATTCGGCAATTGTATTGTAATACCTGTTCCTGTTAAACTCTGTGATGGTTCTCCTGTTATATTCACATACCAGATTGTTCCAGAAGGCAATCCTGTTTCTGTAAACGTTACACTGTATGTAACCGAACTAAATGTAACAGATCCTGATACTTGTGTTCCATTTACTGTAAACGATCCTGATGCTGGACTGGGTGCGTATTCTTTGTCTCCCGTCGCTACTGTGTATGTGTACGTCCCATTCGGCTCTGTAAATGTTATTGTTGTACCTGACCCCTGATAACCTGTTGTAATTCCTGTTAAATTAGTAACATTCACATACCAGATTGTATTTGCAGGTAATCCACTCTCTGTGAATGTTACAGCGTATGTAAATAATGTAAACGTTACTGCTTGATTTACATTCGCTCCATTCACTGTAAATGATCCTGATGATTGACTGGGTGCGTATTCTTTATCTCCCGTCACTACTGTGTATGTGTATGTCCCATTCGGCAATTGTATTGTAATACCTGTTCCTGTTGAACTCTGTAATGGTTCTCCTGTTATATTTACATACCAGATTGTATTTGCAGGTAATCCACTCTCTGTAAACGTTACACTGTATGTAAATAAATTAAATGTGATAGATTCTGATACTTGTGCTCCATTTACTGTAAACGATCCTGATGCTGGACTGGGTGCGTATTCTTTATCTCCTGTCGCTACTGTGTATGTATACGTTCCATTCGGCTCATTAAATGTTATTGTGCTCGTTGTTGATGAAAAACTCTGTCCATTTGATAAATTCACATACCAGATTGTATTTGCAGGTAATCCACTCTCTGTAAACGTTACACTGTATGTAACTGAACTAAATGTAACAGATTCTGACACAACTGCTCCATTTACTGTAAACGATCCTGATGCTGGACTGGGTGCGTATTCTTTATCTCCTGTCGCTACTGTGTATGTGTACGTCCCATTCGGCTCATTAAATGTTATTGTGCTCGTTGTTGATGAAAAACTCTGTCCATTTGATAAATTCACATACCAGATTGTATTTGCAGGTAATCCACTCTCTGTGAATGTTACCTTATATACAAATGTAAATGTTATTGCTTCATTCACATTTGCTCCATTCACTATGAATGATCCTGATGCTGGACTGGGTGCATATTCTTTGTCTCCTGTCGCTACCGTGTATGTGTATGTCCCATTCGGCAATTGTATTGTAGTACTCGTTACTGTTAAACTCTGTGATGGTTCTCCTGTTATATTCACATACCAGATTGTTCCAGAAGGCAATCCTGTTTCTGTAAACGTTACACTGTATGTAAATAAATTAAATGTGATAGATTCTGATACTTGTGCTCCATTTACTGTAAACGATCCTGATGCTGGACTGGGTGCGTATTCTTTGTCTCCCGTCGCTACTGTGTATGTGTATGTCCCATTCGGCTCATTAAATGTTATTGTTGTACCTGACCCCTGATAACCTGTTGTAATTCCTGCTAAATTAGTAACATTCACATACCAGATTGTATTTGCAGGTAATCCACTCTCTGTGAATGTTACCTTATATACAAATGTAAATGTTATTGCTTCATTCACATTTGCTCCATTCACTATGAATGATCCTGATGCTGGACTG
>JAMCUS010000004.1 GCA_023379385.1 Thermoplasmatota archaeon
ATTCACCGAAAGATGTATTAACACATTTATCAAGGATACACGGATTGAAGATAGGAAACGGATGGATATTATCAGAGGTACCGAGGAAATCGAGGGTTGTAATGGAAAAACTAAAAATACCACTTGTAGAGTACTTTAATAGCTTTACCAATAAACCTACGGATATATTATAACAAGAATAATATATTAAGGTATATCATGCAAAATATGCGGAGTTAGGGGTTGAAGTATTATATATGAATGTGCAGGATCATTTCAACATTACATGAGTTTCGCAAGAAAGCTCCAACCTTCAGGGAACAGATAAATTGCGATAATTATATATAATAAAGTATATAATGTTTTTCATACAGACTATGTTGATTATATGTGGTTGTATGGATAATAATTTCTTGTATTATTTTACATCGAACCCACGAAGCACTGAAAAGTTTATATCTGTATTACCCACGTGGGTATTATGAAATGATACTTTATTACTATTGTAGTGAGAAAACAAGATAGTATAACAGAACTGTATCATCCAAAAATTTATTCTAGTAACGGTATATAATCAGCATAGCGTACAGAGATAATAAATGATACTAACTAGTTATAAAGTAAAACATGGCAGGAATTTCTCCATTGAACTGAATAAAGCAAGGCAGATTGTTGAATTTGCTATAAAAACAAAAACATTAACATCAAAAGAGTGTTCAAGGTATGGACTGATAGGTAACCGTTCTTGGAAGTGTATTAAGTGTCCAAATTGCGTACACGTTGATCATGCCAATGCCAGTGCTTCGTACAACATAGCATTGCGTCCGATATATGTAAAAGGCATGGATCAATTGCATACAGACAGGGATGTATGCAAAGGGAACACTGATATCCCTAAAGAGGCAATGTTATGAGCGATAACGACCTTAGAACTTTCGATGATTTAGCACGGAGAGTATGTCAGTTTAGCGTAATAACTTTATATTTGTGTATGTTATGCTGATTTGAATGAATAATAATCTTATTTTTGGTCTAGATGGTGCTACCTTCAGGGTACTGTCTAAATTAATGGAAAAAGGCATTATGCCATATATGAACAATTTCAAAAAGGATGGTGCTGTATCCATACTTGATGCAACTTTTCCACCTATAACAGTACCTGGCTGGTTATGCATAGCAACTGGATCTGATCCTGGAACATTGGGGATTTTTGATTTTGGAGAATATGCACCTTATCCAGAACTTAACAAGCCTGCTATACATAATGTAGAAAAAAAAAAAATATGGGATTACTTTTCTAGATTGGGGTACAGATCTGCAGTAATAAATTTTCCATATTATACAACTTTCAGAATTAATGGCGTTTATATTGGTGGTCTGCTTGTTACAAATGAGCATTATACCTATCCTGAACAATTTAAAGAAGAGATAAAAAATATAGTAAAAGATTATCAAACAGAGGTAGATTTAAAGAATGCATCTGTAAATGATATACTGAATAGATGCATATATACTATCAAACAGAAGGTAGATCTCACAAAATATATAATAAAAAAGTATGATCCCAAATTTTTATTTGTAATTTTCTCAGAGGTAGATAGAATTGAACATAAGTTATGGCCCTATATTGATCCCCTATATAAGTTACCAAAAATGGGCATTGAAAACATAGATCATGATTTATTAAACAAATTCTGGAATACAATTGATTCATCCATGATGGAAATTGAAAAATCGTATATTGGAAATACTGATGGTAACGTTTTTATTGTATCGGATCATGGAGCTGGTCCTATATACAGAACCTTCTACATTAACGAGTGGTTATTAAAAAATGGTTATCTCTATATGAAAAATAATGCACAAAGTAAAGGGTCTACCAGGATTCCTTTAATACAAAAAATATATGCAATAGTCAGAAAACATCCTTTTTTAGATAAACACTTAACAATTACGAAATCTAAGTGGCTTTTTGATCTTATTATGAAATTTACCAAAAATGTAGGATTTGAAAAAAAATTTGAAGATGTTAAAGAATATATTGACTGGGAAAAGACTATTGCATATGAGTTTCCTATCTATGGTGCAATATTCCTTAATAAAAAAAACAAAAGAATTATGGATGACATAAGTTATAAAAAGGAAATTATTAATAAGCTAAGAAAAGAGCTTGAAAATATGAATGAGATTAAATTGAAAACATATATTCCAGAGGAACTTTACATTGGTAAAAATTTGGATCTATCTCCTGACTTATTTATTGTTGGTGATGATTTTGAAGCCATGATCTCTTCCGGCTTTTCAGATGGAAAAATTATTCTGGATTATCCACCCAAGATGCTAACGGGAACCCATAGAATGGATGGAATATTTTTGGCAAAGGGCACATCTATAATAAAAAATTATCATGATTTTAAGATAAGGATGATAGATATTGCACCAACAATTCTTTCATTGAATGGTATTGTTTTTGATAAAATGGATGGGTTACCTGTTAGAGATATTTTTTATAATAAATCAAAAGATATTAATTAAATTTATATTGTTTAAGGTAATTAAAATTTGTGTGAAAATATGAAAATATTGATTACAGGTGGAGCTGGATTTATAGGTAGTTTTCTGGTTAACAGGTTAGCTGACTCCAAACATGATATTGTTGTAGTTGATGATCTCAGTAGAGGAAAATTTGATAATATAGATAAAATTAAAAAAGTATCTTTTATAAAAAGTGATATTTGTGATACTGTTGTAATGGATAAATTAATTAAAAAAAATGATGTTGTATTTCACTTAGCAGCTCTTGCAAGAGTAATGCCGTCAATAGATGATCCTGAACTTACCTTTCATTCAAATATAAATGGTACTGAGATTGTTGCAAGATTATGTTCTAAATACGAAAAAAAATTAATATTCACGTCATCGAGAGAAATATACGGTGAACCTTTAACACTTCCTGTGGCTGAAGACGCCTCTTATTCGGCTAGAAATCCGTATAGTGCATCTAAAATTGCATCAGAAAAAATTATAGAAAGTTATTCATTCAGCTATCATCTTAATTACACAATAATTCGGCTTACCAATGTTTATGGAGCCAACGACTATGAACGGGTAATTCCCCTCTTCATAAATGCGATGAATAACAATAAAAAAATTTATTTATATGGAAAAAAGAAGTTGATAGATTTTGTATATATTGACGATGTAGTTGATTCATTAATTAAAATAATGAATTCAGATATTGAGAATGAGGTTTTTAATATTGGTAGTGGAAAAGGGTATTCTCTGATGGATTTAATAAATCTTTTGGATAAGATAATAAAACCATCAAAAACAGATATTCATATAGAATCTGAACGAACGGGTGAAATTCAAAGATTCATTGCAGATATAAGCAAAGCAAAAAAGATACTTGGCTGGAGTCCAAAAACCTCATTAGAAAATGGATTAAAAAAAACAGTTAAATGGTATGATCATATATGTTAAAGCAGAATGATCACATAGTTATATGGTGTGTACATGCAAAATAATATGGTATCATACAGAAATGACCAGATTGAAAAAATTAAAAAATTAATTTTAAATTATTCTAAAGACACTGACATAAAAATTTTACACATAAATAAATTAAAAAGTATAGATACAATAAGTATACTTGTAAGGGCATACAATTCTGAAAAATATATTAGGGATGCCCTTGAATCCATAATTAAAGTGCCAATACCTGGATACGAACTGGAGATATTGATATGTTATGATAGAGAATCAACGGATAATACCCTTGCAATAATTACAGAATTCATTGAAAAAATATATGATATGGGTATTGCCATTAAAATAATATTTACAGGTCATCTTTTTATGTTCAGGGCACAGGAAATTCTTCTAAGAAATGCAGAAGGTAGCTACATAACACTTCTTGATTCAGATAACCTTCTTTATACAGATAAACTTAAAAATAAAATTGAATATATGAAAAAACACGGAATGCATTTTGCTTTTTCCATACCTGAACTAATAGATGATACAGGAAAAAAAATCAACCGATCATTCACACATGTACCTAAACAATATAAATTGTTCAAAAATTTGGTTGGTGGGAACTATGTTGATAGTAATACTATTCTCTTTGATAAATATTTTAATAATTCTGTATTAATTAAATCTCTGGATTTAATTAAGGATAAATATTTTGATATGCTGTTTGATGATTACCTTATTGCCTTGCTGGCGTCTATAACAGATAGCATGAATTTCTTCGGTGAAATAACGTGTGGTTACAGAATACATTCATCCAACAGTACCAGTGTTGATGATGCATATATATCTGATAAATCACAGATATTCATCAGTCATGCTTTTTCATATGAACGAAGATATAAAACTTTTACCGCATTAATCTACATAAATAGCATATTACATTTTACTGATAAATTGACAATAAGTTATCTTACATATTTAGAAGAAAATAATTTTAAAGAATACCAGATAAGTGTTGGTATTAACAGCAATAGCGGTTCTTTATACAAAAATATTATCAGAATTGCTTTAAGATACTTTACCGTTGTTATTAAAGGTGCAATAAAGCGTTCTGTAACTAAAAGAAAAGGTTAAGGAATTGTTTTTAAAGCACTGTTATATGAAATAAAATTCTTGCAATTGATCCTATTATATAGGTTATGGTAGCCGCTCCTAATCCAAGAATAATAAATTCAAAAATCTTTTTGAATTTATTTGTACCACCGGCAATAGCAATCAAACTTCCAACAAATGAAAGGGCAATAGCAGAAATTATGAAAGAGGCTATTATTCCATAAACACCATCTATACCCAACAAATATGGTATTATCGGTATGACCATTCCTATAATGTATGATATGCCTGTATTTTTTGCACTTTTAACAGGGTTTTCTGTTTTTTTCTCTGAAAAATTTAAATATTCTTTTGACAGAATTCGCACCATATCACTTTCATTACTGGATACAACATCTGAAATCCTTGTGGCATCATTCTCTGGCAATCCATTGTTAAGAAAAAGATCTTTTAATTTATCTTTCATTTCGTCCTTGGCTACATTGACCTGTTTACGAAGTTGATCAACGTCATATCTTTCAACTTCATATTGTGATTTTGACGATATATATGCACCCACAGACATAGAGAGTGTACCTGCAATACCCACGATAAGACCTCCTATAGCAACAAGAAATGGGTCTACAATAATGGCTGCAAATCCAGAAACAGCTGCAAGCACTTCAACAAGTCCATCACTCATACCATATATACCGTCCTTAACATTGTCTATATTCATTTTATCTTCGTTCCAGACAAAAAAAGTTTCATGTACAAGTTCATCAACAACAATTTTTTTTAATTCTATTTTATCCGTTTCATTAAGATTGCCAGTCAATAAATAGTTATAGTACTTTATCACTGCTTTATCTTCATTTCCTTCAAGTGCTTTTAGAGCAAATCCCAATCCAAACAACTTTCGTATAGTAATTATATAAAAAATTTTTAAAAAAGATGGATTTTCTGTTGTTAATCTTATTCCCATCTTTTCAGATAATGTTTTCCAGAAAATAGAATGTTTTTTTTCTATTTCAGAAAGGGTAATAAATACCTTTTTCATATTTTCGTCTTTTTCAATTTCACTGAATTTGCTATACATCAGGGAATCTAAAATTTCTCCTTTATAAAATTGTTCTATTTCATGCATCTTACTTATCATTGTTCTTTCCATAGCAGTGCTGATTTTATAATATTTTCTATAACTTTAAATAATTGTGATATGCGCCATGACTTTACATTCATTTATCATTCGTTGCTCGTAGAGTAATCTTTTTCCTACCTTTCGTTATCACCTCTGATGTTCTTGACTTACATTTCAATTTCTTTGTTACTCTCTTCCCCTTTGCTGCATATATGCCATATGTGAAAAGAACATATGTGCTTTTATCTTCTATATTTGTGATGATCCAAACATAGTGGTCTTCTCGTTCACAGAGGTAAATGATAAACGTTTAAAGCCTACACTACATATAATGAACCTATTCTTTAAAACCATCTTGATATAAATCACAATAAATGGTTATGCGAAATAATTCAATATATCCTTATCCTCTTTATTTTCGTCCTCTATGTCTTGAAATTTTTGTGTTATTTTATCAATTTCTTTTGCCTTTTTCTGTAGATTTTCAAATTTTAAGTTAATACCCAATATTTTAATGAATACTTTTAACAGAGTTTCTGCACTTTTGGGGTCTATAAAATAGCCCGAGGTTTCACCCATTAAGCATACTGCATCAATACCATATTGCAACCCAATTCCAAGGAGAAGCCCACTCGCACCTACCAAGCTTCCTGTATAATCATCACGCTTAAAAATTACCCCATGTTTCTCCATCTCTTTTATAAGTGTTTTGTTATTAGTCGCACCCCATATTTTAATAATGTTTTTATTAATGTCGTTATGGGCATAGCCAGCCAAAGTATATATCCTTTTAACATTCATATTCTTTGCAATTCGTATAATCCTGTCTGCCAGTTCATATTGTCCTTCCGGAGTAAGGCTTTGATAGTCACCTACAACCATAATCAGATCATTACCTTTACCAGAACCAGAATGTTTATAATAATACAATTCATTATTTACCAACCGTATTGTTCCGTCGTGATCAATCAGCACTTGCGGAGGAAAATATTTGGAAATAATATCTGCAAATTTGATAGATTTTAATTCATCTTTCATATAGTCTACTGCAAGTTTTCCTACATTTCCTACACCTGGTAATCCCTGTATCAAAATAGGATTTCTTAACTTTACATCTTTCAAAAAATTAATAATAACATCTTCCATTTTAATCCCTTTGCTAATAATGAAAAGGTACTGTATCTTATTTAACACTTTTTATGTGGTTTTATATGTTTTAGATTATAACATGCATTCATATTGCTTTCATTCTATAGTTAGGGATTGTGTAATAATAACATATCCAAGTCAGATGTTTGAAAGTGCTGCTATCAGGCAGTAATCTTTGCTATCTTAATATCCGGTAATCCCTTAGGTGATTTATCAATCCAGTAACTGTTGCTAGAATATACCTGTAATATTGCCTTCATCATCAATATCTATATTGAAAGCGGCAGGTGTTTTACCTAAACCAGGCATAGTTAATATATTTCCCATAACAGGAACTACAAAACCCCCTCCCGAAAAAATTCTTATTTCATTTACAGTTACCTTAAAGTTGTTGGGTCTACCTATCTTGTTAGGATCATCTGAGATTGAATTCGGTGTCTTGGCTATTATTACATGAAGCTTGTCCATACCAAGTGATTTTATGGTCCTGAGATCTTCAATAGCCTTTTTAGAAAAAATAACCCCTTCTGCATTATATATTTTATTCGTTATTTTATCTATTTTCATTTCTATATCATCATTTATATCATATGTGTATTTGAATTGACTGACATTTTCTTTTTTTATTTTATCAATTACTTTTTTAGCTAGATCTAGGCTTCCTTCAGAACCCTTTTCATAACCTTCATTTATTGAGTATTCTATGTTATCTTTTTCAAGTAAATTCATTAAAACTTTTAGCTCATTATTGGTATCGTTTTTGAACTTATTAATGGAAACAACAACAGGAACACCAAAACAATTTATTATATCTAAATGCTTTTTTAGATTGTCATATCCTTTTACAAGTGCTTCAATATTTTCAATATGGATCGCCTCTTTCTTTACACCCCCATGATGCTTAAGTGTTTTTATTGATACTACAAGCACAGCAAGGTTTACATTCAGAGAACCAATTCTGCTTATCATATCCATAAATTTTTGGAATCCCATATCGCTTCCGAAACCTGTTTCAGTAATAAGGTAATCTGCCAATTTTATTCCTATATTATCTGCTATCAGGCTATTTGTACCGTATGCAAGGTTAGCAAAAGGTCCTATATGTACAAAGGCTGGTACATGTTCTGTGGTCTGAACCAAATTGGGGAGTATAGCATATTTAAGAAGTGCTCCCATTGAACCTGTTGCTCTAATATCTTTCGCAAATACAGGCTCTTTTTTATTATTCAGACCTATAAGAATATTGGATAGCCTGCTTTTTAAATCGGAATAATTCAGTGAAAGTCCAGCAATAGCCATTATTTCAGAAGCAGGTAATATATCAAATTTATCTTCTATTAACAAACCATTTTCATCACCTAACCCTACCACCACACTTCTGAGTGACCTGTCGTTCATGTCTATAGCCCTGTGCCAAAACATTTTTTTTGGATCAATTGAAATGGTTTTGAAATAGAGTGAACTGTTTACCATTGCAGAAAGTAGATTGTGCGCAGAATTTATTGCATGAAAATCTCCTGTAAAATGCAGATTTATATCCTCCATGGGCTCTACACTGCATTTACCACCTCCTGTAGCACCTCCTTTTATACCAAAAACAGGTCCAAGTGAAGGTTGTCTCAATGCAACCATAACTTTTTCATTCAAAGAGGCTAATCCCTGTGCCAGTCCTATTGAGGTAGTTGTTTTTCCTTCTCCGTCATCCGTAGGTGTAATTGCAGTCACCACTATAAGTTTACCATTTCTGTTATTTTTAATCTTATTTATGATATTAAGAGAAATTTTTGCTTTGTATTTGTCATATGTTATTAAATCCTCCTCATCAATACCTATTTTTTCTGCTATATTGATTATCGGTTGTAGATTTTTCATTTTAAATCACCCGTTAGTATATTGCATTATAATTAGTATAATTTTGTGTTGCATCTGTAAGTATTTGAAGCAGAGGTATTTCTCTGTATTGTCAATCTGTTTCTGTTGTCATAATAGATATTGATAAATATTAATAATCAATTAATGGTTATATGGAAATTGGAATTGTTGGAAAACCTAATGCTGGCAAAAGTACGTTTTTTTCAGCATTGACAGAGGTTCCTGTAGAAATAGCTAGTTATCCATTCACAACAATTGAACCTAATAGAGGTGTTGGTTATATTCCAATAAAATGTCCTCACATAGATGTATCGGATCACTGCAATCCACGTGCAGGATATTGTAAAAATGGAATACGGTATGTGCCTGTTGAAATTATTGATGTTGCAGGCCTAGTTCCCGGAGCACATGAGGGCAAAGGTCTCGGCAATAAATTCTTAGATGACCTAAGGAAAGCGGATGGACTCATACATGTGATAGACCTGTCCGGAAGCAGTTCTCTTACGGGAGAAATCAAGTCACCAGGTACGTATGATCCTGATAAAGAAGTCCAATATCTCATAGATGAATTGGCATACTGGGTAGAAGGCATCATAGAACGGGGATGGAAACGGAGTAGCAGGGGAATAGCACTAGAGGGGAAGAAGATAGAAGATTTTATTGCAGAAAAGGTTGCAGGTCTTGGAATCAGCAGAGAAGAAGTAATTTCAGCACTTAGAGAATCTTCAGTGGACCTGAATAACATAGATAACTGGAGCAAGGAAATGTTTTTTATATTTTCAAGAACGTTATTGGAGAAATCCAAACCGATAATAATCGCTGGAAATAAAGCAGATATATCTTCAGAAAAAAATATTGATTTTATAAAATCCAAGTACGGTAACAAAGTAGTTATTACATCCGGTGATTATGAACTTACCCTGAAAAAAGCTGCAAAGCATAATCTTATTGATTATTCTGCTGGAGCATCTGTATTTCAATACGTAAAAGAGATGAATCCATCACAGAAAATGGCTTTGGAAAAGATTGAGAAGTATCTGGGAATCCATAAAAGTACCGGCATAGAAAAAGCTCTGACAAAATTGGTATTTGATCTGCTGCATTATGTTGTTATTTTTCCTGTACAGGATGAAGGCAAATATACAGATGGTTCTGGCAATATTTTGCCTGACGCAATACTTGTAAAACAGGGAGCAACACCCAGGGATATTGCGTATAAGGTACATACAGACCTGGGAGATAATTTTATAAAAGCTATCAATGCAAAGACAGGAATGGTTATAGGTCATAATTATACTGCTACAATGGGTGACGTAATAAAAATTGTATCAAAAAATTAAATTGGAAAAGAATATATTCTATAAGTAACAATATAATATTAGGATAAATGAGATATATGAAAAATACAAAATTATATGGAACAGCGGTTATAATTTTTTTTATTCTTATATCTTTATTCTCACAATATGGGCTATCGTTGAAATCTGTACAGGAATCTGTACAGAATCCTTCGATTTCATGGGTATCGCAGTATCATATTAATATTGCAGAATCAGCTTCAATACCGTATAGTTCATCGTCCATTACCATATATCATGACACAATCTACGTAGGTGGTAATGGATCCGTATACGCATTTAATCAGTTCAATGGTGCTTTGATATGGTCCTTTGACTCAAATATTTTGTCAATTATGTTCAATACTACACCCCTTGTTTATGGAAACGTAGTTGTTATTGCAGGAAATGATCCAGTACTTCAGCATTCCGGGACATCAGTTTATAACTCTGCCTTGTACTGGTTAAATAGCAGTACAGGTGCTATTTTGGGCACATACAACTTTACATATCCTGGAGCAAAAAATCAATATGTATATGCTACCTCTCCATTGGGGGGAGTCAAACCCTATTTTTACGTAGTTATTGATGGGAACAATGCAGGCATAAAAAATATATATGAGTTTAGTACACAGAGCTATTCAAATTATGTACTACAGGATCAGCATGGAACTGGAAGCGTAAGCAGAAAGGGGTTATGGTACAATAATTCTCTCTATCTTTCATTCAACTATGAGAGTGTTGGCAACAGTTCAATATTTTACAGCCTAAACGGCAGCAGTTTATCAAATAATAACTATTCTCCATCTGCGTATCAATCAAAAAATGTTAATTTTTTTGCCTCTCCTTCAATTATATCCAGTACTGCAAACACTACCGTTAGGTTTTATTCATCAAATTACAGTTCATCACATTATACGCCATATGTGGATATTTTTACATATAATCTTACACCAGTAAAAATGATAAAACTTGCAGAATATGGATATATTAATGTTAATCCCTATATTTATAAAAATAATACATATGTCATAGTTAATAACTACACTTCATCCGCAATTTATAATGTAACGACAAATAAATCTGTTTTTATAACGCATATTGGTGGTACTGTAAAGTCAATATGTGGTACTGGAAATATTTTGTATTTGTCCTTATCCAATGGGTCGTTAAGTTCTTATAATTTGACAGATAAGAAATTTTTATGGAGTTATAACATATCCATAAGTTCTTCAACAATAAGATATTTTAATGGCACCATATACGGCATACTTCAAAATGGATCTCTATTTGCCGTAAAAAATGGCATTGCCAATATAAGTATAAATGCACCATCCTATGTTAATAGCAATAGCAATGTATCCATTATCTTCCACGTCTACTGGAAAAATCTCTATGGAAATTTTATCAATGCCTCGCATTATCCAGTATTGATATCATCTTCCAGCAACAGGTCATTTGCAAATGGAAGTGATAAAATAACTGTTTTCACGGATCAATACGGTAATGGCGCAATTTCGTTACACGCACCGTATACAAAATCTGGAATGATCATTGTATTGCAATTCTCCACCAATATGTCATATAATGAAACATATCTCTATCCATTCACCAATACAACAGAGATTATACATGTCAATCCGGCTCAATATCTATCGAAAATATCCATTAAGTATAACCTTTCTGCTGATAATATTACGGGTGATGGTAATATCTCTCTTTCTTTATCTGGCTTTAATAATACAACGCATTTGAATAACGTTAATTTTTCAGTAAAATCATCTAATCAAAATTTTTCAGTATTATTTATTGGTAAAAATGGTAACGATACAATATCTTATTATAATATTTCATATACGGGAAATAGCAGTACATTTGCACTTACATTGCTAACGATAAATGCATCAAAGAATGGTTACATAAACAGCTCCATTATTCTGCCAATATACGAAGTTCCATTAAAACCATCCAAAAGTACATCAAAAAATAATACCAACAGTTCCATGCTTATCGGTACCTCAAATAATGACTATCTTTACATCCTTATCATTGCACTGATATCTGCCATGGTTATTATCGTTGTGTTAGTTGCTGCACTTATAGAATCAACCAAAAGAGTTTATGTAAAAAACAATACCTCTGATCTTTCTATGATCTCCAGTTTATTTGAAGGAAAGAGTGAAATGCCATATCAGGAATTCAAGAAAAAGGTTATTTTACACAAACTTACGGATAAAAAAAATTTTGTAATGATGTTTAATGCAGCTGTTGCAGAAGGGTTAATAACTAACGAGAATAATACCGTAAAATTGGAGATAAGCAATAAAATAAAAAAGATTGAAAAAGGATATGTTTACCTGATAGCATCTAAGAAAATGACAAAGGCATACTCCATCCTTTCATGGTTAATTTACAATAACATGGATGCTTTATGCATATCCAGAATGCCTGCTGTAAAACTTTTTTCTAAATATAAATTACCTATAGAACGTATAAAAGTATTATGGCTTACCAATGAAGATGGTATCAATAATATAAAGCCAAAGGAACTTGAAAAATTATCATTGACTATGACCCAGTTTATTAAATCCATTGATAACGGCGTTGTTTTATTAGATAATCTGGAATATCTTATAACCAACAATAATTTTTTATCTATACTTAAACTTATTCAGGGCATTAAGGATCAGATAGCTACCAAAAACATTGTCGTTCTTATATCCATTGATCCTGATAGTGTAGATAAACAGAGCTACGCACTCCTGGAGAGAGAAGTGGAAGAGGTTATATAATTTTATTTTAAAATTTAAATACAATATTTATGTTATTAATAATATTTAAATTCATGATTAGCATGACTCTCCTAAAGAGAAGGTTTTTATAATATCAAATCTATAATCTATCGTGTCTAATAAAATTATTAGAACAATTGGTAGTGTTATTGTAATTACATCTATTATAATAATTGTTGTTACATCCACAATGTCATTATTTTTTAGTATTGTATATAACAATGCTATGTATTTTATAATGCTCTCACTATTTTTATTTCCAATCGGATCTATAATTTATGCAATTTATTCATATCATAAAACATTTTCTGTTGTAGTATCTATGTTCGGAGCAATTTTTTTCTCTATTATTGATCTATTACTAGCATTTGATGTGTTCATTATTATATTTTTTCATTCTTTTATAACAGCATACATAGGATTTCCTGTTGCTATAGAGTTTATTACATGGTTATTTATTGTGTCATGTTTGCTATATTTACGTCATGCAAACGTAGCAGATTGAATAACAAAACCTGCTCAAAATGAAATATATTCTCAGGATGATTAGTTATTATAATGATTTGCTCTATATATTTGTACTAAAACAGAATACCTTTATATTTTTTAAATATTTATTGTATCTTATGTTTAATACTGATTATAACATGACAGGTGAAACAGCACCTGAATTTCCAGAGGGATATATTTGGCTAAATACGACGTATCCTTTATCGCTTCGCTCATTGAGGGGAAATGTGGTACTTCTAGATTTCTGGACGTATTGCTGCATTAATTGCATGCACATGTTACCTATACTATCAAATCTTGAAGAGAAATATAAAAATAAAAACTTTATTGTTATTGGAGTACATTCAGCTAAATTTATCAATGAGGAAGAACCTGCAAATATAAAGGAAGCTATTGATCGATATGATATACAACATCCAGTAATTGTAGATGAATCAATGCATATCTGGGAACAATATGAGGTAAAGGCATGGCCAACCTTCGTCATAATTGATCCTGAACAAAAAATTTTATATAGATTTGAAGAAGAGATACCTCAAATGTATCTTGAAAAGATCATTGACAAAATCATAGAAAAAGGCAGAATTGATAAGGTATTGAGCAGCAAACCTCCTACCATAAAAAAAGGTAAAAATGGTGATAAGCCCACGCTATTTTATTATCCTGGCAAATTATCTTTTTCACGTTCAAAAAATGATGACAGAGTTGCTATATCTGATTCAAATCATAACAAAATTATTATAGCTTCAATAGACAATGGCAATATACTTGATATAATCGGTAATGGCCAAAAAGGATTTTTGGATGGAAGATTTAATGAATCCTCTTTCTTTAGGCCACAGGGAATTCTGTGGATTGATGAAGATACAATATTTGTTGCAGATACTGAAAATCATGCAATAAGGAAAATTGATCTCAAAAAAAAGGAGGTAACTACAATAGCTGGTACAGGTACTCAGGGTGGCTATATCAGGTATGGCGCAGAGGTAGCCGGCAGAACATGTAGCTTAAGTTCGCCATGGGACCTAGCCATGTATAAGGATAGAGTTTTTATAGCTATGGCGGGATTACATCAAATTTGGTATCTTGATATAAACAGCCAGAAGGTATCACCCTATGCAGGAGATGGAACTGAAAATCTTGTGAATGGTGCTTTAATGGAGTCCAGATTTGCACAGCCCAGTGGCTTGTCAATGGAAAAGGATATGCTGTATGTCGCGGATAGTGAATCCTCGTCTATACGATTCATAGATCTTAAAAAGCATTACACAGGTACCATTGTAGGCAAAGGACTGTTTGAATTTGGTTATGAAGATGGCGCACTAAATAATGCAAAACTTCAGCATCCTATTGGTATTGATTCCAATAATCGCAATATTTATGTTGCAGATACATATAATAATGCTATAAGATTTATAGACATTGAAAAAAGAGAGATGAAGACAATTATTGGAACGAAAGATGTACATTCTGTATGCAGATTTGATGATCCACATTGCGATATACTCGGGTTATATGAACCCTCTGACGTCAAGATCCACGTAAACAAGTTGTATATCGCTGATACAAATAATCACTTGATAAGGTCATTTGATATGAGAACATCCCTTCTAAAAACTGTAAAACTTAAATTTCCAATCTAACCTGTATGTATCAATTATTCAATTTTTATATGTATGGCTACTGACAATGCCCTGTATATGTCCGTTTCTTACTGAAAACAGTGGAGGAACTGTGGATTGTAAAACTCCGATGGTTTGGCCTGGTAGAGTATGTGTCACAAGTTAATTGTAAATATCAAATATACGGATTATATATTGTCTTAACGTATGATTAAAGATATTGATCGTTACACATCGCATATAAACATTGAAGAAATTGGTATTGAAGGCCAAAAAAAAATAAAAAAGGGATCTGTAGTTATTATTGGAATTGGTGCCCTTGGGTCTGTAGCACTGCAGTATCTAACTGCAGCAGGCGTTGGGTCCATTGGAATAGTAGATGGTGATATTATTGAACTTTCTAATCTTACAAGACAGACAATTTATTCAGAAATGGATGTAGGCATGTCTAAGGTAGCTGTTTCCAAAAACAGGATGATGGCCCTCAACAATGATGTGAAAATTACACCGTACAATACATATATTGATCCTAAAAATGGTTATGACATCATAAAAAATTATGATATTATCATAGATGGCACTGATAATAGCAAATCCAAAAACATCATTAATAAATTATCTGTATCTCTGAGAAAACCATTAATTTTTGCCTCTGTAAATAATTTCAACGCAATGATATCAACATTCTGGCACGGACATGGACCATGTTATCATTGCATTTTTGGTGAAAAAAATCAGGATTATAAAGGATGTGATGAAGGGGTCCTTGCACCGTCTGCATCTATTGCTGGTTCGTTACAGGCACTAGAAGCCATAAAGATTATAACAGGTAGTAATAACTTATTGATAGGTAAGCTGCTGCTTTTTAATGGCACTAACTACCATATGAATATCATCAGTATCAGAAAAAATCCTGCATGTAATGTATGCAGCAAAAGTGGAAACAATAACATTTCAAAAATTGATTATGGTAACTATTTCATTACGTGCAAAATGTTATCAGAATGGAAAAAAATAGACAGTAATAATATAATAATATATGATGTCAGAGACAAATACTCTTATTCAATGTCGCATATAGAGAACGCTATCAATGTATCTGCAGAAGAGGTTATGTCTGGAAATGCTATGGTTGATCGCAGTAAAAATGTGATCATATATTGTCATAACGGTATGAAAAGTGGTTTTATTGCATATCTTTTAAGAGAAAAGGGATATAGCAATGTATATAGTCTTGAGAATGGATTCAAGGAATGGAAAAAGAGTGAATTATAATGGATAAGCCTGCATGCAGTTTATGTAAAAGAGATTCTATCATATACATACGATACAGTGGAAGTAACTACTGTGAAATGCATTTTATCGATTTTATAAAAAAACGGGTTAGAGAAAACCTCAGAAATCAGGTGCTGTTTAAGAAAGGAGATAGAATTGCGGTAGCCGTTTCAGGTGGCAAGGATTCTATGGGTATGTTAAAACTTCTAAAAGAGGTAGTACCGCCCATACCTGATCTGAAACTTATTGCTATTACCATTGATGAAGGAATTGCTGGTTATAGAGACATAACAGTACCAAAAGTCAAAAAATTTGCAGAAATGCTTAATATTGAACACAGGGTGATATCCTTTTCAGATATATATGGTATCACCATGGATGATACTGTAATTAAAAAAAAGGATTACACACCATGCACATATTGCGGTGTATGGAGACGAAAAGCTATGAATATCATATCCAGAGAATTTGACGCAGATTACCTGGCAGTGGGCATGAATCTTGATGATATCTCCCAGAGTATTCTCATGAATTTTACAAAAGCAGATATTGCCCGTCTATCAAGGCTGGGACCGCACAACATAAGACAGGAAAATCTTATACCCAGATTATTGCCTTTAGTCACAATACCTGAAAAAGAGATGTATATGTACGCCTATATAACTGGAATAGAATTCCATAAATCATCATGTCCCTATTACAGCACGGCTATGAGAAATATATACAGAGAGGTAGTGAATAAATTGGAGGAAAGAATGCCCGGTACCAGGCACTCCATACTTCAGGCACATAGAACTATTTTACCTATGCTTCAGGAAAGATATCCAATGGAATCTATAAATACGTGCAAAATATGTGGAGAACCATCTGTAAAAGAGATATGTAAATCATGCGAACTGTATATTGAATTGGAACAATCTTCATCAGTCGGTTCTGATGATTTACCTGGTAAAAGTAATGCAAAAGTTGATTAAACAGGATTAAAAATATAATAAAACATGAAATAAATGCATACGTTAAACTGGACAAGTGAATGCCATTGAAAGCAGGAGGAGCTGGGAAGGCTATAAAACCCTGTTGCTTTATCCATGGAGAGGATGTCACTAAAACAATCCTTATAAGTAAGATGATCTCGCCCGTGTGGGGTAGTTATAACAGAAATGTTACTACAATGGATTATCCTAGAAGCCTGCGGAGCTTTAGACCCGGGTTCAAATCCCGGCACGGGCATGTTACGCTACATATGTTACAAGTTCTAAAAAATTGATCACCAATTTACGGTAATTGAAATCGCTCATTACCCCTGAAATTGTATAGTTCATTTACAAGATCATCGAAAATTTCTTTATGATTTTTTATATCTATTCTATTATTTTTGAATGTAAATTCATCAACGTTTCCATCAATGCCATTGATTACAAGTTTATAATTTTTTTTGTAAACAGCTTTTTTAGGATAAAACATCTCTCTAATAAGTTCTTTATAGTCCAATTCCTCAGGCAATACTCTGTTTTTTATCAGTGCATCTATATCATGTACTGGCCCAAAAGACTCACTGAAAGAAACATCGTTAGTTAATGTATCTTCAAAATTCTTTTCTACAGCATTTTTTATAATATCTGGAATACCTGTCAAACTTTGATACCCCTCTTTTTGTTCTATTTTTCTATTTTCAGGAAATTTTATTATCAATGGCACCTCTATGATTTCATTATACAGAAAATTACCGTGTCCATAATACGGGAATCGGTATGGTTCTTTTAATGCCTGTCCATGATCTGAGGTAAGAATGATCAACGTATTTTCGTATTTATTCGTGTTTTTTAGAAAATTCATAAGTTTGCCAAATTCCAGGTCTACGGCATTTAAAGACTTTTTATAACCCATTCTTATTTCATCTATAATTTTTTCTGGAATCGTTTTTTTCTTTAAAATATCCATGTATGTTAGCACTCTGCTGTCTTTATTAAGTTCCCATTTAGAAACAGGGTCATGAACTTCCATAAAATTGATAAACATGAAAAAAGGTTCTCTGTATGAGCTATCCATTATTGAATTAACAATTAAATCTGCTCCTTTTCTGTATGGATGATCCTTATTCATTATTTTTTTATAAATATTATAATATTTTTTAAGTTCCTTAATATTTCCTTTCAGCATCAAATTAATTGCTGTTTTTTTTCTGTTTTTTCCATATTTTTTTCTATAATCATTAACCATGGCAATTTCGTCTGCAGACAGGTATTCCGGAGAATAAAATGTGAATGAATTGAAATTTTTGATAAAGCCAATGTTTGGAGAAAGCCATGGATTGGCGGAAAATCCAACTGTGTTGTATCCACGCCCTTTTAAATCATCTACAATTGTTTTACCTCTGTATTTATACATCTTATCCAGTGTATTTTTATCACCGTAATAAAAATCTTCATGAACGTTATGTTTTCCCGCATATAACCCTGTAAATATGGACATATGCGATGGTACGGTCCAGGGAGATGGCGATACCGGGTTTTTGAAGATCACGGCATCCTTTGAAAAATTATCAATACATGGTGTTACTGCAGTTCCATTATATTTTGCTAATACATCCTTGCGTAGTGTATCAACGATGATCAAAAGGATGTTCGGGGTATCTTTCATGCAAATCACCTTTAACATTGACAGCAGTATTGTAATCCGTTCCATTTATGCTTCAAAAATTCTTTTTCACAGCTGCACATGATTGTATTACGCATTTAGCATACACTTCAGTGAGCAAATACAATATTCTTACTAATAAATGTTGTGAATTAATGATGCATAATTTACATTCACACAATTATTTTGGAAATGAGTATTATGACGTTGTACATCATGAGGACATATGCTAATTACTGCCCTCTGGTTGAATTACTACCATATGCCTATTATTTATTATAATGTATAAAATATGTAGATGATTATTATGGTTTCTTGGGTGAAATATACAAATAAAAAATCTCATATTGAAATGTATAAATGTTGAAGCAAAGTAGAGCAGAGCTATGTTGATTATATACAGTTATATGGATAATAATTTCTTGTATTATTTTACGTCGAACCCACTAAGCACTGAAAAGTTTATATTTGTAAGACAGTATAATAGAACTGTATCATCTAAAAATTTATTCCAGTAACGGTATATAATAGGCATAGGAATAGAGAAAATATAATTAACCATTTATGCATTAGCATACCACTATGAAACAACCCAACGAAAAGAAGGATACACTGAAAAGTTATGAAAAACTATCTGCAGAGGAAACAATTAAAAAATTAAATACTGATGCAAAATCAGGATTAACCACAGAAGAAGTACAGAAACGTGTAAAGGTATACGGTCTAAACGAAATAGAGGAAAAAAAGGTTAACCCAGTTGTTAAATTGATCAAAAAATTCTGGGGGCCCACGCCATGGATGCTGGAAATTACAATTATTATATCCTATTTTCTTCAAAAGTATGTGGATCTGTATGTAATTTTTGCCTTATTAATGCTGAATGCCATCATAAGTTTTGTACAGGAATTAAAAGCTCAAAATGCATTGCAACTGCTAAAAAAACAGCTTCAGGTAAACAGCAGGGTTGTCAGAAATGGAAAATGGGGGCTGTATCATGCAAGAGAGCTTGTACCCGGTGACGTAGTGAGAGTTAGACAGGGTGATTTTGTACCCGCCGATATAAAGATAATTGAAGGAAAGGTAGAGGTAGACCAGTCCGCCCTTACCGGTGAATCACAGGCCGTGATCAAAGAGGATAATAACATATTATATTCAGGTTCTACCATAAAACATGGTGAGGTGTCCGGTGTTGTTCTATTTACAGGTGTTGATACCTTTTTTGGAAAGACCACAGAGCTTGTACAAACGGCAAGTCCCAAACTGCACATGCAGGATGTGATATCCAACGTAGTAAAATGGTTAATAGCCATTGTAGGAGTAACGTTATCTATTGTAGTGGTTGTTTCTGTAATAAGAGGAATAAACATAATAAACGTTCTACCATTGATACTGGTGTTGCTTGTATCAGCCATTCCAGTAGCGTTACCTGCTATGTTTACAATAACAATGGCACTTGGCTCTTTAGAAATGGCTAAAAAGGGAATTTTGATTACACGTCTGAGCGCTTCTGAGGATGCCGCCTCCATGGATACAGTATGTTCTGACAAAACAGGTACCATAACCATGAATAAGTTAATCGTCAGTACCGTAATACCAGTTGGTGATTACAGGGATGTGGATGTAATAAGATACGGCAGTCTGGCATCCAATGAATCCACACAGGATTCCATAGATATTGCCTTTTTGAACTATGCAGCGGAAAAAAAGGTTACCTGTGAAGAATACACACAGAAAAAATACATACCTTTTGATCCTGCCAAGAGGTCTACCGAAGCATTGATTGAATATAAAGGCAAAATTATCAAGGTATCCAAAGGTGCTGTAAACGAACTATCAAAACGTTGTGCAAACCCTCCAGATGTGCATAAAAACATAATGGATAATGTAACCAACCTGGCTGTGAAAGGATTCAGAACACTGGCTGTAGCCATCGAGGAGGATAACGTATCCAAATTTGTGGGTATTGCAGCTTTATACGACGCACCCAGAAAGGATTCTAAACAGATGGTAACAGAACTAAATAATCTTGGAATATCAGTCAAAATGCTTACGGGCGATTCGGAACCGGTAGCTAAGGAGATAGCCAGTGAAGTTGGAATCGGTGACAGGGTACTGCGTGTTTCATCAATCAGGGATGATTTAAATAAAGGAACCCCTGGAGTGGTAGAAAGCGTTAAACATGCCGATATATTTGCAGAAATTTATCCGGAGGATAAGTATACACTGGTTAAAACGTTACAGGCGAGCGGGCATCTGGTAGGCATGACTGGAGATGGTGTCAATGACGCTCCTGCACTTAAACAGGCAGAGGTTGGCATTGCAGTAAGCAGTGCAACAGATGTTGCAAAAGGTGCTGCAAGTGTGGTATTGACGACAGAAGGATTGGCAAAAATTGTTGACTTTATCAAGACAGGTAGGAAAATCTATCAGAGAATTGTAACCTGGACGTTAAATAAAATTATTAAGACATTTCAGATTGTACTTTTTGTTTCTCTTGCATTTTTAATAACAGGCATGTACATAGCATCCGCATTTGATATTGTCCTCATACTGTTTGCAGTAGATTTTGTAACTTTATCGTTATCCACGGATAACGTTAGATGGTCCAGAAAACCTGATAAATGGGATATAACTGGACTTACAAAAATTGCAATTATAATTGGTATACTGGTAGTTATAGAATCCTTCGTAATACTCTACGCCGGATTCGATTTACTGCATCTGCACAACATTAATAAAATCAATACATATACATTTGAAATTCTGTTTTATTCAGGCATGTTTACCTTATTAATTGTGCGTGAAAGAGGCCATTTCTGGAAATCTGTACCGAGCACACCTCTGCTTGTCACGATCCTGATTGATATGGCCGTAATTGCGATCATTTCAACGGTGGGATTTTCTGAATTAACAGGTATTCCATTGATAGATACAATTACAGTAATCGGGTTATCGCTACTGTTCTCATTATTACTAAATGACATCATAAAATATGAACTTACAAAAAAACTGAATCTCAGCTGGTGATCCTGAAAATGGTCTGAATAAAGAGCAACGGGCATTACACTAACATTTTTCTCATAATCTTTTCAGAAATATTTTAATATAATGTGTTACTGATTCCCATTATGAATTTAATTTTGTTGGGATCACCGGGCAGTGGCAAAGGCACCCAATCCAAAATGCTTGCAGAGAAGCTAGGAATAGAACAATTATCAACAGGTGATATTCTCAGAGATGCAGTCAAGAATGGAACTGAAGAGGGTAAAAAAGCGGAATCCTATATGAAACAGGGTGTTCTGGTTCCGGATGACCTTATAACCTCCATTGTTATAAAGAAAATAAGCAATGCAAAAAATGGGTTTATACTTGACGGATTTCCAAGAAATATACATCAGGCGGAATCTCTTGATAAGGTTTTAACCGTTGATCATGTCTTTTTCATAAAGGTAGATGATGACGTAATAATTGATAGACTCAGCAATAGATTAACGTGCAGAGCATGTCATAATACATTTAGAAAATCTGAGGTAATGGATAACACCTGCCCTGTATGTCACAGTGATAAGCTGTATATCAGAGAGGATGATAGAGAAGCAGTCATTAAAAAACGACTGGAGATCTATTATAAAGAGACCTATCCCCTTGTAGAATATTACAGAAAAAAAGCTATTTTAATAACGATAGATGGCAATGATGATATATTTACAATTAATACAAATATTAATAACAAAATTAAAATAACTCCTGTTAATAAGAAATAAATCATGTTGTTCAAGAAATGCGAAAAACCATTACGCACCAAAATTAAAAGAGGTAAAATATGAGTGAAACCGTATCAGCAGGCGATGCACCATATGACAGATCTGCGTTGCATATAAACGGAAAAAAGGATCTGATAAATTTACTGACCAGTGAAAATGAATCATTACGATTAACAGGCTGGGAATCTGTGGTAGAGGATGATCTAACCGATATAATTTATTTAAACGATTTAACTGCCATTAAAAAATTTTATTTATCTCTGCTCAAAAGTAACAGGCACGACACATTAATAAAAGCATGGAATTTAGCTGATGTATTAATTGATCAGGAAGTTATCCATATAAACGAACTGAATGAATATACGGAATCTTACAAAATTTTTATTGAAGATAATGATATGTCAGAGAGATTGCGGGCATGGGGTGATATCTCTGAATATACCATACAGATCATGATGAAATTGAAAATTTTTACAGAACATAATAAAAATATTCTGTTTGATATGATCAAAAATGAGGATGAAAATACAAGGAACCGTGCCTTAACTTTTATATCGGGTTTTGTAAATGCAGGTTTTATTACATCTGAAGATAAATCTTTTTTTATCAACCTGCTCAGAAATAATAATTTATACATGAGAAATGAGGCGTGGCAATTGTTCTCTGAAAATGAATATTTTATTCCCCATCACATAATTGAAAAGAATGAACTGAAGGATAATCTGAATTTTTTCACAGATCTATTAAAGTCTGATGACTTTAAACTGAGATCGGATTGCTGGGAATTCACCTTACAAAGTTTATTGGAAATTGAGCTATTAGGTAGTGCAGAACTTGAAGAAATCAAAAAATTAAAGGAATATTATCTATCCATCCTTGCATATAAAGAGAATTATGAGGTAGCAGCAGACGGATGGTCTGCACTGGAAGATTTACTTGTTTCTGATATTATAACTGAAAGTGATACCGTCTATTTTATGGATCTGCTCAGGCATCCTGATGAAACCATACGGTCTTATGCATGGTCATCATTTTCAAATATGTTCTCATTTGGAATTATAAGAGATAATGATACTGGCTCCCTTTTACCCTTTTTTTACGAATTGCTTAAAACAGCTGATATGGACTTACGGTTAGAATGCTGGAACCTTTTATTGAAAATTATTGAGATAGAAGATCTGTATATTGATGAGAATGAATACACGAAGTATATACCTGATTTTATTGAACTGCTTAAAATAGATAATCCAGTAAACAGAGCACTGGCATGGTTGTATCTAACTGTTCTCATAGATTATGAAATAATTGACACGACTGAAGCATTGCCATACATAGAGGACTTTCTGGTACTGCTTAAGGAGGGTGAAAAAAAGATACAGATACATGCATGGGAACTCGTGGGTGATCTTATTGATTGTGACCTTTTGAAAATCGAAAATGTTCAACCGTATAAAAAGTACGCCATAAACTTATTGAAAAATGATAAATCGTTTACGGATGGTGATTACACACTGTTCATAACTGCATGGCATGTGGCGAATGACCTGTTTGATCTGAAAGTATTGACAAAAACAGATGTTATTTCAAATGTAAAATATTATATAGATATTCTGAAACATGATGATAACTACATAAGAAATATGGGGTGGATTAATGTTATCGAACTTATGGATGGTAAAATAATAACACCTGATGATATAAAGCCTTATAATAATCAATACATACAGCTTTTAGAAAGTTATAGAAATGATTATTCAGAGGATTATTCGCCATGGAAGCAGCTACCAGATCTTATAAAGTACGACATAATTACAAAAAAGGATAAGGAGCATTTTCTTGATATGCTTGTGGATATAAACCTGTATGTTATGCACAATGCATGGACCAATATTTTTACACTGCTAGATACCGGTATAATCACAAGGGTTGACAGACACTTTATCATTTCTCTACTTAACAGTAAAAGAAATAGAGTAGCAATAAGGATATGGACCAATGTTATTGATCTCATCAAGTATAAAATAATCACAGGTGCGGAAAAGGAATACATCATAGAACTGCTCAGATCAGAGGTAATGACTAACCGGTTATATGCATGGTTATACGCCAGCACATTTGTTTCCAGCAACATCATAAAGCAAAATGATCTGAAGCCACTAACAGGTCAACTGATAAGTGCATTAAAAATAGATAACCTGGCTATGCGAAAAATATTCTGGGATATATCCATCAAATACATGAATGAGAAGCTTGTTAAGAAAGAGGATCTGGTTGACAGGGTTGACTCTTACATTGACATATTGCAGGCGGATAATCTTAAGGTTCGATACATTGGATGGGCATATTTAAAAACTTTAATCGCACATAATATAGTGGAAAAAGGAATCATTATTAAATACATTACCTATCTGAAGGATCTGCTTAAAAAAGAAAATTACGGTGTTATCATAAGATACGATAACCCAAACATTGATAACGTAAATTTATGGGTAGGTTCGTGGAATATAGTGGAAAATTTCATCAAAAAACATTATCTGGATAACGAGGTTGCATCCGATCTGCTGAATAAAAACCTCAATGAACTGAATAATGAGATGGATAAAGCAATGATAGAGGAGCTCAAGAAGATATCCGGGATCATGAATGGTAGCTGAGCACCCAACCATTTTCATCATGAATATTTTATTTTTGTTACACAGTGATTATTCTCTTTGCCTGTACCACTTATAATCCTGAATCTACCATCTCCAAAATATCTGTTTATAAGCTCCTTTTCAAAAATATGACAGATGATTTCCGGTCTTTTTTTAGCTACCTGCCTCAGAATGCAGTTCTTCCTTGTTATTGTAATTTCGTGATTTTTATTATCTATTGAACCCTCCGCATAAAATCCTATATCGTTGAGATATCCAACAACCTCATTCATCATTATCTCTTTATCTTCATTGTGTATATCTTTATTGGCAGTTATTGTACTGACAATCTCTTTTATGTAATGCTTGAGAGACTCAATTCCCTCATTCTTTATTATAGCCGAGATCATGGCATCAAACAGCATTTCGTATCTTTTAGGAAAGAGATCATAACCTGCATCTGTCAAAACATAATATTTTTTAGGTCTGCCTACAGGACTAGGTCTGTTATATGAAGTGACAAATCCATCATTCTCCAGTTTATCTAAATGCGATCTCATGGCTGTCTGATTTATTTTTAATTTTCTGGTTAAATCCACTATTGAACTATCACCGTCTAAAAGTATACGCATAATCCTTCCCTTTGTATCACCCAGCAGTATCTCCAATCCATTCTTCATCAACAATAACAACGTATTTTAACTATATATATTTTATCTATTTAAACACATTAAACAGAAAAAACATGTAAAAAATATTAAATACTCTATTTTGTTATTAAAATAACGAGGATGGTAAAAATGGATGACAATGACCTTAAATTTGCTGTAAATAATCTGAAGGTATGCATTGATAACCATACAATTCTGAATGGTATTGATCTGATGGTAAATAAAGGGGAGCTGCACATAATCATGGGGCCAAATGGTTCTGGAAAGAGCACTCTTGCCAACAGTATCATGGGTGATTCCAGATACAGAATAGAGGATGGAACTATACGTATTGATGATGTTGAACTTAACAATATCAGTGTGGATGAAAGGGCCAGAAAAGGCATATTCCTTGCGTTTCAATATCCTGTAGAGATACCCGGTGTTAGCCTGAGTAAATTTATATGGTCTGCACAGTCCTCACTTGGGAAAAATACAACCCTGAAGGAATTTCAGGTTATGCTTGAGAACGGTATGAAGATGGTGGCTTTAGACAGCAGTTTTTCCAAAAGATCATTGAATGAAGGGTTATCAGGTGGGGAAAAGAAGAGATCCGAAATGCTTCAGGCTTATATGCTGAAACCCAGACTTATTATACTGGATGAAATCGATTCCGGGCTTGATGTAGATGCATTAAGGCAGGTATCAGATATGATAAATCATCTTTTGAAAAATAACAGCGCTGTTATTTTAATAACGCATTACCAGAGAATTATTGAAAACCTTACCCCACCATACAGGGTGCATATACTTGTAAACGGAAAAATTGTGCAGAGCGGTGGTTACGAACTTGTCAAGAAAATTGAGGCAGACGGCTATGAGAGTTTTAAAGAGGTGAACTGAATTGATAGAGGAGATGGATACCAGCTTCAAAACTGTTGAAAAATATGCATATAGCTCCGGTAGAGGGTTATCAAAAAAATTGATAGAAGAGATAAGCAGAATGAAAAAGGAACCTGAATGGATGCTAAAATTCAGATTGCGTTCCTATGAGATCTTTTTATCAAAGCCAATGCCTGCATGGGGACCTGATCTGAGCAAGCTGAATTTTGATGATATAATTTATTACATAAAACCTGATGAATACAAAGCCAGTAACTGGAATGACGTTCCAACTGAAATAAAGGATACCTTTGAAAAACTTGGCATACCTGAAATAGAACGTAAATATCTGGCTGGTAGCATAGCCCAGTATGAATCTGAAGGGGTATACGCAAAATTAAAAAAAGAATGGGAGGATAAAGGGATCATATTCATGGATATGGATTCTGCCCTGCAACAGTATCCAGATATTATAAAAGAATATTTTATGAAATGCGTTCCAAATACAGATAACAAATTCAGTGCATTGCATGGTGCTGTATGGAGTGGCGGTAGCTTTGCCTATATACCTGCTGGTGTTAAGATGGATATGCCTCTGCAGACCTATTTCAGAATGAATGCCAATAATGAAGGACAGTTTGAGCATACACTGATAATTGCCGAACCAGATTCCTCAGTACATTATATAGAGGGTTGTACCGCTCCAGTATATACTACCAATTCACTGCACAGTGCGGTTGTAGAGATTTATGTAAAGGAGAATGCGAAGGCAAGGTATACCACTGTTCAGAACTGGAGCAATAACGTTTATAACCTGAATACCAAAAGGGCGTGGGTTGAGAGAAACGGCAAGATGGAGTGGGTAGGTGGCAGCCTGGGGTCCTACATTACAATGTTGTATCCCTCATCTGTTCTCAGGGGTGAATATGCAACAGCATCACATCTCAATATTGCGTTTGGTAAGGGTAATACATGGAAGGACGGTGGTGCCAAGGTCATACACAACGCTCCGTACACCTCATCAAAGGTTATAGCGAAAAGCATAAGCATGGGTGGTGGTACCTCTGTTTACAGAGGCCTCATAAGAATAAATAAGGGTGCATATATGGCCAAATCACATGTCCAGTGTGATGCTCTCATAATGGATGAAAAGTCAAGATCGGATACATATCCGCACAATGAAATATATGAACCTACGGCCACTCTCAGCCATGAGGCAAGTGTGGGAAAGATCAGTGAAGAGCAGATCTATTACCTCACCTCAAGAGGATTGAGGGAGGAGGAGGCGAAATCCATGATTGTACTGGGATTTCTGGATGATGTTATGCGGGAGATACCATTTGAGTTTTCCATTGAGCTGAACAGGCTTATAAAACTTGAGATGTCAAAAATGGGTGCGGTGGGGTAAATGATATCTGAAAAGCTACCAGGCTCTGATGTTGTTATTGATCATCTTAAAGCAGTGGTTAAAGCGGGATGGAAAGAACTGGCGGATTCCCCGACCTCAAAAAGATACACCAGGCATATAGCATATCCGGATAAAGAAGGCAAATTTGATAATTCCATAAGTATTAAGCAATCCACCGTATATCCTACAACAGATACTTACTGCAGTTACGTTATAGGATCTGGTAAGATCATCATAGATAACGGTATCAGCACGATTATGCCAGTAGCTGAGGCGATGAAAAAAAATCTCTATGATTCACCATACCCTGATGAGGAATCTGTGGAGACTGCTATGAACAGAATCTATCTATCTGACGGTGTATTTATAAATATTGATAAAAATGCAGAGATTAAAGAACCTGTTGAAATAATAGGGTATGCAGATCCAGGCGAGGCCGTAACCTCTGGAAGGCATTTGATAAATGTGAATGAAAATGGACATGTCAACATAACCTGTAAATTGGTCAATAATGGAATCGGACTGTTATCCAATATAATTGACGTCCATTTATACAGGGATGCAGTCCTCAATCTGTCCATAATATATGAAGGGTCTGAAAGAAGCAGGGATGTTATTCTAATCAGAATTGTGGCTGAAGATGGCTCTACGATAAATCTATTTAACGGTATTAAAAGAAGCTTCAGGGTGCACAGTAAAATTGATGCATCACTCATGAACGGGGCCTCCATATCATACGGTAACATGCTCATAAATGATGTGGATAGTGAATCCGAACTTATTGCTGACATTGCCCATAAAGGACATGACAGCAAAAGTGAAACCACAATGAAATCCGTAACAGGAGCCAGCTCCATAACCGTTTTAAGGGGGAATATAGAAATAGAGAGATCTGCTGTGAGATCCGTAGCGGATTTAAAGGATCAATCCCTTCTGTTATCTGATAATGCCATAGCCAACGCCTTACCAACTCTGTCTATAAAGACCAGTGAGGTAAAGGCAAAACATAAGGCGGCAGTTGAAAAAATAGACAATAATAAACTCTTCTATATGAATTCAAGAGGCATTGACAATACCCTCGCTTATGAACTTTTCAAAGAGGCGTTTATATATGATCTTGTCAATATGATAAAGGATGCAGGTACGAAAAAGTATATAGAAGATAAATGGTATAGATATGCAGGTCATTGAGGTATATGTTTATGTCTGATATCTGGGAATCTATAAGAAACGATTTTCCAATTCTGAACAGAAGGTTTAATGGAAACAGATTGATCTATCTGGATAATGCAGCCACAACCCAGATTCCTGAATATGTATTGGATGGCCTGATGGAATTCTACAAAAACAGCAATGCCAACGTGCACAGAGGAGTATACGCCTTGAGTGAAGAGGCAACAGACAGGTATGAAAAAGCACGTGAAACAGTAAGGTCATTTATAGGTGCCAACAGGCCAGAGGAGATTCTGTTCGTCAGGGGGTCTACAGAGGGTCTCAATCTGATCGCCTCCTCTCTAGGGAAGTATCTCTTTAACGGTAAAAAAGGAGGTATAATTACAACGATAATGGAGCATCATTCCAACATCGTTCCGTGGCAGTTTCTTCAGGAGAGTGGTGCAGAACTTATATTTGCAGATATACATGACGACGGTACGCTAGATTATTCGTTTCTAGATATGATTGATGAAAATACAAAAATTGTAACAGTAACCGGCACATCCAATGTACTTGGCGTAATACCTGATATAAAAAAAATAGCAAGAAAGGTGCATGATGCAGGTGCATATCTGGTTGTGGATGGAGCACAGCTTGTACCTCATAAGGAGGTAAATGTTAATGACCTAGAGTGTGATTTTCTTGTATTTTCGGGTCATAAAATGGTTGCTCCAACAGGTATAGGCGTTGTGTGGGGAAAATACGATCTTCTTGAGAAAATACCGCCCTACATGGGTGGTGGGGATATGATAAAGGAGGTGCATAAATATAACGCTACATGGAATGATCTACCCCAGAAATTTGAGGCAGGCACTACCAATATAGCAGGTGCGATTGCTTTAGAGAAGGCAATTCAATATTTGAAGAAAATCGGTATGAATAAAATAGAGGAGAGGGAACATACTCTCACAAAAATGGGTATGGAGATCTTTGATAGAATGAAAAACGTGACGTTGTACGGACCACATGAAAACAGAGCCTCTCTTTTTTCATTCAATATAGGCAGGGCACATGCACATGACGTAGCCTCTATTTTTGATAGCCTGGGCATCGCTATAAGAGCAGGGCATCACTGTGCACAGCCATTGATGGAACGGTACAATGTCACAGCAATGGCAAGGGCAAGTCTCTATTTTTATAACAGTGAAGAGGATGTTGCAATGATTGAGAAAGGTATTGAGAAGGTTAAACAGGTGTTCAGAACATGAGTTTTGACGAACTTTATTCGGAAATTTTTATGGAGATATATGACCATCCACACAATTTTGGAACAATTGAGTCAGCAGATCTGAAATCTGAGGATTCAAATCCATTATGCGGTGATAAAATAAATATATATATTAAAATTGATGAAAACAGGCGAATAACTGATGTCAAGTTCACAGGCAAAGGGTGTGCTATAAGCATGGTATCGGCCTCCATGCTGACAGACAAAATCAAAGGTATGCGAATAGAGGAGGTTCTTGCTATAAAACCGGAAGAGGTTATAGAGCTGCTCAAGGTCCCTGTCGGATCCACTAGGGTAAAATGTGCACTGTTGCCGTTAGCAGTAATAAGAAAAGCAACCGGGATCAATCCCTAACAAGAACCCTGTCAACCTCTTTTTTTGCAATTTCCCTTTTTTTTCTGTGATCGTTGAGGTATGTCTGTACCCTTTTAATGAGATCATTTTTGCAATCCCCGCATAACAGCGAACCTTTTTTGCAAATTTCTTCTCTATCAGCAAGTAACCTGTCATCCGGTTCAAATATATACTGATACATGTAGAAGACAGGGCAGATATACGGGTCCGCCCCCAGCCTGCGCTGCTCAGCAACCGTTGCCCTACCTCCTGTAAATGCATTTTTAATCTTTTTTTCTATGGTTTTGTCATTGTCTGTAGTGTATATAACAGATGAGGGATCTGAAGAGGACATTTTCCCCTCTGAGGTGAGGCCAGGAAGCATTTTGTTGTGTATTATAGCTGGTTTATAAAATCCAAGAGAGGGTGCCACATCCCTTGTTACCCTGAAATGGGGATCCTGATCTATACCGCATGGTATAAGGCATGGGATATTCCTTTTCTGCAAGACAGATGGCAGAAAGGCAAGTACAGATTGAAGTGATGTATAAAAGATCTTTCCTATGTTATCCTCATTTTTAAATCCAAAAACAGCTTTTGCGGTGGAGAAATTTATTTTTTTTGATACTTTCAGCGCAATGGGGTACAGTGATTTTATATTAACGGTATCAACATACACATGGACCTTATCTATATCAAATCCTATTGCCAGCAGATCCAGAAGATTATCATACGCAAGAGTTCTGTAATGCTCAAGATCATTGCCTTCCTTCAGCAGGTATTTTTCATCATCTGTAAACTGAAAATATAGTTCCGCATTGCCTTTTTTCTGCAGATAGGACGCAAAGATCCATGGAAGAAGATGGCCTAAATGAACATCACCTGATGGCCCCCTGCCTGTATATATAAAAAATTTTTCACCTGCGTCATATTTATCCAGTAACCAGTCAAGATCCCTATAGCTATAGAATATACCCCTTGCAAGAAACGGATGCAGTTCTCCAAACGATTTTTTTAATCTATCACGCATCGCCTGATCTATAATTGTTGTTCCGAATTTTTTGGTGAGTTTTTCATAATCTATCTTTCCCTTTACCTCCCATGGAGTTACTATCATCTCTTCCTGCATAGTGCTATAAATGAAGTTTATACTAATTAATATTATGTAATCATCCATACCTAACAACCATTTATGCATCTGTTTTTCAAAGAAGAACCAGCATACAACTAATTGATTCTGTGCATTGATAATATGTAACATTTTAATTAACACAATGTTATTTTTATATCTGACGTTCATGGCACAATCTATTACAAAAATATATATATTTACTACAGCTATATATTGGTGATAGCTGTAATTACTATCATTGGTAGATCGTATGAAAATCAAAGTAATACTGATTTTTTTGCTAATGTTTTTGGCTAGTTCCGTTATAACTGGTAACATTGCTGGTGCATCTGTTCCTGTCAACCCTTCCAATGTATATATTTATAGTAAATATGTAAATGTTACCGGTGGTAAAATAATATCCTCAAATAATATCAACATGGAGCTTGTTTTAGCTGAGCATGGAAATTATAAAGGATTTCTGCATGATCTGTACACACCTGGAAATCCATTATATCGTCATTTTATAAATTCATCGGAGTTTTACAGAATGTTTGGTCCAACGCAGTCCGCAAAAAGGTTTATTGAAAATTGGCTGATTGCAAAAGGATTTGTAATTGCAAACTCTCCCTCACCGTTTGTAATAAAGTTTTCAGGCAGCCCCAGTACGGTATATGACACGTTTCATGCAATGGCTGTTATGGTAAATGGGTACTCTACCTTTAATAAAAATCCGGAGATACCGATGGAAATATCTCAATTTGTATCCGGTTTA
>JAMCUS010000005.1 GCA_023379385.1 Thermoplasmatota archaeon
ATGCAATCACATTCAACATTTTCCCGGAGGAACATTCAAGAATAATTGATGCCCTGAATGCAAGCCTCTTCTCCACTTTCTGTCCCTTTGATAGCTTTTCTAATATTTCTCTATCTTTGTCAGACAAGATAATGGCTTTAGCTTTTCTTGACATGAATATAGCATAGCATTTCTAGCACCTAATACTATCGGCTATTTAATCAATTAAGCACTAATTGTGCATTCACTTCCAGACTAAAGCGTCGGTGCATACCACCTACCAACTTGAAGTATTTTATTTGAATAATTCTGAAAGTTACACATAGATGTAGACGATGAAGTTAAGTGAATAATGACTATGTGTGGTTAAAATAGCTTGTGAATAGATCATTGGAATTGCATATCAGATTGAGTAGTATCAAATAAATATGTAAAATTCAATATGCATTCATGACTTCAACTGAATTCCCAATAAAAATAGAGATCATAAGAAGTGAAAAAAGAAAAAAAACAATCTCTGCAAAATTGGTGAAAGATAAGATTGTTATTTGTATTCCTACAGGATTAAGCGAAAACGAAGAATCAATGATGATTGATGAAATCGTGCATAAGTTGAAAATAAAACGATTTAATGCAGAGATCAATGATGATGGTTATTTGATAGACAAATTCAATGAGTTCAACAGAAAATACTTTCAGGGAAAGCTTGAAGTCAGAACAATAAAGTTTGTTTCCAACCAGCACAGAAAACTGGGAAGTTGCACACCAATCCTGAAAACCATAAGAATTTCTGATAAGCTTATCAAGATGCCTAAATGGGTTCTTGATTATGTGATCATGCATGAAATGACGCATCTGGTATATCTCAACCATTCCAAAGAATTCTGGAATAAGGTAAATGAATACAAATACTCTGAACGTTCCAGAGGATTTTTAATTGCGAAGGGATTAGATGAGGAGGATAGTGAATGATTTAAAGATAGCAAACAAATTGGAATAATAAAGGTTACCGGAAATCAGAATATTGAATAGTTTTTAATAAAATATATAACAATTCTCGCACAAATTCACCTATACTCAGACAGTTGGATACACTGACGTATCTTTGAAATAAAAAATGGTTCAACAGTTCATTTCGGTTATATGAATATAGAAAAAATTTTTAAATGTAAACAGATTACATATTCATGGAGTGTGATTTATTATTTATACAAAAAATGATTTACCACCTGATAAACAGTTATCGGAGTTATTCAATGCAGTAGCTGAGTTTCATCAGTACTTAGGAGATGAGAATGCCAAAATAAATGCTTTGCTTTCATCCGCAAGTCTATATATAAAGGAAAATAAAGAAAATCTTGCAAAAAAGGTTATTAAACAGGCACAGATACTTATAAATGAATCTCTCAAATCTGGAGTAGAAGAGGAAATAGAGTATATTAAACAGAATCTCACACAATTAAGAGCAGAAGGTATGGATATAACTAAGGTGAGAGAATATCTTAAAGAAACAAGGATAGCAGCAGAAAACGGAGATTATATAACAGGTATAAAAATTGCAAAAACAAGCCATAAAGTTATTGATAATATGAAAGGTAATAAATCAGTAACAGAAACTGTTTCAAAAAAAGTTCTGGAAAATAAGGTAAATAAAGAGGTATCAATTCCTGCAGAAACAGTACCTAAAGAGATAAAGAAAGATTTGACATATGAGCCCATATCAACTACACTTCCTGAAGAATTCAGTGAGTATATACGGTTAACAAATGTGATCAAAACTGCAATTCAAAATGATTATGATCTCAATGATACACTGAATAATTTACAAAAAATCCTTCAATATCACAGAGAGGAGCATGTAAAGATAAAACAAGACATAGAAGAGAGTTTATGGAAAAAATATACATCTTTAAAAGATCTTTATGATTTTTATATAAATAACAAAATAATAATAAAAGATATTGATAATATAATGGAAAAATGTAAGAGTGATATTGAACAGAGTTTTTATGAAATTTCTATATCTGATCTGAATGAACTTGAACAAAAATTGAAGGATCCGTTACAAATATATCCGATAGTTAAAAAGGAATCCGAAATAGCAACCGCTCTTCTTATCCTTACAGAAAGTCAGACCAATCAATTCAAAGAGGCTAATGCTTTAATGGATAAAGGAGAACTTAAAGAGTCGTTTGAATTGCTGTATACTCTTCATAAAGAGTTTTTTGTGGGTATAAAAGACAATTTATCTAATAAAAAGAATGAGATATGGGATATAATAAATATAATCAAAAGTGGAAACATTTCATACGATGAATATATAAAGCAACAGGAAACCTTTGAAAAATCTCTAGAGAAAGGTCTGTTAATAGATTCCTATGATGCATATATGAAAATAAAAAACTCCAGTGAAAAAGCATTTTTTCAAATAATAGTTCAAAAAAGTGGTGATTTGAGGATAAAAACATTGGCTGCAAAAAACATGGGTGTAAATATAACAATAAATCTGAACTCATTTCTTGAAAATATTAAGAAACTGACAAACGAAAAAAAATTAATTGATGCTTTAACATTATTGAATGTTGAAGAAAATAAAATGAATAAGAATATGCATACCTATAAAGAAATTTCCGGATATGTTTCTAACATAGAAAACAGGATAAAAAAGATGAAAGAAAGTGGAATGGATATAAAAGACCTGGATGATAAGCTTATTAATTTATATAACATACTTAACAAAGATTATGATGTTTCAATGAATAAAGCAAAAGAGATACTTGATGAAATTAACAAATATATTGCCAATTATAAAAAATCTGTAGAAATGAACATAGTTATGACAGATAAAATTGAAATTAATAAAACAACCTGGGGAGAATATATATTGAAGAACACTGGTGATGTTAATATTGTAGACATATCTGTGAAAACAGAAAATACGGTTCTTGAGGAAATTCCAAAAATCAATATGTTAAGAAGGGGAGATACCAAAAAACTGAGATTCAACATGGTATTTAATAAAGAGATGGAAACACTGGGAATTAAAATAGAGGGTAAAGACGCTTACGGGGGATCTGCCGTAATAACAGAATATAAAAAAAGTTTTGAGGTGTCACATCCACAGATAGCAACAGGTATAAAAAAGGAACCAGAGACAGTTAAACCACCTTTACCACCTGCTGCAGAAACCACTAAAAAAGAGGAAGAACCTGCAAAAGCTAAACTTATGAAGGCATCCGGTAATGAGATCTGTTTCGTATGTAAAGGACATATAAAAAAAGATTTGCCAATATTAAAATGCAGCTGCAATGCAGTTTATCACCAACCATGTGGGAATAGGGTCAGGGTATGCGTTCAATGCAAAAAACCACTCATATGATTTATAGAATCTACAGTTTTATTTTCTCGCCTGAAAAGCCATGTTTCCATTTGCCAAAATCGGGTATATCCTTTAACTGCTCACCTGTAAATATTGGACCATCCATGCATATATGATAAGCACCGAAAACACATGAATCACAAATGCCAATTGCACATTTCATAATTCTTTCAATAGATGCATATACCTTTATATTGCTTTTCAGTGAAATATCTACAATCTTTTTCATCATGATCTCCGGACCGCAGGTGATTATTGAATCAAATTTCTTTTCTGCAATTAACTTTTCTGCAATATTGACTGTAAATCCCTTTTCCCCGTAGCTGCCATCATCTGTTGTGACAATAAACGTATCACTTGATATATTGGCTCTCTCCATAAAGATCAGTTCATCATACTTTTTTGCTCCTATAATTGTGGTTATATCGAGCCCCATTGAATGAAATGACTCTATTGCCAAAATTATGGATGCAATACCAACTCCGCCCGCAATGGCTAAAATTTTATTCCCATACGGTTTAAAATAATTTCCATATGGGCCATCTAAAGATATAACGTCTCCAACAGCACCTTCCACTATTTTTTTGGTAGATTTTCCAATACCTTTTACAGTAACTCCTTTCAATTTGCCGTTGTAGGATACCGATAAAGGAATTTCATTTATTGGTGGAAACCACACCATATAAAATTGTCCAGGCATCACGCACAGATCATCACGGAATCTTACAGTGATTGTATTGTTATTTTCCCTTTCAACTGTTTCTATAACTGTTACCCGTCTCAATCACATCACCCGTTAATATGTGCAACTCCTACCATCTCTCTGGGGCTATCATATTCATTCTCTTTCATATAGATTTGTAACTCTGTTAAAATTTTATTGAATAAATTTACACCAAATCTTGCAATAGCTGTACCTATTTCTACAGAACAGGCGCCAGCCATCATATATTCAACTACGTCCTCAAATGACTCTATTCCACCCACACCTATCACAGGTATTTTAACAGATTCATACAGTTTATAAACTGCAGCAATGCCAACAGGTTTTATAGCCTTCCCGCTCATACCACCGTACCTGTTTGACAGTACAGGTTTTTTTATTTTTATATCTATAGCCATTGCCCTCACCGTATTTATAGCAACAACTGCGTCTGCGCCTCCCTCTTCAGCCGCTATACCAATTTCTGAGACATCAGCAATATTGGGTGTTAATTTTGCCCAAACAGGAATCTTTACAGAACTCTTCACAGATTTTACAATGTCATATACATTGTCGGCATTGCTACCTATTTCAGCACCCAATCCTTTTGCGTGTGGGCAGCTAAGATTTAGCTCAATTGCAGTACTGTACTGTTCTGCTTTTTTAGCTAAATATGAAAAATCATCACCATTTTCTGCAAAAATACTTGTAATAACCTTTATCTTTTCATTATTCAATTTTTCAATAATATTTATAAAGTCATCAATTCCTGGATTTGGGAGTCCCATTGCATTTATCAGGTAACCGTCTTCATTGACCACCACAGGATTGGGATACCCTGCTCTTGCAGTCTTACCGATGGACTTGGTTATAACTGCTCCGGCACCAGAATTCCATATTTTTTTCATGGATTCATACGACTCATCAAGGACACCCGACGCAAGCATAAGCGGGTTTCTCAGAGTCAAAGAGGCTACCTCTACAGATAATTTGATCATTAATTTATCAAATTAATTCAATCTATTAATTATTTCCTCATTGATAAATGGCGATTATGGTTTCTTTTTGCTCAGTCTTAGCAGGGGAGGAAATCCTGTATTATCAGCTTTTTCCTTGGCCATTTCATCCTGTTTTATATTATCAATTTTATTTAGAGATTGTGGTAGAGAGGTTGATACCTGTTTATCCTCTTCCTTTTTGCTAACACTGCCCTTCCTCTTTCTGATTTTGTCAAACAGACCTTTTTGCCATACAAATAAATATATAAATACAAATATAATGATTATGCCGGATGCTATAGCAACAATCTCAAGCAAATAAGATGCATTTGCCTTTTCAATGTATACATTATTTGATACAAAAGAGATCTGGACATTGACATCCTTACCGTTGATGATTATGGTTCCAGACGCATTCTGAGATGGATTTATTACATAACCATAAATTCTGGATACATTGTATGAATAGGTTCCATTTGTAACTGAAAAGGTTACTGTATTATTGAATGAGGTTTCTGTGGTTCCGTTTAATGTTACACTCCAGTTGGTATCTGCTGGTAACCCGCTCTCCACAAAGGTGATCTTGTATTGTTCAGGGATAATTCTAATAAAAGTTATATTGATTATTATATTGCTTCCGTTAACACCTACATATCCATAAGATGGATTCCCATAATAACCATTTTCAGAATTTACCTGATAAAAATAGGTACCATTCAGTTCTGTAAAATTTATAATATCTGAGGTTGTTGATTGCATGCTGCTGTTCAAGGTTACATGCCAGGTACTGTTTTTAGGTAATCCATTTTCCACAAAAGAAATATTAAAATATTGTTGTGAATACGACTGAAACAGTATGCTGACGGATACATTGCTTCCGGTTACTGTTATGTTTCCACTACCCGGTTTTGTTATGTATCCATATACAGCAGATATAGTATAATGATATGTTCCATTTGGTTCTGAAAAAGTTATATTGCTGGACACGGAAGTGTTTTCAGAATTATTAAGAACCACATACCAATACGTACCGTTGGGCAGTCCATTTTCCTTAAATGTTACTGTATATGTTTGTACTGGTGTATATATCGTACCGGCTATTATAGATAAAGTTCCTGTACCTGTGTTTGATACATATACATATCCATTATATGGGTTAAAAGACAATCCAGATGGAGTATGCCCTACATAGACTGTATATTCAGCAATATTGCTGGTTCCATTAATTATTGTAATGTTGTTGGACATAGAATTAGAAACAAAAATATACTGATTCAGTGGATCATAGATTACCTGGAAAGGACCATTTCCAACAGGAATTATGGTATATATTGAATAAGTTGCCACATTTATCACCGATATATTTGATGATGATGCAACATATAAAAATTCATTTGCGGGGTCATAAACAGCACCATAAGGAGATGTTATATTGGGTATGGTATAAACAACAGAGGTTCCATTTATAACTGTGACGGAATTGCTTCCATAGTTGGTTACAAAAATTTTATAATTTGATGAGTCATAGGCAAGTCCGTATGGATTTGCGCCTACATATACTGTTGCCTTAACAGAGTTGGTAGTTCCATCTATAACTGTGACGTTATTACCATAGTAGTCAGCAACATAGATGTATCCGTTGTATGGATCATAGACCAGGTTATCAGGATTTTTACCTACTGGTATTACTTGAACAATGTTATATGTAGTTCCATTTATAACTGTGACGTTATCTGTTTTATAATTTGTAACATATACCAGTCCATTGGCCTGATCATAGGCAATGCCCATCGGTTCAGATTGAACATAGATATACGCGATGACTTTGTTGGTAATGCTACTTACCACAGATACAGTATTGTTACCCATCTCTGCCACAAATACAGTGTGATCTGCATAGTCATACGATATGCCTGCAGGATCAATAGTATTGTTTCCGTTTCCGCTGTATGGACCATTTACAAGTGTATTATTGAATAACAAAAGTGTATATTTTATATAAAAGCTGTACAGACTATCATGTTCTATATTGTATTCACTGGCAATAGCCATCATAGATTTTTTTTCATTGGTAATCACGTACCTGTTATTAAGATAATTAATATGTGACCCTGTACATAGAGAAGAGATAGAAGAGATCAATAATATTGTTAGTATAATCATAAATGTAACAGATATAATCAGAGTCTTTTTCATGGAAACACCCTGTATTGATTGTTGAAGGATTTTTTTCAGTTATCAATACATTTATCAATATATTCTTTCTTATATTTATCAATTTATCATTAATTGTTGAATTATCTGAATCTTTGAGATACAAATGGTTTAAAGAAACCAATGTTGATGATATAACCTTAATTTGTAAGTTCCAATCGTCCAGTTTATTTATGGTTTAAATGAATGTAAATGCTGTGATACAGGAATCATCTGTATCTCTCTTCTAAAAAATCTGAATTTTACGAATACAAATTACTTTAAAATAAAAATGTAAAAGGTTTAGGAAAGTTCGTCTTCCATATTTAAAATTTCAGAGGGTTGTTCAAGCAGATGCTCTCCAGATGCTTCTTCCAGGCTTTTATGCTTTGGTTCCGGTAACAGTATTATGGTTTCGACTACACCTATCAACGATATGATGCCCAGAAAGGCAAAAAGTCCATTTAAATGTATCATTATAAGCAGTACTGGAAATAAAAGTGTTCCCAGAAATGCACCAAATTTTCCTGCACCTGCTGCCATACCATCGCCTATACCCCTGACATTTACAGGAAATACCTCTGATGGATATACAAATGTGGTAACATTGGGTCCAAACTCTATGAAGAAGTAGCTTATTCCGTATACAGCCATAAATGGTATAATGCTTGACATTATTGCCGGTATGAAGGCAAGCATCATATAGCTGATGCCCATAACCAGAAACCCCAGAACCTGAATGAACTTTCTACCGATTTTGTCCATTAAGGCAGTAGCAATCCAGTAACCTGGAAATGCAAATACCGCAAATATTATGAAGGTATACAATGCTGTTGTATATAAACTTGCACCCTTGCCAGCAACAGAAGCCATTATGGCTGATGAGGATATACTGTTACCATAAAATGCCCAATCCAGAAGGAACCAGCTGAGAGCGGTTCCTATAACGAGCAATAGGTATCTTATATTGGTTAATAGCATCCACGGGCTCTGTTTTATTGCTACATTTTTACCATCCACTTTAGGTATGGTTTCTGTATCTGTAAGAGTCATAACGGTTTGTCTAGCTGTATGTACATCACCATTTACACCAAGAGCAAACCTCGGTGTTTCAGCAATTTTTCTTCGGTAATAGATTACAAAGAGAGGTGGTATTGCTCCTAACAACAAAAGAATTCTCCAGTCCATTCCTATGCTCAGTGACGTACTCAATAATCCCATTGTTATAAGAGGACCCACTAGAAGACCTAAACTCTGCATTGAAAAAACCATACTTACAAGTTTGCCTCTATCCTTTCTGTTGGAATATTCACTCATAATTATGGCGCTGGTTGCATAATCCCCACCTATGCCTATACCGAGTACAAACCTCCATAACATTAGCTGATTTATATTGGTAGATAATGCAGACAAAACTGCACCTGCTATAAGGATAATTAACTCAATACCGTAGATTGCCTTTCTGCCGTATACATCCAGCAACTTTCCAAATATCAATGCACCAAAAACAGCAGCAATGAGTGACGTGCTTCCCAGCAATCCTTCCTGAAATTTTGTTAATCCCCATGGACCGGCAAGCATTGCAATAACCATACCTATAATGAATAGATCGTAGGCATCTGTAAAAAAACCCATTCCAGAAACAAGCCACGTTTTCAGATGAAACCCTTTAAGCCCTACTTCATCAAGCGGTTCTAATATCTTTTTTCTTTCACTATAACTGCTTTCACCTCTATTTTTCACCATTCTTAACACCGAATAAGGAATCAACAGAAATATCTTTATATATTTCCCATATATTTATCATATCACTATATATTCTATATAGCAACATAATTTCAAATACCATGAGCTACTGTAATGGATAAATCTGACTTGACGATTTTTTAAATTTATCAAAACCTTATTCTGTTTAGTCTGTATTGACCCCATATAAATATTTAATAACCAATATAATAGTCTACAATAGTCTACCAATCCAATTTAGCATTTGTTCAACAGAGCAACTGCAGACAATAACTATTAATAATGCATTGGGACAAAATTAAATGATCTCTTCCTGCTTCATCGTTCCAGCTTGCTCATTTAGATGAGTAGAGGTCAGAACATCCACAGGCATTTTTACAGAGTTCCACACATGCCGTATGTACTTCTCTCTTATGTTCAGAGCAGCGTTAAGATCCCGATCCATTACTAATCCGCAGTTATTACACATGTGGATTCTTATAGATAGATCCTTCTTGACGATAGCTCCGCAAC
>JAMCUS010000006.1 GCA_023379385.1 Thermoplasmatota archaeon
AGAACCTCTGGGATGGAAAGCTCCTCAGCCACCATCTAAAGGAAAAATATTCTATTGTTCTTGGAACAAGACAGTGTCAGACCCGAGTTTGGACGTCAATCAAAAAATATTTCGTACTGGCATACGTAGTAACCTGTAGTATTAATTAAAATTAATTCGTAGCTAAAGCATCTATATTAACTGTTTTGATTATCTCCTTTTCTTCCACCCCCATGTTCTCCTGTCTGATCTTATCAGCAGTACCCAAATAAATATTCATGGTAACCTTAGGCTTGCCATTGACACGTTCAGTTTTTCTGAGGTAGTAGTGAACAGTATCATTTGGTTTTTTCAATCCCCAAATAAAGGTCATGATAAGTAATAATAACACTATAAATAATCTATTATGGAGTAATGCATAGTGAAAATAATTATCAAAAAGGTAATACTATAAACGCTCACGCTCAATTCATGAGGGATTTATTTTACCATGTCCAAACTCAGGTCCAAGTTGCGGGCACGTTGATCATGCCAATGCTAGTGCTTCGTTCAACATAGCATTGCATCCGATATACGTAATGGGCATAGATCAATTGCATGCAGACAGGGATGTATGCAAAGGGAACATCGATATCCCTGAAGAGGCAACGTTATGAGCGATAACTACCTTAGAACCTCCGATGCTTTAGCTGGGAGAGGATGTCAGGGATCCGTATCAGATAGATGTAAAGATTCTCTAACGTTAAATTCTATCAAGTTGTATGTTGTTTTTCTCCAATATAGATAGGTGATTACTAATATTGTAGATATAACGGATATTCCAAATAAAATATCAGATAGAATTAGTGGAAATGTGATGTCTGCAACGGAATAATAGAAAGATATTGACAGAATTATTGTGGAAGTTAATGAAAGTATTTTGGAAGATAAGCTATTAAGCTTTCCAGCTACTTTCAATAAAGCGATATTGGTTATTACATGAATTAAAATATAACTCAAACTGACAATTCCTGCAAGTATAACAAACATGTTGAAATAACCTAGATAGTTGTATGAAAATAACTCCAACGTTATAGATAGCAATAGAACAAACGAAAGCAGCGTTGTTGTTGCTTTATCTCTGCTCTTCAACGTACCAAAAAAATTATCAGAAACCATTTTTCTTGTTACATTACTCAATGCATTTAAATATGAAACACACAAGTTTGATGCACTGAGAACTGTAAAAAATATGTAAATTAAAACAACGTATATTCCAAATCGTTTAGAGATCATATTGACTATAAAAAAAGGATTGATAGAATATGAAACAATTCCACCATACCCTATAAAAAATACCAGCGAAAGAGAGGATATTACCATAACAACTCCAGATACGGTATAAGAATAAAATATTGATCTGGGTATAGTCTTTTCGGGAGCTTTAACATTATCGGATAGAAAGATGGACGAGCTACCTCCCGCAAATGCAAGAATGCCGAATAATAGGCCAAGCCACATACCATTGAGATCAAAACTTCTGCCTGAATAAATACCAAAGCCAACTACTCCATGAACAAAGAAGAGATAACTCATAATGAGAATGAAAAACAGCTCCATTATTCCAGTAAGGACAATATACTTAATTGTTAACTTCAGACCTCTAGAAACAAACAACACAATCATTGATGAAAACATGATTGCTATAATAATCTCCATCCATAACTGAACAGGCATAAATACATCAATTGATGCTACTATGAAATTTGATATGAAAAGTGATATATTTGGCAGGACAAGACTGCCATAAAGCAAATAAATGATCCCTGTAAAGACCCCTGTCCGTTTCCCTAGAACCTTGCCCACATACGAGTAATACCCCCCATTAGTAATGAATACATTAGAAAGTCTATATGCCGTGTTCATTGTAGAATAACTGAGAAGAAATGATAATAACACTACAACAGGTAGAAAAATGCCTGAATAAATTGCTATAACTGAGAAGAGCGCCGCAATGTCTAACATTGGACCTATGGAAGTGAACGACTGCATAATAGATCCTGCAAAGCTTACAGAGTCTTCTTTATATATACCATCACCCGATCGTCATAATCAATGTAGTATTTTCATATATTAACGGTTAATGGTACAGATATAGATAACGTATAAATATCATGTAATTAAAGGATTGTAGAGAAATAACATGACGATGATTAAGACCCTGTGGCCGATCTACACATATAAAAAAGGTTGAATACGATTATCTCATGAAGGTAATCAAAGGTGTTGATTAGGTACAGGCAAGAATATTTGCTGCTGTAACGGCATTAGGCATAGGCCAGGGTGACGTCTCTAGGATTGTGGAGCTCACAGGCATGTCACATTCAACCATTGAAAAGGGCATTCGGGAGGATGATAATAAACATCATGCCGAAATAAAATTTTCAGATAAGGATATGATAAAATTACGTATGAAACCACATTCATTATATCCAAAATGGAACTATGCAATGCTGCCTGACAGTAGCACCCCAAACATCTGACCTGGACAGGTTATTATTACACCATCCCCTAATTTACCTATGCTCATGTTGATATATATAATCAGACATTGCGACTACAATGGCTACAGTCCATGCACGTAGTGCGGTTGCCGGGATTTTCAATTGATTTTTGAACCCGGGCAGAAGGCTATTTCCATACAGGCAATTATGGGAAGCCTTAATCCTAACCACTAGATCACAACCGCATCAATGAAAATACATTTATAATATTTGAGTAGTTTTATTATCAGGATACCGTCTGTATTGATATGTCTCGAACATAATAAAATATATATATGCACATTCCATATATAAAAGTATTGTCAAGAAAGATGGAGGAAGCCCACGTATCTCCTTCCTAAAGAACGGAGTTTTATAGCTTCCCCCATTCCCCTAACAATCCATAAATTTCAGTTTGGTTAGCACATAATATAAAAACATTAATATACACACATTATATAATATTATACAAGGTAATGTATTATGACGGGTGAACATGAAGGTAGAGAAAACCTAAGTAATTTAACATTGGATCTTGAAAGGGCAAGGCAGTCACTTATAGAAGAACTCCAGGCAATCAACTGGTATATGGAAAGGGTAGAGGCATGTAAGGATGACGAATTGAGGCATATACTAAAACACAACATGAATGAAGAAAAAGAACATGCAGCAATGCTTTTTCAGTGGATTCTAAAACACGACCCTGAACAGCTCAAGGTAATGAATGAACACGATTGAATAGCAACATGTTGCAAAATTTCTAACTCATGAAATCTTTTTATTGCCTTTTATAATATTGATAGAGAAAGTTTTCTATTTATTTTATTATTTTATGTGCTTACCAGTAGGTTGTGTAGAAATTCATCTATAAAATTTGGTATTGACAGATACTGCTGACAGAACAGATAGCTATCACCACTATATGCATACAGATTTCTTTTCCTCATATTTCACGAAAAATTCAATTTTTACATGACGTCAGAAGAATTATGCCGGATATGATACAATAACAATTATACAACATGCTAACAGAGTTCATAGCAGATATTGAGAAAATGTTTAATATAATGTACAAGATAGCAGAGATGATATAGATGAGTAATTTGTTTAATAGAGATATAATATCTATAAAGGACCTTAGTTCTGGCGATATAGATTTAATTCTTTCAGAATCTGAAAAACTGATAGATGTTGCAGAGGGAAATAGAAAATTGAATTACCTATCTGGAAGGATTCTTGCTACCGCATTTTTCGAACCGAGTACTAGAACTAGATTATCTTTTGAAACGGCTATGCACAGGCTTGGAGGATCAGTTATTGGATTTGCAGAAAGTAAATCCACCTCTACTTCAAAAGGTGAAACTCTTGCAGATACAATTCGTGTGTTATCTACCTACAGCGATGCAATAGTTATAAGGCATCCAAATGAAGGATCTGCCAGGCTTGCCGCTGATTATTCTGACAAACCAGTGATAAATGCTGGCGATGGTGCAAGCCAGCATCCGACACAAACACTGCTGGATTTATTTACTATAAAAAGGGAGTTTGGTAAACTAGAGAATTTAAAGGTGGGTATAATTGGTGATCTCAAATATGGAAGAACCGTTCATTCCCTGTCATACGCATTATCAATGTTTGGCATAGAAATACTTCTTTCCTCACCTTCAAGCCTTACGATGCCTCCAGATGTAATGGAATATTGCAAAACTAAAACAAAAATCAATGATGTTAAACTGGATTACCTCATTGAAGAAGCAGACGTTGTATATGTAACAAGAATACAGAAAGAGAGATTTCCGGATGAAGAAGAATATCAGTCTGTCTCCGGCTCATACAAGATAACCCGAAGCCATTTAATCAAAGCAAAAAGCCATATGATAATAATGCATCCTCTGCCCAGAGTTGATGAAATATCTACAGATGTGGATAATACATTGCATGCGAGGTACTTCAGACAATCATTTTATGGAGTTCCAGTTAGAATGGCAATTCTGAATATTGTTTTGGGTGGTGACGTTGATGGATAATGAGCATTTTAAGGTGACGCCTATAAAAAACGGTACAGTTATAGATCATATACCGGCTGGAAATGCATTTAGAATTCTAAAGATCATAGGAATTGATGAAGATTGTAAGTCTACGGTAAGTATACTCATTAATGTACCTTCCAGACAACTGGGCTCAAAGGACATTATAAAAATAGAAGACAGAGAATTGGATGACAACGAACTTAATAAAATAGCACTTATGGCTTCTGATGCTACTATCAATATAATAAGGGATAAAAATGTGTATGAAAAGAAGAAGGTATCCCTTCCGGACGAGCTTACCGGCATAATAAGATGCCAGAACACGAATTGCATATCCAATAAGAAAGATGAAAAGATGCTACCACATATAATAGTGGAAACGAGATCTCCGCTGCGTGTAAAATGCCACTATTGCGATAGAACAATTATAAATCCACAGGATGCAATTCTATTTTAGGTGTTCCTGATGGTTGTCAAAAAAGTTAAAACAATTCTGGATGGATATTATTCTATAGATCTGGGCATGCTTGTATGGTTAAAACCCTCCTATTATGGAAAAAAATATATGGCTGCTTTGAAATCGCTGTACATTGAGACGGATAAAAACAGAATACTTGTAGATACAGGTATCGGAGACTTACCTTCACAATATAAAAAATATTATGAAATTGACAGAAAAACAACCATTGAAAAGGAGCTGCGCGCTATGTCCCTTACTCCTGACGACATATCAATTGTTGTAAATACGCATTTACATTTTGATCACTGCGGAAATAACCACCTGTTCAAATCTGCAACGCACATGGTTCAGGAGAGGGAACTGAATTATGCCCTTAATCCTCCAGAAAGGTTTATGAAAGGGGGGTATATCAGAGAGTACCTGGACGGTTATAACTTTAAGACCATAGATGGTGAACATCACCTTGATGATGATGTTTTGCTGATCCAGACACCAGGTCATACACCGGGTCATCAGTCAGTCATTGTTAAAAAAGAGAATAAAAAGTATATATTCTGTGGTGATGTAGCTCCGCTTCAGGAGAATATCAAAAGAGGAGTGATAATAGGAATAAGTATAGATCCCGTTGCTCTTGAAAGATCGCTGGACCTTATAAGAAATATGGATGGCGTAAAGATATCAAGCCATGATTCAGAGGATATGGTCGTGGAAGGTGTATAGGTGTCAAGAAAACCGCAAATGTTTAAAACGGGTATAAAAGCCATATCTAAACGCAGTCAGAAAAGCCTGAAGGCAACTCTTACAAATTTTATAGAACATCCAGAGGATTTTTTACCTGTCTGTACGTCAGATTGTGCGGATTGTCCTTTCAAAAATCTAAAAAAGAAATTGAATGCGATAAAGGAGCATATAGACTCACCCTTCTGGATCAAAATGCATTCTTTTGGCTTTGGAGAGATAGAGAAGGCATATCTGGATATAGAGGAGCTTTTATCACGTGGTGAGATAACGCATACAGGAGTTATACCGGTAGGAAAAGAGAACCTCTCATATGTGTTTGGTAAAAGAAGCGCCAGAGAGACGCTTGTTGGAATAGAATATCATTACAAACCCTACATACACCTATTTGCCTTTAACAAATACATGGAAAAAGGATATGTGTTTTTTGTAACCGATGAAAATCTGTTATGCGCAGGAAAGGGGGACAAGGTTCCTGAAGAATTTATAAATTTTATTCAGAAAAAGTTACAGTATAGCTTTCAGAGAAAGGATAAAAAATTATTTACACACAGAGGAAAAGGGGTTATACTGGAGATCTCCATAGGTGATCTTACCCTAGAAATTGCGAAAGATGATGCAAAGGATAGTATATCTACACTGAAAGAACTTGCTGTAAATGTGGGTGTAAGTGATGCCTATCTTAACAGATATATAGCGTATAAAATAAAGATAATTATAGATAACATTCAGAAGGTGAATGAGATTGCCGTTGACAAGGATACCAAAAAGGAGTATATGAAGGGCAAGATATCAGACAAGGACATTCTGAATTACGGTAAAAACGAGTTTATAACCAAATTCATAAAGAAAAAGGAGGTAGCATTCATAAATGATTGGATTTCATATGGTAAAAACTATGAAAAATTTCTGGATAGCCTTAATCTGAAACCCTATGAAAGAGTTGCACTCATTAATTTACTGAAAAAATATGAAAATCCAATAATTTTGGAAGGTGGCTCAGGTACAAAACTTATCACTATGCTCTGGGAGGATCATGCTGAAGAACTTGCTGCACCAATTGGCAAGTATGATAAATCAATATTACCAGAGAACAGTTCTGAACACCTTCATGCCTTATGGATGAAAAAGATAAAAGAGGAAAAGATAGTGGATCTTCCGGAACTTGATAACATATCAGACAATGTAAAATTTCTGGATAAATTGATCAGGACATATAAATCAGAAGGAAGTGATGCAGTAAAAAGATACTATCAACTGTATAAAGGGCACACCTTCCATACACATTCAATGGGATATGCACTGTTCAAACAAATACACGCAGAGCAGGAGATAATCTGGACATTGTCAAAAGATGAAATAGAGCATGGGGATAGCATGTATAACGAGATAAAGGAGATATTATCCAGAAGTGGTAAAGAGTATATAGCCTCTGTCCAGAGATTTGCTAAAAAATACGGATTGTAGCGTTATTGTATAATACAATATACATAATTTAAAATGTATAAAAAAGATTTTTAAGTAAGTAATACATATATATGTTTATGATGCATAAATACATAGCCTGCGCTACAGTTATGCTGCTCATCTTAATGATTTTACCGGTGATTCCTGGCGCACATGCTGATGGATATCTTAAAGGTTCAGATCCTGTTCAGGGTAGCATCCGTAATAACAGTTATTATCAGAAACCACTAATTCCTGTAAATAAGGAGATTAAAATATACAATAACAGTACGGATCCTGTAATAGCTACAAATAAATATGGAAGCCAGATGATTCTATTTCAGAGAAATTTCAATTCAACCAACAGTTCAATATATTACATGATGTCATACACAGGAGTTACGTTTACCCATCCTGAAAACATATCCATACCGGGCTATGCGATTCTTAATGGCAACCTTGCCACATCTTCGAATGGAACCTACTATGTTGTGTATATAGCACACAAATATGGCAGCATAAATAGTTCAATTCAGATGCTGCCAATATACAGCAACGGGAAGACGAAGGGAAGTCCATACGTTATCAGGAGTAACATCTCCACATCTCTGATTTCCGGGCCATATATATACATATCTGCCAACAATATAACATATGTAGCGTATGAATATGCCAGTACAGTTTATATATCAACAAAGTATGGAGATAACAGCTCTTTCAGCACGTCAATCGTTAGAAATTTCACACGACCTGTCGTTATATCAGGTGTTGCAGGGTATGGGAACAGCCTATATATAGCGTACTCATTGATTTCGAACAGCTCTGCACCAACCACGACGATAGCCGTGCTATATTCACATGACAATGGCAGCCTCTGGGGCATTTTGAACATAACATATATTGGTTCCAGTGCACCATCACTACCCTCTATGACTGTAACCGGTACAGGGGCGGCTGTTGTTGCCTGGAGCACAGGAGCTGCACTATACGTTAGAAATATAGATAGCAACAGTACGGATGAGATGTCAGATCAAGCTAATAATAGTTATGCATACGTGGAACCATCAATAACATCGAATAATAACAGCCTGTTTCTGAGCTGGTTAAAAGGAGTAAAGAATGGAACGCAATATTTGTGGAGCCTGTTTGGGACGGAGTCCTATAACAATAGCGTATATTTCACACCGCCTGTAAGAATATCGGATCAATCATACGATTATTACGGGAATAACAGCGATAACAGATCTTCTCTGAATAATAGGTCTATCAGCGTTATGTACTCGCTGTATAAAATACCGTATTCAATATGGCTTTCATGGCAGTACAATGAAAATGAGACTCTGAATATGGCGCCATTATTTTCAGATCTTAATCTCAGTGTATTTAATAAAATGTGCGGATGCCCCATAACCTCCGGGCAGGTTACAATCGTAAATGGAACCCTTGAAGAGATGTCTGCAATCAATACAGATGGAAACAGCTCCTTCATCGGTATACCGGCTGGGCAATACAACATAACAATCACCTCAAACAGATTCAATGTTACACATTATGCAATAGATCTAAATCTGTCATCATTGGGCATTCTGGGAATAGGAACAGGCCCAATCCTGCCCAGTATTATAAATGTAACCATTGCCGTATATGCGGAAGGAACTGGAACACCATTGCCTGGTACCACCATTATAATTACGCCACCAAATAGCAGCAGGTTAATCTACAAAACAGACGACTATGGCATGGCGTATCTTAAAAATATGACACCGGGTGTATACAGACTGTATGCATACCTGAACGGATACGAACCATACGTCACAACAGAAAACTGGAGTACTGCCATGAACTACACAGTATCAGTAGATCTTAACATATCAATATACACATATAACGGAAATCTCCAGACTACGGTAATCAACATGACAGGAATACCTGTGTCAGGCGCCATGATTGTAGCAGATTTGCATGCACCAGCAGGCTATAAATATACGGGGTACACCAATAATTCAGGAATGTTGCTGTTCAGGGGATTGAATACAGGAAGATATACAATAATTGTGAGTTATACAGGATATATAAACGAATACAAAAACATAACAGTGTATCCAAATATAACAAGCAGAGTTACGGTGGTTCTCTACCGTTCCAATACAACCACATCACCCGGCAACACCAGTTCGTTCGCACATTATGCAGGAAGGTCAATCACCGATCTGTTTCTGCTGATCTTCCTGATAACAGTCATTGCAACGCCGGTTATATATGCTACGATATATTACAGTGATAGGCAGGATAAAAAGGGGAAGCAGAGATGAATAGAGATCATATTTTCGTTGATTGTATTATCTCTCTGTAAGTGGATTCTACAGATGCCATGAGATGTTCCGACTCTCTGGAGATCGTTTCTTTGATCTGTTCATTCTTCATGTATTTCAGATTTATCTTTACATTTTCCAGCGCAGATAGTGCTGACGCATGAAGTAGATGCGCACCGCTCAGCATATCAGAAGCAATATTTTTCTTTATCAGGTCTCTACTTTTAGCAGTAATATTGAACCCTTCTGCAATAGACCGTATAAGCTCTAGCGGGGATTCCGCTGCCTCTTTCAGAGCTTTTTCCATGGCGGCTGCCCGCTCTTCACCCTTTTCTTTTGGAATCTTCATGGCGTCCATAACCCCGTTGAACGACTCTGCATCAAGGTCTATATAAAGAAGTGAACGGTTCCTCAATTCATACAATCTGCTTAACAGTTTTTCAAACTCACCATTGCTCTCTTTAACAGATATTGAAAGTGCCATGATTACCAGAGATATGGCGGCTGCAGAACACATTGCAGCTGCGGATCCTCCCCCAGGAACCGGATCCCTTGAACTTAGCTTATCCATAAATTTTGATAATCGCCATTCATGCATCCTCGTTTCCCGTATGTCATCAAGCTTTTTATCAAGAATCTGATCCCTGCTGAAATTATTAAGCTGAAGGTAATATTTTGCAGATTCTATCAACGCATCAACTGGAATGGCGCCTACAACTTCACCCTCTACCGGGCATAGACCGTACCGTTTCGCCTCGCTTTTGACCAGTTCATTTGCCATGTGGAGTGGTGTGGCGCTGTAATTCACCATATTCATGGATACCTGTACCATTTTTTTTTCTTTTATATCAAATCCAAGCGCCTTGACATATCTCAACCCGCCACCACTATTTCTGACAGATTTGGCAATGGACTTTGCAATCCTGACATCTTCCGTGGGCAGATATATATTATATGCAACCAGAAAATCTCTGGCACCTATAGCCGTTGCACCTGCGGTGGGATGCATATGCGATGGCCCGTAGTCCGGCGTATGGAATTCGTTTTTACCAATAAAATTTTTTATACCCTCAAATTCGCCTTCCCGTATTTTTGATAGATCTGCATGGGCCTGATCTCTTGCCGATTCTCCGTATAGAAATACAGGTAGATCAAATCTCTTGGCATACTCCTCCGCAAACGATTTTGAAAAGATAACAACCTCCTCCATTTTGACGCCTTCAACAGGAATGAAGGGAATAACATCAACAGCACCCATACGTGGGTGTTCACCTTTATGCGTATTCAGATCAATACTATTAATAGCCACTTCTGCCGCTTTAAGCATACCCTCTTTTACTGCCTGAAAGTCTCCTACAAAAGTAAATACGGACCTGTTGTGACTTTCATTTGACTCTACATCTATAAGATATAGACCTGGAACAGATAAGACAGCCTTTTTGATGTGCTCAATAACCTCTGTTCTCCTTCCTTCGCTGAAATTTGGAACAGCCTCTATAAGAACCATAAAAACACCCGGTAATCCTGTAATTAATTCAAACTATTAACCTCTTTGCTGTGTAAGATTTGAATATAACTGCTGAAAAAGACAGATGTATATACAACAAATGTTTTTTGCGGTGTAGTTCTTTATGGCAGGCTGCAATATAAAACAGAATAACATGTTGATTGCCTGCACCGCATTGGCTGTACAGATACTAAAAAGCTTCACACATTAAGCATAACATAAAAAGTAAAATATAATACAAAATCATACCGTATTGCGGAAGGGAATATTATGAATAAAGAACTTATACGACTGGAGATAAAAGGAGATATTGCATATATAATAATGAACAACCCACCTTTGAATATATTCACACGTCAGATGCTGAGTCAGTTCAGTGAACTGCTGAAAAAACTGGAGGATAAAAGCTGTAACGTGCGGGTGGCTATCCTTAAAAGTGATGTACCCAACCTGTTCAGTGCTGGTGCAGATGTTAAAACAATGGTCGACCTGTCCGTTGAAGATTCAAAAGAATTCTCCAGGCTAGGACAGGATATAACGAGAAGAATAGAACTTCTGCCCATTCCTGTTATCGTATCTCTCGATGGTTTCGTTCTTGGCGGCGGTTCAGAAATAGCTCTTGCATGCGATTTCAGAATAGCAAGTGATAGAATTTTAATAGGACAGCCAGAAATAAACATAGGGGTCATACCTGGCTGGGGCGGTTCTCAAAGGCTGCCCAGAACCGTGGGCATAGCAAATGCAAGGCTCATAACCTACACAGGAAGGAAGTTCAATGCCGATGAAGCCGTTAAAATGGGATATGTGGATATGGTCGTGCCGAGTGAAAAGCTATCTGAGGAAACAGATAAACTTGCACTGGAAATATCTTCAAAGGGCAGAGTAGCACTGGCAGCCATGAAAAATGCCATGCACCTCTCCTGGGATCTGCCACTTGATAAAAGCCTTGAACTTGAAAGAGAGATCTGGGGAATATTATTTGCTACCAATGATCAGAAGGAGGGGATGAGGGCATTTCTTGAGCACAGAGCAGCACAGTTCAGGGATCCAAGATCGTACATAGATTTGCTTAAACCAATAGAGAAAGAAGAGAAAAACAGCGGTATAACATCATCCTTTAAAGAAAGTAAAGGTGAATCCACCGTAGGTGACTTTTGTGAAGATATGATGAAGATCAATTTAATAGGAATGAATTTATCAGATCTATATATAAAAAACACCAGCCATATTTTTAACGAATGGGAGAGATTATTAAGAGGACAATATAAATGAATAAAGACGCTTCCGAAAAATGGGCTTTAATTCTGCAGCAGATAGGAAAGAGTGATGAACTTGATGATTTTTCTATAAAAAATTTCAAAAACATCCTCTCAGTGCACCTCAGCAATACGACATCTTATTTATATAAAATAAAAATAAAACTTGACGATAAAGATAAAGAAGATCTGCTCACATCGTTTCTGGCAATGGAAAAAAAAAATATTTTAAGGATCTATTTCACAAATCCTTTAAGTAATGTTAAGTGGGAATACATTACACCTGTTGTATTGCTGGAAATAGGTGAAAAATCGTATATATACACCCTGAATGTGGACCATATAAAAGGCACGATCACATCCAGCACAATTAATAAAGAAGAGGTTATAATAAGAGTATACGTCAGGAAATACTTTTATCCGGAGTCAATAAAGAACTACTCAGTAAGGGGAGTTGCACCTAGAAAGTTAAAGATAAATTTTAAACTGTTTGAACCTGAAAAGTTTATAGAGTTTCTGGACACCTCCGGTCTGTTTCCTATGGAGATAGGGGTGGTAGCATACACAAAACAGGATAGATACAGCTTTGTTATAGACCTCATGCAATCTGCAGTGAAGATGGATGTTAGAAACGAAAAGTTACCACCCCAGCTCAAAATAAAAAGAAGTATAAACCAGTACCTCCTTTTGGATACCATTCTGGCAAATGCGGATTTATCAGAAGATAGCAAAATAATCATGGAGGCAATATTTGAGTCCAACAGCATAACATATATGGAGCTTCTGGACATGCTTAAAATACCCACGGAAAGGCTTGATGGATATTTAAGCACCTTGGAATCCAAAAAATGGATAACAAAAGAGGGAAAATACCCAAAGGCAGTTTATTTGGTGGATGAAGAGTTCCTCAACTCTTCCAACACTGTTAACCAAAGTTAAGAGATTTTAAATTCAAGGTGCAGATGTGATTACTATAAAGAAGATTAAAAAACATAGTGGTAAGCCCGTCTATGCAGGAATAGATGAAGCTGGAAGAGGCCCAGTAATAGGCCCGCTGGTTGTGGGGTTGATCGCCGGTGACGAAATAGACCAGATTAACGAACATTTTATTAATGCAGGTGTAAAGGATTCAAAAAAATTGAGCAGAAAAAAAAGATCTGAATTATATAACATGTTGATTGACAACGACTCAATAGGCATATACACGGCCATTATAGAGGCAGAGGACATAGACAGAGAGAGAAAAAACATATCCCTTAACGACATAGAGATCAAGATGATGGGAGGGCTGATAGAACTCTTAAAACCAGAGTATGCATATATTGATGCATGCAGCAGCAACGCAGAAAACTTTGGCACAGCCATATCTGAAAAGATTAAACACCATACAAAGATAATAGCGGAGCATAAAGCGGATGAACGGTATCCTATAGTGAGCGGTGCCTCTATTATTGCCAAGGTATGCAGGGATTTGATCATAGAAGATATAAAGAAGAAAGTTCAATATGATTTTGGAAGTGGTTACCCATCGGATCCAAAAACAATAAAATATATAAGTGAACCGACAGGTAACGATTCAAAATATGTAAGACACAGCTGGAAAACAATAACAAGAAGTAAAAATATGAGAGTTGATGATTATGATTCCGTTTGAAGAGCTTATGAATAACCTTGTACAGAAATTTAACGACAAGGTAAAGAACAGTAAGGAATTAAGGGAACAGATAGATGGCATCAATAAATTCATAATGATTATAACAGATAAAAGCAGTTATATAGGCAATCTTAAAGATTCAATGTTATCCAATTTTACCACAGGAAAAATTGAAAATCCAGATATAACATTAACTGCAGATGAGGAAACTTTTATTTCGCTTATAAATAGAGAGATAGGACCCATGAAGGCGATAGTAACCAAAAAACTTAAAATAGATGCCAATTTCGAAGACCTCCTCCTTTTAAAGAAGTTTTTTTGATAAAAAGATCGTACAATAAGGGGGACCCCCCCGTTTCCTACGTTTATAGATCACTTCAACAATTGTAATTTCATTCAAAAAACAGATTGTATTACATTTTTTTGAGTTTTAGATTTTTAATAATTTTATTTTTGTGTTTGTTTAACTTGGAATCAGATATTGATAAATTCTACTTTGCTTTAACATTTATACATTTCAATGTGAAATTTGTATTTGTATTTTTCATTCCAGAAATAATAAGCAATAATTTAAAAATAAAGCCTGTCATAATAGGTTTGGAGGTGATTTTAATTTATATATTATTCTATTGCCAATGCCAGTAATATAAAAAATTGATTAAGATATGAAATTACTAAGAAAAATATATATATTAAGAAAGTACATACAGATTATAAGATTATATTACTCAATAATTCAAGTCAATGAATTTATATGAAATTATAGTTTCATATTGCCTGTCCTTATTGGTTAGGTATGTATTTTGATTGCTACTTATTTTTATAAATACTCTTTGGGCGTTTATATTTGTTTGAGCGTGTGCCTGTGTCCTTTATTAAAAATATATATCACTTCTTTCATTTCCGAATTATTACCAGCTTTTGGAACTATTTTTGCATAACTGGCTGCAGGTTGTCCTTGCTCTTAAACGGTTATATTAGTTTATATTGGTTATAGTTAGACTTTAAACATAATGCATGTAATAATTTGTTATATCCTCATCCTCGTTTATATTGGTTATAGTTAGACTTTAAACATAATGCATGTAATAATTTGTTATATCCTCATCCTCGTTTATATTGGTTATAGTTAGACTTTAAACTAAACAAATACAATTGCCTTGTATCTGTTTTTAGGTTATGTAGGAAATGGGGGGGTCTCTCTCTTCCTATTTTTGATAAAATTAAAAAATCACTATGTTTTTTTTTATGTGTGGTTTATTCGTAATAAATATTTAAAAGTTTTAAATGTTATTATTACTCACTTAGGCACTGCGATTAAATGATGTAAACATTTAAATAGGAACTTATTTAGCAAAATGAGGTATAAAAAACATCTAATTAAATCACAGTGCCTTAGTATTACGTGAAAATTTATTATCATGAATATGTTTTGAGTGAAATTATAGATATGTTCATGATTAACATACCCGTTTATACTAATTAATAATTTAAATAGATATGTTTTTATTTAACACATTCATAATGCGCATATTTCTTAAAATCGCAGAGTTATGGGTTAATAAATAGAGAACCCTCCTTTATCGTTCACACAATGGACTAACGGGAGTGTTCCAGCTGTTCGCCATCCTTTATATTTTTTTTACAATAGGCGTATAGCGCATCGTAGAGGGGAAATTGAAGGCGCATATTCTCATAATCATCTTTTGCAATTTCCCTGAATCCAAGAGCTGCAGCTTCCAAGCCAGCACCCTCTGCTACTGCATCATGGGGTGTAGAATCTGCAGTTCTTACGATCTTGGCCAGATCCAATAACGCCCTGTCTGTAAGATTATATTTCTTAATAATGGCATCAAAGCTGACATATTCATATCCGTTATCCACAAAGTGATGCAATTCAGCACCAGGCGTATCAAAAGGTATTGCTCCTGTCTCTTTTGCAATACTCATAACCTGATCTTTTGGAACAAACAGGAATTCGGCATTTTTATCAATAAATTTAGATATCAGCCAGGGGCATGCAATTCTGTCTACCTTGGCCTTTTCCCTCGTTATCCATCTCATAAAATCATTCGATCTGGTGAGTATATGTTTTTATAAATATATAAATATTATGGTTTCTATTTTCAATGCAAGAAAAATAGATGAAATCAATCTATTATTTGATTTTAGACTGTATGGCGTACTATTTTCATAATAATTGCAACATAATTGACAGCTGTCTAACGGAGCTAACGGAGTTCATACTGACAACAACAATTTCTTTTTCCGACTGTTTCAGGTTGCCATTTGTTTTTGCTATAGAATAAAACTTATGGCTAAAAATAGCAACTTATATATTGTCAGGCTACATAATCGCAAAATGAAAATACCAGTATACATATGATTTGTACACTGCAATTAACATGTGTTTCGCAGAGGGGCATTGACTTTTTGTTACGATATAGAAGCACAACCATTCATTTCCTACATAAAATAAAACAAAAGTATTAAAAGGGGCAATTAGTTTACGGGTTTATGCATGAATTATCACTTCTTAAATTCGCAGATGCTAGAAAAGATTATAAAGATGCAAAATTCGTTATAATCGGCATTCCATTTGATGTAACGGCCTCATATAGGCCCGGAGCTAGATTTGCACCTGATGCAATAAGATCTGCATCATGGAATTTTGAATCATGGCTTTTTGACTACGATATTGATCTATCTGAACATGGCATTTCAGATCTTGGCAATGTTGGTCAGGAAGAAGACAGTTTAAGTATGTATTCCAATGTAAAGGATCTTTTTGGGGATTTGCTTAACGACGAAAAGATTCCTGTAACATTCGGTGGAGACCACTCAATAACCATTCCTATTGTGGATTCGTTCAAGGATGTGTCGGTAATCGTTATAGATGCCCATCTTGATTTTAGGAATGATTTTTTTGGGAATAAATATAGTCATGCATCTGTTTCAAGAAGAATTGCAGACCATATTGGCGCCAATAACATGGTGGTTATCGGTGTTAGATCGATATGCAAAGATGAATTTCACGACGCCGCGAAATTAGGTCTTAATTACATATCTTCATACGATATTTTGAACGATGAGAATAGTTTATGGGGAAATGAGGCCTTCAACAGGATATCTACAAAAAGGTTGTACCTCTCCATAGATATTGACGGCATGGACCCCGCATTCGCACCAGGTACTGGAACTCCAGAGCCCTTTGGTCTCACGCCATATATCGTTAAAAAAATAATTAAAAAAATAGGTAAACAAATCGTTGGCATGGACATAACGGAGGTATCCCCACCCTTCGATAACGGTAATACAGCTGCCCTTGCTGCGAGGATAGCACGGGATGGTATAGCATCCAGGATTTCGGGCAAATAAACTATCAATAGTCCTTATATGTTTCTTCTCCCACTAAATATAGTGGTGTTGCCTTTCTTATTTTAAGATGTACGCGATACCCAAGAGGTATCAATCTATTTATAACAATCGGTTTATAATTTATATCCCTGGCTATAGAAGATGCATCCTTATGTTCGAGTACTACGGCATTAACCTCCTTTCCTATATATTTTTCCATAATCTCTCTGGATATTTTAAACCTGATTTCCGTAATTTTTCTGGAACGCTCCTTTAATAATCTCTCCGGAAAACCCTTTAGATTATATGCACGGGTACCCTCTCGCCTGGACCATCTTGTAACATTTACAATGTCTGGCGTAGCTTTTTTTAATAGATCAATTGTCATTTCAACGTCGTCATCTGTCTCCCCTGGATACCCTATGATAACGTCTGTTGATATTGTCCCATAAGGAAATAGTTCTCTGTATTGTTGCACCATTTTAAGGAATTGATCTACGTTATATCCCCGTCTCATAGCTGAAAGTATTTTGTTGGATCCACTCTGAACCGGCAGGTGGAGAAATTTAAATACCTTCCCATTTTTATAGCTATCCATTATTTTATTAAAAATAGGTTTTGCGCTGTATGGGCTCATCATACCTACTCTTATAAAAAATTTATTATCAATAGAGGCTATCTTATCTATGAGATCATTTAATTTGAATGATTTACCATCATAACCGTAGCTTGAGGCGTCCTGGGAACTTAACCGTAGCTCTACCGTATTGTTATTAACATATCTTTTTCCCATATCGTAAAGTGTATTTATATCTACGCTTACTAATTTACCCCTGGCAATTTTTGTTATACAGTAAGTACAGTTTGATATGCATCCCTGATTTATAGAAAGGGTCTCCGTTATTTTATATTTCGGTGTTTCGTAATGGTTACTTACACCCCCAATTACCTTTACAATGTCTGATTCTCGCCTTATTGACAATACTGATATATTGTTAGACATGGACTCAATTTTTTCCTTTTTTATCTCTGCTAAACATCCCGATACGATTACCTTTGAGTTTTGTTTAGATAATTTTTCAATTTCTTTAAACATCCTCCGTTCTGTATGCTCAATGACAGCACACGTAACGATTATGGATGCGTCTGCCTCATTCGCATTGTTTACAATAGTATGTCCGTGCCCTTCAATTAATTTTAACATTGCCTCCCCTTCGCCTATATTCTGGTTGCATCCATATGAGCATAAATAGATCTTCATTGTAACCATCCTTTAATGTAACAACAATATTTTAAATATATTGACTCCGTCAACTGCATAATTTATATATTTTATTTCATTTAACCCGAGTTCAACAAGGTTTTGTGTGTAAATGAGCACACTTTTCACTTTTAATTTGTAATGATAACTTTTCATTTTTATTTTATTGTGTTTTTATTATTTTATTGCCTATGAGTGCCTCACTCCCTATCTTCAGTCGCTATGTCAGTTCCCTTTGCCTGTCTGTTAATTCTGTGCTTGTATACCCCGACCTGCAGGCCGTAATGGAAAAGGATAAGTCTACAAAATCTTCAAAAATTCACACCCAAAAAATGTTTTTAGTGTTAAAATAGACTGTTCTTGATATTTACTTACAGCCTACAGAACAAACTGAGGGACATTAATATAATGGGTGAGAGAATATTTGAAGAACTATCAAAAATCAGAGTAGCGATAATAGGTGATAATGGCTTAAAAGGCCCGCAGGTAGTAGTAGAGACAATGAGCACAACAGGTGCAATGATATTTTCGAAATTAGATCTGGGCAGGTATTTGAAAGGTAATTCTTTTTAATTACCCCTGCGTTTTTAAATAATACCAGTGTTTATCAAAATTTATTATCTCTTAAACTTGAGTTACACGCTAAAGGTTTCCAGAAGCTGTATTTGATTTTTCTCAACCAGGCAATTTATGCCAACTGGTACTGGAAAATAAGGATCTGTGTGTCCAAAATCAATGCCATCAACAATAGGTAACTGATCTAACCCAAACTCTATTTGAACCACGTTCTTAATCCTGAATCTAACATCTGAAATCATTTCTTTTGAATAACCCCTGAATCTTCCAAAGCCCAACCCTGAAATTTTTCCTAAAATGCCTAACACCCCAAACGCTCTGAGAATCCTTTCTACCAGAACCGGTGACGGGACTTCCTCTGAAGTTTCCAAAAGTAATATGGTTCTCTCTGTAGTATCAAACGAAGGAAAATAAGGTGTTCCTCTAAGCCAGTCAAGAACTTCCAGATTTGCAGCGAATACTCTTCCAGACATACTTTCACCGTTAATCCAGTTCCACGCATATGATTGCCTCATCTCGTTTATAACACTAAAGTCCTCTGTGGTTCTCCAGTCTGGATATCCCTCTGAAAAAAATTTAAAACGTTTCATTACCAGTCCACTGGAATCCCTGAATAATATGCTTTTCCAATATTCAGTAAATTCTTCTGGAAACTTATCCATCTGTGCAAAGCCAGCCATAACCGCACCGCCATATATTGATGCCATACCTCTGGACCAAAGGAAGGAAGTAATTGTTGTACAATCTGAAAAGCCGCAGAATATTTTGGGATTGCTTTGGATCCGTGATGAGTCAAGGAATCTTAGAATCCTTATGGATTCATCTCCTCCAATGGTACTGATTATCCCCCTGATATCCTCACTGTAGAATGCATCGTTCAGATCTTTAGCTCTCATCTCTGGATGTTTATACGAAAGGTCCAGGTCAGAAAATGTCATTGGAAAGGTAACAGGATCCAGATTAAAGTATTTTTTTAAATTCTCAATTCCCAGTTGAGTTAATATTGGAAAAATGGATGGAAGTGTCCTTGATGGAGATACGATTGCGACCCTGTCTCCCTCTTTCAATCTCTTAGGTTTTATTGTCAAAGCATCACCTTTGTGAATTTATTTTGCACTATAAAAACCTATTTTTCAAAAATTAGAGTTCACGGCACCACGGTTATGCATTTAACAAAAACTATAGATCAATACAACAGCCATAATGGTAAATACAAAAATCATTTGAATAAATTTGGAATTATAACCATCTGACAACAGGCAATTAATCAAATTTAACATGGTTAACTTTATATATTTAAGGAATAATAGATACACGAATCCTAAAGGTGATGGATATGGTTGAAGGACTATCTTCAAATGCAGAGAAGATTTATAAAATTTTGAAGGATCTAGGTGTAACAAGCGAAGATAAAATGAGCACAGCTGAAAGGGTTACCACTTTAGCCAAGTTGCCAAAGAATATGGTTATGAATGCCCTTTTAGAATTGCAAAACAAGGGGTATGTAAAGAGAAAGGTAAGGGAAAAGGCAGCCGGTTATTACCTGATAAAGTAATGAACTGAGATTTAGATCAGATTTACATGAACACAGATGAAGTTATTTCTTTTGCCAAAAGAAGAGGTTTTTTCTGGCAAACAGCAGAAATCTACGGGGGTCTATCTGGAATTTACGACTACGGGCATATAGGTACATTATTGAAAAGGAATTTTGAGAATATATGGCTTTCTTTTTTTGTTAATATAAATGAGAATTATTATTTAATAGATTGTTCTAATATTCTACCCGAAAGATCATTGATTTCCTCCGGGCATACTGCACATTTCAATGATATGATCGTTTCATGTTCCAAATGTCATGCCCACTTCAGAGCCGATCAGCTTATATCTGACAAAAAAATTGAAGTTTCAGAGGGTGCGGATAGTTCAACAATAGATGAAATTATCAAAAAATATAAAATTGTATGTACTGTATGTAAATCGCCCCTGTCAATGGCAAAGCCATTCAATTTAATGTTTGATCTATATTTAGGCCCTGAAAAGAGTGATAAAGCCTATCTTAGGCCCGAGACTGCACAGGATGTGTATCTCAATTTCGCAAGGGAATTTAACATACTAAGAAAGAAGTTGCCTGCTGGCCTGGCCATAATAGGAAAGGCATACAGAAACGAGATCTCACCAAGACAGGGCCTTTATAGATTGAGGGAACTGATTCAGGCAGAACTTCAGATCTTTTTCAATCCAGATTCCTGGGATGTTGATTATAAGAATGTGGCAGATAGACCACTTACTATTTTGTTTTACAATTCTGATGAGACTGAGTGTATACCTGTCAAGAATCTTATTGAGGAGCATGCTATACCATCTTTCTATGCATATCATCTTGCTATCATAGATATTTTTTATAAAGAGGTTTTAAAAATACCTGATGATAAATTCAGATTTCATGAAAAAGGTGGTGACGAAAAGGCATTCTATAACCGTATTCATATGGATATTGAGGTAGACATTGAAAGCCTTGGTGGGTTTAGAGAGGTTGGTGGTGTGCATTATAGAGGTGATTATGACCTCACCTCTCATGCAAAAGGATCAATGCAGGACCTCTCCGTTTCTGTAGGTGATAAAAAAATAATACCGCATGTATTAGAGTTAAGTTTCGGTGTTGACAGAACCTTATGGATGCTGTTAGATCTTTTTTATAAAAAAGAGGAGGAACGTACCATTTTAAAAATTCCAGGTTACCTGTCTCCTTATAACGCAGCAATCCTTCCATTACAGAACGACCTGAACGGGGAATCCGAGAAAATATTCAGAAGGTTAAACCCTCTGTTCAGAGTTTTTTACGATACAGGTGGGTCCATTGGCAGAAGATATGCCAGAATGGATGAAATTGGTACACCATTCTGTATAACAGTGGATTATGAAACTGTAGATAAACAATCTTCAAATTACAATACAGTAACTGTACGATACAGGGATGATAAAAAGCAAATAAGGATTCCTACAACAGACATAGCTGATTTCATAAGAAAAAATATTGTGTTTAATCCGTCTATTTTCATGCCATATACATTACCCAGCGACGAATAACTTATCAGGGGCATGTATATTAAAATTTGAGTAAAAATTTCAACAATATTTGTAATTATTTGAATTGCCACTTCACCTTTTTTATATTGCGTGTGTTGATATACGGTTCTTTTCTTTCAGATCTTTTATTCATGTAATTGAGAGCCTCTTTTCTGGTTATCAGCACAACATAGTATACTGAACTATCTTTTACATTCCACCTGTGAATATAGAATTGATTACCTCTGTATTTTGTCCTGTGCATGTATAATGCTTCTACAAATGTTCTGTTTACAAAATTCTTAACAATAGACCTGCACAAAAGTATATCTTTGTCCGGATCAACAACATATTTTTTGTAACTATTTTCAATAATCACTACCATAATGCATCAACTTTTATATATAATTTAAAGATGACCATCCGTTTATTAAATTTTCTAGTACAATACCATTCATTTAAGGTAATGAACCCAAAAATAAACAATACAAAACCAAAAATTAAGCAAACCTGCAGTACATGGCAAATAAAATAAATAAAGGGTTTATAGAACTTTTTAGTCTTCAGGCATTCCTTCTCCGCCCATTCCACCCCTGCCCGGGGGTGCTCCACCACTACCTGGTTTGGATGCTATAACATCATCAATTCTCAGGATCATTACAGCTGCTTCAGTAGCAGAGTCTATTGCCTGCTTTCCAACTCTGAATGGTTCTATAACAGATATTTTCTCCATATTGTCTATTTTACCTTCAAGTACATTGACACCCATATGCTTATTTCCATCTTTGTGTTCCTTTCTAAGTGATATAAGCACGTCTATCGGGTCCATCCCACCATTTTCTGCAAGTGTTCTGGGTATTACCTCAAGGGCATCCGCAAAGGAATTCACTGCTATCTGTTCTCTACCACCAACTTTGGTTGCATAATCTCTCAATCTCAATGCAAGTTCTGTCGCAGTTGCTCCACCGCCTATCAGGGTGAAACCATCTTCAATGGCTATTGCTACAACGTTTAATGCGTCATCCATTGAACGTTCTGTTTCATCTACCACATGTTCTGTTCCACCTCTGATTAATACGGAAACAGATCTGGCTTTATCGCAACCGGTCACAAAGGTCAAAGAATCGTCACCAATTTTTCTTTCTTCTACGAGTTTTGCGGTTCCTAAATCCTCTTTAGTGAGTTCACTGAGCTTACTTACTACATTTGCCCCGGTAGCTTTTGACAATTTATCCATATCTGACTTCTTTACTCTCCTAACTGCATATATTCCACTCTTTGCAAGGTAATGCTGAACAAGGTCGTCTATTCCTTTCTGGCAAAATACAACATTTGCCTCACTTTTTTTGACATCCTCTACCATTCTTTTCAGCATTTTCTCTTCTTCGTTCATGAAATTCTGTATCTGGGAGGGGTCTGTAATCTCAATCTTTGCATCGATCTCCGTCTTTTTTATTTCCAGTGCTGCATCTAATAATGCAATCTTTGCATTTTTTACATTTTTGGGCATTCCGCTGTGTACCCTCTCTTTGTCTACAATAATACCATCAACTACCTCTGTATCGTCTATGGAACCACCCTGTTTCTTTATTATCTGTATGTTATCCATATCTACATAATAGTTTGAACCTCTCTTTTCCGCCACCGATTTAACAGCCCTAACGGCAAGTTCTGCCAAATGCTTTTTTGAAATGCCTGCACTTTTTGAATTCATAGCAGTTATGGCTATTTTTGTGAGTTCCTCCGTATTGTCTATATTTACCGGTTTTGCTAGTTCTTTAAGCACTTCTTGAGATTTTACAGATGCAAGTCTGTAACCAGCTGATATAACTGTAGGATGAATGTTCTGTTCAATCATTCCTTCAGCTTTTTTCAAAAGCTCTCCTGCAAGTACTACAGCTGTTGTCGTTCCATCACCACACTCTTGATCCTGTGTTTTGGATACCTCTACCATCATCTTTGCAGCTGGGTGATCTACGTCCATTTCCTTCAGTATGGTGACACCATCATTGGTTATTGTAATATCCCCCATACTATCTACCAGCATCTTATCCAGACCTCTTGGTCCAAGAGTTGTTCTGACAGCATCCGCTATTGCCTTCGCAGCCTCTATATTGTTCGTCAAAGCGCCTTTTCCTTTCTCCCTTTTGGTTCCCTCTCTGAGAACCAGAATGGGAGTTTGTCCACCTTGTCCACCTAACATATTCATAACCTCTAAACACAATATGTATGTTCTTCTATATAAAGATAATTGTATGGTCCATGATAACGGGGTTTTTTGGTACTGGGTGATTGCTTATACGGCTGGTTCAAACCATAACCATACCGCACAATATAATGTTTCAAAAAAAATCACTCCAAAATGAGGGGTATAGAACACTTTTTTCTGACGGGGTGTAATAATCACAGGCATTCAAAATACTCATAGCCATTG
>JAMCUS010000007.1 GCA_023379385.1 Thermoplasmatota archaeon
TCTGTAAGAGCGTTATTGTATAATTGCCTGCATAGTTCTATCTGATAGTTTAAAGTTTTAGTAGTCTTTTTATTAGGATACAGTCTGAATTGATAAGTTCTGTTCATAGTAAATTATATATATATATTATACCTATATATAATTTATGCAAGGTCAAAATGATAACCCTCATGTCAATCCAGATAATTTTGTCCCAAACTATACAGAACAGAAATCACTGCATGGATTTAAGCATACGCTCTATCTCTTTCTTCTTTTCAGTCAATGCCTTTATAATTGCACCAATCTTTTCGTTCATGCTGGACAATGTCTTTTTTCTTTCATCAATGGAAAGTGTGCTCAGTGTTGCAGGATTAAAAAATCTGAAATCATTATCGGATTCCTGCTTCATACCCAGCTTTTGAAAAAGATTATTATGTGCCTCTCTTAAGGCTTTTCTGTTGCTCTCAATCTCTATAGTGAGCTCCATTCCCTTCTCTGTTAATTTATACATCCTTTTTTTTCTGCTTCCGTCTATCCATTCACCTGTTATGTATCCATCCTTCTCCAGCTTATTAAGTAAAGGATATATTATACCAGACTCCACCTTTAATAGCCCGAGTGATCTTTCCCTTATATCCTTCATTATCTGGTAGCCTGTAGCAGTTTTCTCAGAAAGTATATTGAGTACTACACTCCTTATGGTGCTGGTTCTCCACATGCTGATCTCATTATCATGTTTGATCATATGGTTATTGTAATGCTAGCAAACTATTTATATGTTACAAATATACATGTATATTATATACATATTAAGGTGAAACAATGAAATCAATAGTTGTTAAAGATCTTGCCAAGCGATACAGTAATGGCACCGAAGCTGTAAAAGGTATATCCTTTGAACTTGAAAAAGGGGAGATATTCGGAATGGTCGGACCCAATGGGGCAGGAAAGACAACCACTATAAAGATGATAACCACATTAACAACCATTACCTCTGGAGATGCTTTTGTCTCCGGTATTGATGTAAAAAAACACCCCGAAAAGGTGAGAAGGATTATTGGCATGGTACCCCAGGATCTCTCAGTGGATGATGATCTTCATGGATTTGAAAATCTCGTTCTTTCCGGAAAATTGTATGGTATGGATACAAAACTTGCGGTGAAGAAGGCAAATATGCTGCTGGATTTTTTTGATTTAACAGAATTCAAGGATAAAGACGTAGGAAGCTATTCCGGCGGTATGAAAAAAAGGCTTGATCTGGCATCAGGACTTATGCATGAGCCTGAAGTACTGTTTCTGGATGAGCCAACACTTGGGCTGGATACACAGACAAGATCAAAAATCTGGGATTATGTAAAGAGATTGAATAAAGAGCTCAATATGACTATATTGGTAACAACCCATTATCTGGAGGAGGCAGATATGCTATGCAATAGAATTGCTATTGTTGATTTTGGAAAAATAGTTGCACTGGATAAACCATCTGCTTTAAAAGAGGGGATCGGCAACTCCGTTATGATGGTGAAGGTGAAAAACGATCTGGAAAAAACAAAAAAATTGATAGAAAATATAGATGGTGTAGGTGAAATAACCATGTACAAAGAGGATCTGAAGGTAACACTCAAAAGGATGGAGGTGGCTCCAGCTATCCTGGAGACTATGTATTCCAATAAAATAACGCTGGAGAGATTGAGCATAAAGGAGCCCTCTCTGGACGATGTATTTATACATTATACCGGAGCTGCGTTGAGGGATAGAGAAGAGAAGACAGATAGCATGGCTATGAGAAGAACCATGAGGAGGATGAGACAATGAAGACCGCTTTTTTTGCCCTTCTTGTGAGGGAGATGAAAAAATGGTATAGAACACCTGTATTTTTTATAGTATCCATGGCACAGCCTATAATATGGGTTGTGCTGTTCGGCAGTGCCTTTGACATTACCAGATTGTTCGGCAACCTGCCGCCACAGGCCATAGCTGCCATAATGAACACAGAGTTCATGGGTGCTAAAAATTATATAAGCTTCCTTTCAGGCGGTATCATGACTGTAACCATTTTATTCGCATCCATGGTCAGTGGCATGTCCCTTATATGGGATAGACGATTCGGGTATCTGGCAAAACTCATGGTGTCTCCGATAAGGCGGGAGACTGTATTCATGACAAAGGTGTTTTCGTCAATAATAAAGGGTATTGTCCAGGCATCAATCATATTTGTGGTGGTAATTATCATGCCGTCAGGGCTTATTCTGGGATCCGGATTTGGTATCGTTGATCTATTGACCATATACTTTGTACTGTTTTTATGTGCATTGATCTTTTCCTCACTTTTTGTGATGATTGCTGTAAGAACTACTAAATGGGAGACTGCAATGGGTATTGCAAACTTCCTGAACCTGCCGTTGATGTTTGCAAGTACAGCTCTATTTCCATCGTCAGCCATGCCTGGCTGGTTGAAATTTATAGCGGTGAGAAACCCCATAAGCTATGCTGCGAATACCTTAAGAATACTCACCATAAAAGGTTCGTTGAGTGGAGCCCTTATAAACACTGTAATGCTCAATATAGCGTACCTATCGGCTTATGCTGTCATTGCACTTGTAGCTGGATTTATCATATCCTACTTTACGTTGACAGATACCTCTTATTCATGAAACTTTTTTTCTTTTTTTAATTTATAATATATATTATAAATCCAATTACATAATTACATATATTCACTTTAAATGGAATAATTATTATTCATAAAATCCATACTATTATAAAGAATACAAAGAAAAAACAGAGAGGTTGTTGATGTGAAATTCGGAATTATAGGTGCAGGGAACCATGCATACACCAGGGTTATGCCTGCAATCATGGAAAGTGGTAATAGCATTGAGGCAGTATACAGCAGGGATATATCTAAAGCGGAACGCATCGGAAAGGAATATTCCGCCAGAGGATTGTCTGATTTAGATCATCTGGTTGGAGAAGATATTGACGCTGTATACATTGCCTCTCCCAACTTTCTCCATCATGATCATGCCAAAAAGGCTATAGAACATGGTAAACACGTCCTGCTTGAAAAGCCAATGGTTCTGAAAAATGAGGATGGCCTGAATTTAATTAAAATGGCAGAGACGAACCACGTAAAGTTAGCAATGGGATTCCATCTGAGATTCCACCCTATGCTGAATGATATAAAACAGGTGATTGAAAAGGGAAAAATTGGCGATATCGTATATATAACCGGTAAGTGGTCATATGCATCTTCTGCGTACAGAGATCCGGAACCGGATAGAAGCTGGTGGTCTGATCCCGGTAAGGCAGGTGGGGGTGCTATAATGGGCACTGGTGTGCATATTATTGATACGGTAAGCAGTATTATGCCTGAGTTACCTGAATATATATCTGCTACAAGAATACCGGAATCAAAGATTATAGAGGATTTTGAGGCAATTGACATGGATTACAGAAAATCGGTTGCCAGTATAATATGCTCACGGATCATCAACAACGTTGATAACAGCCTGCACATTTATGGAAATGAAGGAACAATCGTAGGAGAGGGTTTTTTTAATACTGTAGTTGATGCCAGGTTAATTGTTAACAATAACATTGTGCAAACATATCAATCGGATAAATACCACATGTACAGAAATGAAATTGATGCTTTTGTCAAATATGTTAACAACCAGCCGTCCGGCATAGCAAGAGGTGTAGATGGTTATAATGCCGTCAGGATTGTCAATGCTGCGTATGAGTCTTACATCACAAAAACAATCATAAAATTTTGATATGAATATAAAATATTTTATAAATGGCAGGTTTTACGGGTCTGCAACACCCAGGCAGTATGTGGAGTGTCTCATCACCGAAAATGGATTTATTAAATACGCTGGCAACGAAAAAGAGGCAGAGGAGATGTTAGGTAATGCCGCATACGAAGTTGTGGATATGCATGGTTCTGTTGTCATGCCTGGTTTTGTGGATGCGCACATTCATCCTGATCTTTTATCTGAAAGTATGCATGCCATTGATCTGAAGAACGTCAGGTCTATAAAGAGGTTGAAAGAGGTACTGCAGGATAACTGTGACAAGTCTGAATCTGAGTGGATTACAGGATATGGATGGAATGAGAGCCTGTTTGAAGAGGGTAAATTGCCAACAAGATTTGACATCGATGAGGTTATCAGCGATAAGGCAGTTATCCTTATACGATCATGCCTGCATATGGCTGTTGTAAACAGCTACGGTCTTGATAAAGCCGGTATTAAGGTGGGTGATTATCAACACGATCCTGATTTAATAAAAAATGGGGAAGGTGTATCGACAGGACTTGTAAGAGAGGATTTACTCTTTCGTATATATAAAAAGATAAGGACAGATACCGCTGAAATTTTTGAAAAGTGGCTTGAAAAAACTTTCGTAGCTATAATGAATAAAGGTATCACCTCAATAGGCATTACCGGTGCAGATCATAACCTGCTGACAATCATTGGCAGGGTAAAGAGAAAAGGAATAAAATTACGCGTTGTCAGCTACATTACAGCTGATGAGCTGGATTGTTACATTTCTACCCGGCATGATCCAGAAATTGATGTACGTGGTATAAAGATTTTTATGGACGGGTCACTGGGATCTGGAACTGCCTCCCTAACCGCTCCTTATTGTGACAATCCTGAAAGTTCAGGCGTTACATATGGCGACACACCATATTTTGCAGAGATCTGCCAGATAGCAAAGAAACATGGATTACAGATAGCTGTGCATGCCATAGGTGATAGAGCCATGGATCTTGCCATAGATCTGTATTCAAAAATTGGGAAAGGGAATAGAATAGAGCACTGCTCCTTAACCAGAGATGATCAAATTGATAAAATAAAAAATACAGGGGCAATAGCCGTTATACAGCCGCTATTTGCAGTGGATGACGTATGGGCTGTGAACAAACTGGGAATGGAAAGAATGGGATGGCTATACACATTCAGAAGATTATACGACGAAGGCATACCGGTTGTATTCTCAAGTGATGCACCTTCCGGGGACTTTGATCCGTGGAAAATTATCCATGCAGCTGTCACAGGCGGAGCCATGAGAGATCACCATACAGAGAGCAGAAGATTCACACTGTCAGAAGGGTTACAGTGTTATACAGAAAATGGAGCCATGGCCATTGGAATTAAGGCAGGAAAGCTTATCAATGGTTATCATGCCGATTTTATTGTAATTGATAAAGACCCGTATAAAATTCCAGTATCAGAGCTGCCTGGCATATCCGTTAAAGAGGTATATATATCTGCAGAGAAGGTGGATACAGGCCTGAATGCAAATAAACCGATGAAATATTGACAAACAGAGTTCTTTGTAAATATGGAAAAAGAAAAGTTACACCTATTTTTATATGCACAACTTTTTTATATTTTACAGATGTAAACGTACCTGTTTTTGAAACAATGAAGACGGTATTTATATGGTAAATGTTAGAAGTTATTTACTAGCTATCAGTTCGTCTACAAGGTTATTCATATTCACAGCACTGGCAATTTTAACACCCTTTTATTTATTGAGTTTTAAAATGCCTTTATATCTGATAGGTGTATTGATATCCGTTACCACCCTCACTTCAATTGTTTTTCTGTATGTTTTTTACTTTATAAAAAAAACAAGGATAAAGTTGTATCTTGCCTCTTCATTGCTTTTTGCATCTCTTTTACTCATTGCATTATTCAAAAATCCAGTTATTTTTGTTATTGCGTTACTGATGGGTGGTATATCGTTATCTGGCAAGGATATGACTCCAAATAAAGCGGTAGAGCAGTACGCAATAAGCCATTATGAGGTTATTCAGAAAAGTAAGAACGAGGCATATTCAATTTATAATTTTTCTGCTTATGCAGCAGGCACCCTGGCATCAATCTCCCTGGTGTTTATAAATCTAAATCTGGTTTTATATATGCTAATATTGCTATCAGCAGTCCAATTTTTTACCTACTGGACCATACACGTTCCTGACATAGAAAGAAAATCTGAAGGAATACTCAAGGCAATTAAAAACCTGCCTAAAGATGCTATAAAACTATCAGCATTGTTTGCCATGGATTCTTTTGGAGGTGGCCTTATAACACTGCCATTGATCATACTATGGTTTAAATACGTCTATAATATCTCGTTAACCACAGCAGGTATTATATTTACTGTAGTTAATATAATAACGGCAATATCCATATTACTATCCGCGAAGATTGCAAATCGCATGGGTGTGGTAAACACCATGGTAATAACCCATTTAATCAGCAATGTCATGCTTATTTTGATACCTGTTTATCATCTGCTGTTATGGGGAGAACTGTTTCTCTTCCTGAGACAGACTACGAGCCAGATGGATGTACCTGCAAGGGATAGCTTTATAAACACGATAATACCAAAGGAAGAGCGGGTCAAAACCAATACGATTTTTCTCTCCTCCAGAAATATGTCCCAATTGCCCGGCCCGTTAATTGGCGCCATGTTGATAGAACTATTTCCACCTCTCCTATTCATTGTTACGGGTATTGTAAAATCCTCTTACGATATATCGTTCTATCTTAATTATAAAAATTATAAAATATAACTAATCAAACCTGTTAATGACGTAGTTAAAACATATCATTTTGTATTAAATATTTATATCTGTAAATGATATGGTATCCTGTAGCATTTATTAGTGTTTGCATTCATATGTGGTTAGTCATCTCCGGTTCATGCAGCGGGCTGGTCAGGTGAAAGTAACGCAGAGGTTGTTTACCGGTGTAAAACTATGAAAAACAAAAAACATGCAGAAGCAGGGTATGCAAAATATGAAATGAAAGTGATGCCCTTACTTCAAAGTCTATACCTCACTGTTGATGATCTCTTCACGGGGTGTATCTGGTGAAACGCATTAAGATTGTTACTGGCAGGAGTGATTTTATTAAAATCGCAGTTGTCCTGATAATTATAACAATATTCATAAATTATCTGGTACCTGCTGCAGGAATCTTACCTGTTTCAGGAAACGATGTTATGAATCTTGAACATTATAATAACCTTAAAAATATAACCACAGATAAACAATTACCCCAGACACCATCATATACTGTAGCATTTACAGAATCTGGATTGCCGGCAGGTACCGCATGGTCAGTAACGTTAAACAGTGTATTAAGCAAATCAACCACTAACAGTATAACCTTTACGGAGCCTAACGGGACATATAGTTATACCATAAGTCCGGTGTATGGATACGTTGCTAACAATTATTCTGGAAATGTAACAGTTAATGGTGCCAGTAAATTAATCTCTGTAACATGGAAAGCAGTTTATACAGTTACCTTCACTGAGAGTGGATTATCCGCCGGTACATACTGGTCCGTTGTGTTGGGCGGTACGACAAATTTCTCAAATGGCAATAGTATAAACTTTACAGAGGTCAATGGGACGTACAATTACGCGATAAATCCAGTATATGGGTATACTGCCAACATCACATCGGGATATATTTATGTGCAGGGCGCAAATGCATCTCTGTCTGTTAAATGGACACCCGTTTACACGGTTACCTTTACTGAAAGTGGATTATCCGCCGGTACATACTGGTCTGTTGTGTTAGGCGGTACGACAAATTTTTCAAACAACAATAGTATAAACTTTACAGAGATCAATGGAGCATACAATTATACAATAAATTCGGTACATGGGTATGTTGCCAACATCTCATCAGGAACTATCAAGGTGCAGGGCGCAAATGTATCTCTGTCTGTTAAATGGACACCTGTTTACACAGTTACCTTTACTGAAAATGGATTACCACCCGGAACTGGCTGGAGTGTTATCCTCAATGCATCTACCCGAAGCAGCAATACCAATACAATCTCATTCGCAGAAATAGATGGTACATATACTTATAATATAGTTAACGTATCTGGTTACAGTATCATGCCATCATATGCAGGCACAGTCACTGTCAACAACAAAAATAAAAGTGTGAACATAACCTATCAGGCAATAACGATTATAAGCTACACCATAACCTTTAATGAAACTGGATTACCTGTAAATACGTTATGGACAGTTACACTCAACGGAACCTCCAAGAGTAGAAGCAGCAATGAGATAAACTTTACAGAAGGTATTGGAAGCTACACGTACAGCATAATGCCTGTATCTGGATACCATACAACGAACTATAATGGAATAGTATCCGTATCTGGAACCAACGTTACCATAACGGTAAAATGGAACCGTGTGCTATACAGCATAACCTTTGTAGAAGAGGGTCTCCAGGCAGGAACGAACTGGAGCATAACGCTCAATAATATAACTGAATATGGAACAGGCAGCAGGCTGATATTCATGGAACCGAACGGTACATACAGTTATACAGCTGGCAATATGCCGGCATATACCGTTACCAATGACAGCGGTACTGTTCATATTAATGGTAAATCTGTGAATTACATAATAACCTATAGCGCTACCGTCAGAAGCAACAGCATTCTTGCCAGCTCTGGCATTATTATTTTTATATATATTGTAATATTGATATTGGTTATCATTGCCATTCTGTATATATTTGCCAGAAGAAAGGGAACCTCCACCAAAAACAGCATTGAAAATAGTGGGGTATCATCAGAAGTTGTGAGCAATTCCCATTCTGAACCAAAAAGAGCTATTGATACAGATGAGAATGCGGTGAATTGGACTACCGGTAATATTAATACTCAAAAGAGAGGGGCAAGCAGTGACATTGCAGATGTAAATACAGGTAAAAATAGAATCATGCACGGAGTCACCATCAATAAAAGTTCTGCCAAAAATACAGGTAAGCCTGTATCTAAAGAAAAAGCAGAACATATAACACCCAAAGAGATATCTGAAATGGAATCCATGTTAAATGCAGTGAAACCATTGAAGGAGGTGTCAGCAGATGTGGATGGTGCAGATAAATTACACGGCAACACTGCAAATGAGGTTGTAGCCTCCAGAGTTGAGACATCAGATACGGTTCGTCAGCATAAACTACCAAAAATTTTAGGAAACGTTCAGGAAACAGGTGGTGGTGCACCGGTGCCTCCTGATAATTCAAACGTCACAAAATCTATAGCAGACAATAAAGAGATAAAGAGTGCTGATAGCATACCTAAAACAGAAGATATAAAAATGGTTAATAATACACCTGAAAGAGATGTTGTGGGTCCATTTAATCAAAAATCAAATGAAGAAAAACTTCCTGCAGAAAAAAATAATGAAATATTAAAACCCGCAGCAACTGCAACTGCTGGCAAACCAGCATATGAAGAGCCTATCACCACCCTTAACAATGAGAATGTAACCGATAAACCGGGCACTGTCATTCATGAAGAGAGGAATAACACATTATCCAGTGTAAAACCTGTCGATGCTGAAAAGGTAGCCGATGAAATAAAAAGTGAATCTGCTACAGAGAGCAGTAAAAAAACACCTCACAAAGAGAAGAGCAGGGGTAAACATAAAGGTAAGAATAAAAATAGAAAAAGATAGTTATGATCTCCCCTGCCTGTATACCGTATATTTTACCTTTTAAAGCCATTCTCTGGCACATACCTATTAAATATCGCTAATTTTCCTGGTATATTCGGCAAATTTTAAATATTTTACCGATTATATTCGGCAAATTTTAAATATTAAATATAATATAATTTAAATATGCAGAAAGAAAAGATACTCGAGATACTTAACGATTGGAATTTGTGGAAAAAGAAATTAAATACAGGTATTGAAAGGGCTGAGTATATCAATAAGGCATTATCTTATCTAAAATCCAACATGATTATTGCCTTGACAGGTGTTAGAAGATCCGGAAAGTCATTCATATTAAGGCAGATTGCCAGTAACCTTGCTGTGAATGGATTTGGTACTGAAAATATTCTCATCGTAAATCTTGAGGACAGCAGATTTGAGGAACCTACAATTCAATTGCTGGATGAAATATATGAAACATTTTTAGAATATTTAAGCCCGAATAGAAAACCGATAATAATGTTAGATGAGATAAACAGGGTTAATAACTGGGAAAAATGGGTCAGAACGTTTCATGAATTGCAAAAAGGCAAAATAATTGTTACCGGATCCACATCTGAACTACTGAACGGTGAATTGGCAACCCTGTTGACCGGAAGGCATCTTGATATGGAGGTATTTCCATTAAACTTCAATGAATTTCTAAAATTTAATAAAATTGATATAACGGATGCCTTGGATGTCATAAATAAACGTTCAGATATACAAAAACTGCTTAAAGATTATATTGAATACGGTGGTTTTCCAGAAGTTGTCCTTTCTAACAATAAAAAGGAGATTCTCCTTGCATATTTTGATGACATCGTAAGAAAAGATGTTGTAGAACGGCATAGCGTCAGGAAGATCAGTAAATTACTTACGCTTGCAAAATTTTATCTTGCCAATATATCATCACACATAACCTTTTCTTCGCTGGAAAGATATGTGGTAATCAGCTCAGATACAATAGAAAAATTTTCTCTGTATCTGCAGGAAGTTGGTCTAATATTTTTTTTGAAGAGGTTTTCATATTCTGTAAAAGAGCAGGATAAATCTTCCAAAATTATCTATACGAAGGATATTGGATTGGCTAACGTTATCGGTTTCAAATTTTCGGAAAATTATGGAAAGATGATGGAAAATATTGTAGCGATTGAATTAATGAGGCGATCATCGGAAAATCGCAATATAGAGATATTTTATTGGAAAGATTATTCAGGCAAAGAAATTGATTTTATTATAAAGGACGGGTTAAAAATAAAAGAGATAATTCAGGTATGTTACAACATAGAAAATATCAAAACAAAGGATAGAGAAACAAAAATATTAATTAAAGCAATGAAGGAATTCAAATTGAATAAAGCACTAATCATAACTGATACGTTTGAAGGCAAAGAGGTTGTGAACGATGGATTCATAGAATACGTTCCTTTATGGAAATGGTTACTTATAGATAATTCACTTCACAAATATAATGAAATGAATAAACAGTAACAGGTGTAGATGCCAAATGATTCCATTCATAAATCCTATATATGATAAATGCCTATAGTGATCTGATTTTTATGAAGTATATTACAATAGGAAAAACCGGTGTTTATTCATCCATTATGGCTCTTGGTGCGATGACCTTCGGTGAGACGAATAGCTGGAAACTGGGTGGCCTTAATCAGGAGATCGTTACTAAAATGGTAAAAAAGGCCATTGATTATGGTATAAATTTATTTGATACGGCAGATGTATATGATTACGGGGAATCTGAAAAAACCCTTGGAATTGCTTTAAAAGGATATAGAGACAAGGTGCTCATAGCCACCAAGGTAAGGGGGCAAATGAGCAACTCCATAAATGATGTGGGCCTATCACGATATCACATAAAGCTTTCCATAAAAGAGAGTCTGCGGAGACTTGATACCTCCTGGGTGGATATATACCAGCTTCATGGGTGGGATAGCCATGTACCTCTAAATGAGACTATTGAAACCATGCAGGATCTTGTTGAGGATGGTTTAGTTAACTATCCAGGGGTATCCAATTTGAGTGCATGGCAGATTGCCACAATAAATGCAAGGTGTGAGGAGAGAGGATATTCAAGATACGAAACTGCACAGATGAATTACAGCCTTCTTAACAGGGATATAGAACACGAGGTTATACCCTATCTGAATTACAGTGGAATGACACTTATGGCGTGGAGCCCGTTGCACGGTGGTATTCTGACTGGTAAATACGGTAAGGATGGTAAAGCAGGGCGTGGAACCAGAATGGGTGACAGGGGCTATTTCTTTCCTTTCTTTGATCAGGAGAAAGGGTATGTCATTGTGGATACGGTTAAAGAGGTTGCAGAAGAGCAGGGGGTAAAACCCTCCCAGATTGCCCTTGCATGGCTTATTGCCAGGAAATTGATCATTATCATTGGTGCCAGAACCATGGAGCAGTTTGAAGAGAATCTTGCTTCACTGGATATTCAGTTAACAAGAGAGCAAATAAAGAAGCTAGATGAAATAAGTTCTTATAAGGAGATGTATCCGAACTGGATGATAAGAAGACAGAACAGTTCAGACAGGGATTTCCATATTATATAAGGGCGGTTGAATAATGTTTGAATAATGATAGATGAATTGAATGTGGTGATATGCACAATGAAAGGAATAATAACACCGATAATAACGCCCTTCAAAAAAGGAAGGATTGATGCTGAAGCCATTGATAGCTTAATACATTATCTTGAAAATATTAATGTTAAAGGAATTTTTCCAGCTGGATCTGCAGGAGGCTTTCCTTATCTGAGTTTTTCTCAACATTCTGAACTTCTGGATATGGTGTTCAGCAGAACCGGACACATGAAGATATTCGCAGGTATATCCAGAAATAGTATAGACGAAACAATCGCAATGGGGAATTTTGCTGCGAATACTGGCATAGATACTGTTGTTGTGGTTACCCCTTACTATATAAAACCAGATCAGGAATCTATTTACAATTATTACGCAACTCTTGCGCAGCATCTGAAATCGGATATTATTGTATATAACATACCTCAATTTACAGGTGTCAATATAAATCCGGACACGTTACGGAAATTGATGGAGCAGTATTCCAGCATAAAAGGAATAAAGGACAGTTCGGGGGACGTGAGGTTATTCTGGAGATATATCAGGGATCTTCCTGTGAATGCACTTGTCTATCAGGGTCAGGATGATCTTCTGCTATCCTCCCTGCAGTTTGGATGTACGGGTGGCGTTTGCGGTACCACAAATATAACAGATCTTGCGCAGAAGCTGTTTGACACAGCTTTTGAGAATAAAAGAGAGGCCATAGCTCTGCATAGGTCCATTACCAGTTTAATGGATCTGTTAGCCGAGCAGACCTTTCCTAAATCACTTAACTATCTTTTTCAACGATTTGTTATCAAAAGAAAAAAACCTGCCCATTACATGGTACCTCCACTTACTGATCTACCCTCCAATCTTCTTTCTGATCTTGAATTTAGATTCCTGAAAATATTAAAAAGAGAAGATGGAGCTGAGTAGTACGAAGGCAATAAAGGTTAAACCCGGGGAAAAAGGCGCTGCACTTGCAGATATTGAAAAAGAATCGCTGAACGGCAGTGGGTCGGTTCTAGTAAAAACTGATTACACGGGTATATGCGGTACGGATGTGGGCATTGTATCCGGTAAACTCACGTTTACATATCCGCCAAAAGGAAAATCAGATCTCGTACTGGGTCATGAAGCACTGGGTACGGTGGAGGAGGTGGGCAGCAATGTAAAAGGACTTGAACCGGGCGATTACGTAATACCAATGGTGCGCAGGCCTGGTGGATGCCTGCAATGCAGGACAGGAAGGCAGGATCTATGTGAAGACGCTGATTTTGTAGAAGCAGGGATACGGGGAAAAGATGGCTTTATGAGTGAATATTTTATTGATGAATCCCGGTATCTCATAAAGGTACCGGATAAATCATTATCCAGAATCGCTGTTTTAACGGAACCATTGAAGAATATTGTAAAGGTGTACAGAATATACAGACATTCCAATACAGGAGCCCTAGAACACTGCAGTGACGGCTCCTTTGAATGCCGCAATGTTCTCGTGACGGGATTCGGGCCCATAGGCATTTTATTCGCCATGATCTTCAGGACACACGGATTTATGGTAACAGCCACAAATGGCCATACCGATCCAGTAAGGGAATCCATAGCTAAAAAAACAGGTATTGAGCTGCTCATGGATGAAAAGAGAGATGGGTCTGTCTTTACCGGTAAAAAGTTCAATGCAATTATAGATACGACAGGCGTTCCATCTGTGGTTATCAACGGTATAAAATCTCTGAATCATAACGGGTCCATGATGCTTTTCGGAACAAGTTCTGGGACGGCAACTGCACTTGATGCAGATATTATAACCATGCTGGTGGAAAAAAACTGTACCGTATTCGGATCGGTGGATGGTTTTAAACAGGATTACATAATGGCTCTCAGGTACATCTCTATGTGGAAGGAAATGTATCCAGGTGTACTGGAAAGCATGATAACCTCCGAAACCACTCCGGAACATGCGTTAAATAGCCTGTCCAGTAAGCAGCACGGGGATATAAAGCATATTATAAACTGGAAATGATATCACAGCAGCGCTACGGCTCTCACGGGGGAAGCCTCTGTGTCTCTGAATTTTACAGGCATGAATATAAAATAGGCATTCCTGATATTCCTCCCTTCCAGAACCATATCTAGATTGTTCAGTTCCTCAATAATAGTTATTCCAGCATTCAACAGGATCCTGTGTGTAACAGCTGAATCAGTGGCAGCAACTACCTTTCTTCCGGGAATACTGTCTGACCATCCGCCCATACTCATTGCGTCAATGCCCACTGCCTTTACCTTCTTCATAGCCAGGTATTGAGAACCACTCTCATCTGGATAAGGCCATTCATACATATATTCAGAATTGTAACCCCTCTTTTTGGACCATCCTGTATAAAGCATAACAACCTCACCCTCCCTGATCTGTTCATCAAATTTTCTCAGATCTTCGGCAGTGATTCCTTCGTTATTCTTTTTATAACTTAAATCTATTACCACACCATTACCCATAAATTTATGAATATCTATTGACCCTACCGGTATTCCATTTTCTATAAAATGGCTGGGCGCATCCACATGCGTTCCAGTATGCATATGCATTCTGCTGATCACAGATACTGTAACCCCGTCCCTGGCAACGAATTTGAGGTACTCTGTATGCATCATGGGTAACGTTACCCAGCTGGGACAATCTGTATATACAGTGTGTGACAGGTCTATCATCTTATCGAATGCAATGTTATAACCCATAATTTCGCAATTGCTAGTAATTACTTAACTCTTTCTTAAAATTTTATCAGATCAATGTGCAGTGTTGTGAACGGATGAGGAAATGATATATATTTTATCACATTATTCTTTCTTATGAGAATATCTGAAATTGAAGGATTTGAGCTAGGTGTTTCTGCCACCCCTGGAGCAGCTTCCTGGGCGTCTACAATGATACTTGTAAAGATAACCACCTCCGATGGTTATGTGGGATACGGAGAAGCTGTTCCCACTCTGCGTGCCTTACCTGTTCTGGAGGCAATAAAAGAGGTAGCACGTGTATATAAAGGAAAAGAGGTGGAAAACAGAGAGGAAAATAGAAAGGAGTGGAGAAAGAATGATTTTTATCTATCTAGATCTTTTGAATCAACAACAGCACTCAGTGCTATAGACATCGCATGCTGGGATATTGTCGGAAAAATGCATAATGCACCTGTATACGAACTTCTGGGTGGTGCTGTCAGAGACAGGATAAAGGTATATGCAAATGGATGGTATGATAACTGCATAACGCCTGAGCAGTTTGCCATCAGGGCTAAAGAAATTACTGGTAAGGGGTATAAAGCCCTTAAATTTGATCCATTCGGTCATTATTTTGATTATATAGATCAGAGCGGACTTAAAATGGCTGAAGAACGTGTCAGGGCGGTGCGTGACGCAGTGGGAATTGATGTGGATCTGCTGATAGAGCATCACGGACGATTCAACGCAAACTCAGCCATATCGATCTCAGATGCGCTGGCGTCCTGCAAACCATTGTTCATGGAGGAGCCCGTACATCCTGAGCAATTTGATGGATTAAGAAAATATAGAAAAAACAGTCATCTGAAGGTAGCTCTAGGTGAACGAATACTTACAAAAGAGGATGCAGATATGTTCATGTCCGAAGATCTTGTTGATTTCCTTCAACCGGATATATGCAACATAGGTGGGTTCACAGAGATGAAAAAGGTGGCTGCAATTGCAGAAATGCACGGCGTAGAATTGGCGCTTCATAACGCCTTTGGACCTGTACAGAATGCCGCAACCATACAGGTTGATGCGTACATACCCAATTTCCTTATACAGGAATCCTTTTATGACTTTTTTCCACAATGGAAGCGTGATCTGATACATGATTCTACAAAAGTTGAAAATGGATATTACAGAATACCAAAAAAAGCGGGATTGGGCATCGATATTGACGAAAAACTCATGAAAGAATATGTTATACAGGGAATGGAATCTTTTGATCCAGCAGAACCTGTATGGGTTGTGAAGGGCACATGGAGTTAATCACATTATGAATGAGAGCAAACAGAATAATAACAGTTTCACAGAGGCAGAAGATTCATACAGCTATCCCCCTTATCCGCTTATAGAGGAACATGCCATGATAGGTGGCAAAAGAACTGCTGCATTGATTTACAATGGAAAAATTGACTGGTTATGCATGCCTTCCTTTGATTCCAATGCATTTTTTTCTTCAATTCTAGATCATAAAAAAGGGGGTTACTTCTCAATATATCCCTCCGAAAAACCTGTTAATATCGAGGTAAGCTATATTGACATGACCAATATTCTGTTAACAAAGTTTTCACTGAAGGATAACAGGGAAATGACCATAATTGATTTCATACCCATTTTAAGAAGCAATAATAAAAATGTTATTGAAATAGAAGTGGAAAAGATAAGAATGGATGAACTTGCTAGAATCGTTTCCGTGAACGGTGGAAATGTATCCGTAAAAATAGAGTTCAAGCCCAGATTTTATTATGGACTCATAAAACCTACCTATAAGATATCCAGATACGGGGTTATTGCATACAACAGTAAAGATAACAGAACCTTACTTTTGAGTGGAAATGGAACTTACACTGTTCAGGACGATACCGTATTTGCAACACTGGATGTCAGGGATGAAGAAAGCAGATATTTTATTCTGAATTATGATGCTTATGAAATAGACCCTGTAGAAACTTACAGGGTACTGGATAAACTGTATGGAAGCATATCATATATCAGAAAATGGCACAGCAATGTGAATTACGTTGGTGATCTGTATCAATACGTTTCCAGATCAATTTTAATACTGAAAAGCCTTATTTACGATCCTACAGGAGCGATCATTGCCGCACCGACAACCTCATTGCCAGAGGCTATGGGAGGTAACAGAAACTGGGATTACAGGTATGTATGGTTGAGGGATTCCTCCTATGTCATAGAGGCTTTTCTTCAACTGGGTTTGAACAGGGAAGCCACAATTTTCTTTTACTGGCTTCTGGATATTATTGAGAGAGACGAAGCCTTACGACCCTTTTATACAATAAATGGATTGGAGGCTATGGACGAAACGGAACTAGATCTGGAGGGGTATATGAACAACCCTCCTGTAAGAATAGGCAATGGAGCCACCTCCCAGCTCCAGATTGATGTATATGGTTCCATAATGGAGGCTGCCTATCTGTATAACAAAAATGGTGGTACCATAACACATAATTTATGGTTTGCGTTCATGAATCTTCTGGAGAGGCTGAAAACATTATGGAAACTTCCTGATAAAAGTATATGGGAATTCAGAACAGCAGATCAGCATTACGTCTACTCGAAGGTTATGGCGTGGATAGCCTTTGACAGAGGTATTAAAATTGGAAATGAACTGGGATTTAAAGCACCGTATGATGAATGGGTAGAGATCAAAGAAGAAATAAAGAGAGAGGTTATGAAATATGGCGTTGATAAAGAGACCGGATCCTTTGTTCAAAGGTATGGCTCCAGGGATATAGATGGCATATTGCTGAGAATACCTCTTCTTGGATTTGTGAGCCCCAGCGATCCCGTCGCCATAAATACCGTAAAAAGAATTGAAAAAGAGCTCATGTATGATGGTATTCTCATAAAAAGATATCTGAATGCTGATGATCTTGAAGGTGATGAAGGGGCATTCCTGCTACTTTCATTCCTGTATATAAGATACCTTGTAAAAGCAAATAGAGAAAAGGAAGCCAGGCAATGTTTAAAAAAATTACTTACATATGTAAATAAACTGGCTCTATTACCGGAGGAGATTGATGTAAAGACACACAGATATCTAGGAAATTATCCACAGGCATTATCTCATCTCGGTTTCATACTGGCTGCGAAGGACCTGGAGCCGTTGCATCATTCTCATTATTTAAAAGGTCATTAACACCTTTATAAATGCTGGTGATTTCTGACCTGTCTGCACACAATTGCACATATTTAGCATATGCGTCAGTGCAACTTTTTGATGACAATCTGTTAATATAACAGGTAAACAAGGGATACAATCTGTTCCAAATAATATTGAATCGGGTTAAATTAATAGATAAGTTTTATATGAAAGGAAAATATAGGGGATTAAGGGATTAATTATGCCTAAAAGTGATCCGAAAGTTACAGAAGGAGCAAAACGCACGTATGAAAGTGATCCAGATAAATGGTTCGATAATTTAAATGCTGATCTTAACAAAAAGACAGAGGAGGTCCTTGAGCATGTAGATGAAGAAACCTCTAAAAAGGTAGAGCTCAATAGAATATTCATATCTGACTTCTGGCGATTATGGAATAAATTCAATGAATTTAATATTCATTTTGTTATGGAACCCAGCCATTCCTCTTTTGCAATATTTGAGGAATTTCCTACCAAATGGAAGTTCAGGAATACATTCGACTTTTCATCTGTTTCAACAATACAGTTAATGGACAGAACTCAGGAAGAGGGTCGTGTCGGGGATAGCCTTAAAATCTGGTACTACACCAATGAAGCTGGAATTCCTGGAATTCTTATAGTATTTGAATTCTGCGAAGGCGAGCACTACTATAAATACTCTGGATGGAAGAGGATATACAGCCAGTATACACTGTATGAAAGTCCGTTGTCAGAAATAGATATGGATGCAATTCATAATATGTTTGGAGACGTTATGAAAGCCTGGTTTGAGTCACATCTCAAGCATTCCAGAGACATAATAATTGGCTATATAAAGGAAACGTATCCCAAAAGGGAAGGATATTCTAAATAGGCCTGTCTCTGCCGAGGTGGCTCAGCCCGGTACGGCGCAAGCCTGGAACCTGGAATTTATGATGTGAAGATCAGATAGCTTGTGGCGTTCTTCGCTTCGGGAGTTCAAATCTCCCCCTCGGCGCTTATTCAGTTGGGAGATATTGGATGTAGGATCATTTACTGGATATCCCTTTAGAATAGGTGAATGAACATGGTCAAAATAAGCAAACAATTAGAGGAAATTTCAAAAGAATTTGAAAAAACAGGGAGAATAATAGATAAAATGATGACCATAAGTGATGAAATTATAGAAAGTGATAAAAGATTGAAAGTAAAGAAGATATGATAATATAGATGAACATTTATTAAAAGTGGACTTAAGACAGTATCAATACAGCGTTAATACATATAATAACTTGTATAAACGGATTAAATCCACACAGAATTTTGTAATTTATTGCACAAAAGTTATTTAAATGCGGTTAATAAATTAGCTGATTATTATGAAAATTTGTTTCAGTGGCGCTTATTCAGGTTTTAACAATAAAAAGACATCACTGGAAGTCCATGCTGTTTATGCGTGGGAGGAGGTCAGGCATAAACATTTTGTCTCTACTTGAGTGGAGACACCCCTTTCGTGAGATTGTGGATGAAAACGGGTGAAAAATTTTTATGGCTACATAGATAAATACAATAATATATAAATCAGCTGTGTCAGACAATAACACAGCAGGTGCAGAGATAGGCAATTAAAATCCAAAACTAATAGAGAAATATGAAAAAGGCATTAAAATATTACAGAAACAACTTTCTGATAAGAAACAACACATCCGTAATAGAAACAGGGCGGGAGGAGAAATTAGCCAGGAAACAGCGTAAGTTAACAGATGCCAGGGAAGAGACTTTACGACATAAAGCATTCAATGAAATAGTAAATAATGAGATGTCCATGGTAATCCATGACCGCAGTAACTGCGGGTCAGTAATGGGCGGAGACCTCAACGATGCATTGAATATAAGAGGTATGTACATGCAGTACGTGTGGAACCCTCAGGAACCTGAAGTAGCGGATAAAAGTCTGTGGATGTTCTTACCTCTACATATCGCAAAAATGTGCAGGCAGGGACGATGAAATAAGGAAGCCCCATCTGTAATGACGGGGTAGTTCACTTAATGTCAAATTTTATTCCCTGTGAAAGTGGAATATCTCTTCCCCAGTTAATTGTTACTGTCTGTCTTCTTGCGTAGCTTTTCCAGGCATCACTTCCACTTTCCCTTCCTCCTCCTGTTTCCTTTTCTCCTCCAAAAGCACCACCTATCTCTGCACCTGCGGTAGCTGTGTTTACATTGGCAAGTCCGCAATCACTTCCCCATGGAGACAGGAAGAGTTCTTCTTCCCTCAGATCTGTTGTGAATATGCTTGAAGACAGGCCTTGAGGAACTGCGTTGTGAATCTTAATTGCATCATGGATTGTTTTGTATTTGAATACATACAATATGGGTGCAAATGTTTCCTGGCATGAAACCGGTGAAACTTCGGGCATGGTTATGATGGCAGGTTTCACATAGAATCCCTTTTCATATCCTTTTATTGAAAGCTTTTCACCGCCGAATAATACTCTACCACCTTCGTGCCTTGCCTGTTCTATTGCCTTCATGAAATTATTTACAGCACTCTCATCTATCAGAGGACCTACCAGTACGCCTTCCTCCAATGGATTTCCTATCTTTACTTTGCTATACACATTCACAAGCTTTTTAATGAATTCGTCGTAGATAGACTCCTGCACTATGATCCTTCTTGTTGTTGTACACCTTTGTCCGGCAGTAGCCAGTGCCCCGAACGCAACGCCCTTAAGTGCAACATTAATGTCTGCCCTGTCCGAAATGATTGATGCATTGTTACCGCCAAGCTCAAGTATTACCTTTCCAAAACGTTTTGCTACTGCCTCAGAAACTTTTCTGCCACCATCTACAGATCCTGTAAAAGAAATGAGCTTTATCCTGTTGTCAGAAGTCATTAAATTACCAACTTCTCCTCCACCACCTGCAATAAGAGAAAATATTTCTGGATAATGATGTTCCTTAATTACTCTGGTTATGATATTCATAACGGAAATTGCTGTCAAGGGTGCCTTTGAAGAGGGTTTCCATACAACAACATTACCTACTACAGCAGCAATGAATGAATTCCACGACCATACAGATGAGGGAAAGTTGAAAGAGGTTATTACTCCCACAATGCCCAGAGGAAGCCACTGTTCATACATCCTGTGGTTGTACCTTTCACTTGCAATTTCATAGCCGTAAAGCTGTCTTGACAGCCCCACAGCAAAATCTGCAATATCTATCATTTCCTGTATTTCTCCCTCTCCCTCCACAACGGTTTTTCCAGTTTCAAGGGATACAATTCTTCCCAGTTTTTCTTTGTTCTTTCTGAGTTCAAGTCCAATGAGCCTGATCAGTTCTCCTCTTTGAGGTGATGTCAGTTTTATCCATTTTTCATAGTTCTCTTCCATGTTTTTTACCATGACTTCATATTCTTCTTTACTTCCACCATTTACACCAGCAATAAATTCACCGTCAATAGGACTGTATAAATTAATTTTCCTTCCTTTTGGGTTGTCAATCCAATCATTTGAATAAACTCCTGAATTTACCTCTGATATTCCCAGCTCACTTTTTAATCTTGGACGCATTTCTTTTAGATCCATTGCTATCACCTCTTGTTATTGCATTTATTTGTGCAGTGAACTACTCCATGCTAAAGCATCGGAGATTCCTGCTTCATCGTTCCAGCTTGCATATCTTTACGATATGTAGAGGTCAGAGCATCAGCGGGCTTTTTTACAGAGTTCCACACGTTCCGTATGTACCTCTCTCTTATGTTCAGAGCAGCGTTAAGATCTCTATCTATTGCTAATCCGCAGTTATTACAACTGTGGATTCTTATAGATAAGTCCTTCTTTACAACTGCTTCGCAACGTGAGCATAACTGACTTGTTCCTCTCGGATTTACAAACTCTATGTATTTACCAGCGTTTTCGGCTTTGTATATACACATGTCCATCAGTTTGCTCCAGGAGGAGTCTGATATACTCTTTGCGAGATTGTGATTTTGAACCATTCCCTGAACATTTAAATCCTCAAAGACTATTATATTTCCACTCTCCACTATTTCATTGGATGCCTTATGCAGATTATCTTTTCGTGCATTCGCTAACTTACGCTGTTTTTTAGCGAGTTTCTTTCTTATCTTGGCTCTGTTATAAGAGTGTTTCTTTGTTCTGGATAGTAGTTTCTGTAGTGTTTTAATACCTTTTTCATACTTCGCTATTAACTTGGATTATCTATCTCTTTAACTTCTATACCATCAGTTAACACGGCTAATTTGTTTATACCTACATCAACGCCGATAATATCCTCTTCTTTAATCTGTTCTATCGGTTTCTTAACTGTATCGGGAAGTTCCACAGTAAAGGAAGCGAACCAATCGCCTGCTTTATCTCTTTTAACAGTGCATGTCTTAATTTCTCCGCCTATTATATCTCTGCTTATAATGGTTTTAATATCACCTATCTTGCTTAACTGTAGAATACCTTTTTTGGAAGAATTAGTTTTACTTTTATGAATTAATTTGAAGCCGCTCTGCGGATAGGTAATGGAGTTATAACGTTCTCTGGATTTATGACGTGGAAAGCCTGCTTTCTTACCTTTTCTGTCTTTACTCTTAGCCCGATTAAAGAAGAGTTTAAAAGCATTATCCACTCGTTTAAGAGCATCCTGTAGAACTTGAGAATGGACATCGTTGAATTCAGGATTTTCTAATTTAACAGTTGGTAATTCATTTGCCTGTGATTTATAGTTAAGAGATGTATGTAATAATCTATAAGCCTCTTTACGTTCTATAAGAGCAGCGTTATATAATTGTCTGCATAGTTCCAACTGATAGTTTAGATTTTTAGTAGTCTTCTTATTTGGATACAGTCTGTATTGATATGTACGTATCATAGATAGACATATATATATGCGTTTCATATATATATAGTTATAGTTATGTTATGCCGTGTTGAATAAATCTGGCATAATACTTTTTAATTCCATCCAAACTTTATCCGTTTATACTGGATAAATATTTATAATTCATATAATGATTTGTTAATCATATCTGGCATTTATTCAATAGAGCAGTTATGTTAAGGAAGATGGGGGAAGTCCATGTATCTCCACACTAAAGCGTCGGAGTATTATAGCTTCCCCCATACCCCTAACAATTTATAAAATAGTTTCTTTTGAAAAATGCAAAAAAAGAATAAAAGATGTGATTTGAAATTTATAACAACCATGTTATGATTTTTGCCAGTTTTATTGAAATGATCTCTGGAAGTCATCATTTTTATTGACTATACAGAGATTTTTAATTTTTTTTGGTTCTTTTATTTCTAATATTCTCTTTAGAATTTTTAGACAATATTTCCAATATTTCATCCAATTTTTTGTTGTGTTCTTCCTGCATCTCTAAAAATTTTAGCATGTTTTGAGCTATGACTCCATATTTATCATCAAGCCTATCAAACCTTGCATTCATATCTGCGTGCATGGAATCAATTTTATTTCCGAGGCCATCGAATCCTTTGGTCATGGTTGTTTGCATGTTATCAAACCCTTTAGTCATGGTTGTTTGCATCGTCATACCTGCAGATGCCATTATACTAAGCGTCTCTGCAACCTCGTCGTCATCCCTTATTACTTTAAATTTTAAAAAATCGGGTGGCGTTCCAAAATCAACATCCCCTTCCCTTATTACCTTTATATTATCTATTTTAATCAAAAAAGGTGCTACTAGCCTTATATTATTTATTGCTTTTTTTAGTTCATCCAATTGTTCATCAGACAGATCACTATACAATTCAACAGACCCGTCATCAAGATTACGTACAGTTCCTTTAATCTTCATCTTTATTGCAATTTTTTTATCTGTTCTCTAAACCCAATCTGCTGAACCTCACCATCTATAATTATTCTGTACTTTACCATTGTATAATTAAAACGCTGTTTATATATTTAACATATTTGCAGTGATTCATGGTAGAAATGAATGGTTGAACTCATCTCTGTTGCAAAGAAGATCCTGTGCATTCCCGCAGTGCATCTATCAATTCACTGCTTTCCATACATTTTTACAATTTCCTCTGTTGTAGTGGCATCCACTGCTCTTTTATCCTCTCTTAACCTCCCTGTATACCGTGGAAATCTGATTGCAAAACCTGAACCACTACTGTCTGAACTTCCGCATGTGTGATTGGGGCTTACTGTTATCTCCGCACCGGTTACCTCTATAACCACTTCAGGTAAAAACCATACATCTGTCTCTATTTTAGATATTACATGCTCGTCTTTATAATTTATCAGGTATTTATTCATAAGTTCTGTGAATTTCATTAAGTCCTCGTCGTTGAATCCAGTGCCTACCTTGCATGCGGTTTCAAAAGTTCCATTTTCCTTGTTATAACATGCCAGGAGAAATGCCCCGTACAGATTACTTCTCTTTCCATGACCAAAGAATGCCCCTACAATTACGAGATCAACGGTATCTGATAATCCAGCCGTGTAATCCTTTTTATATTTTATCCATAGCCATCCTCTTGCGCCTGCGTCATATACTGACCCATCTGAAATTGACTTAACCATTACCCCTTCACAATTGTCATTTACAGCATTTTCAAAGAATGTGTATATCTCTTCTATGCTGCTGGCTATGATACCGTTCACATGTTTTAATTTATCATTCATATTGTCGAACAGGTCAAGAACGACCTTTCTTCTTTCTGCAAATGGCTTATCAATATATGATTGATCATTGTAATACAGTATATCAAACACAAAATACTGTACAGGTATGTTTTCAGACGTCTCCAGTATATCATATTTCCTACCCCGCCTTCTGGAAATCTGTTGGAATGGCATGAGTTTACCTGTTTTGGCATCAACAGGAACGAGTTCTCCATCAACAATCATATTTTTTATGGTTTTAAACTCTTTTTTTACTGCCTCTACAATCTCCGGATACTGTTCTGTTACAATATCCCCTCCCCTGGAGTACAGGTATACATTGCCGTTGGATAGATGCATCTGCAGTCGCAGTCCGTCGTATTTGTACTCAACCACTGCAGGGAGTTTAATATGCGTAACAATTTCTTCAATGGTTTCGGCACGTTCTGCTAGCATAACTCTTATGGGTATTCCAGGTTCGGGCTCTATTTTTTTTAAGCCATTAATTCCTTCTGACGCCAGAACCTCTGATACATACCCAATATCCATGGTCAGGTTGTAACCACGTTCCACATAATGATACTCTTCACTGTTTTCTATAAAGGCTTTTGCAATTGCATTTATAAGGATCATGTCAGCCATACCAAGTCTTAACTTTCCTATTACAGTTCTCACTATATATTTTGCTTCAAGTGGTTCTGCTGATGACAGCAGATCAAGAAGGTATTTTATTTTGAGGTTCTGGGAATTCTTACCGGAGGAGGTTGAAATCTGTTTAAAGTTGCTGTATACCTTATCTATTGTTAATGTTTCACTGAATAGGACATTCTGCCTCTTTTTTTTGCAGAGGAATTCGGCAACGGTACCCAGGTCCCCTGTTTTATGATATTGCGCCTCTACCTCTGACTCCGTTTCGCCGGATAAAAGGGAAAGTGTCTTTATGACCAGAGATTCAGCAATGCCAAGAGGCTCTGTTTTGTAGTCCGCATCTGTTCTGCCTTTCAGCAGATATATGCCCTTTTTTATCTCCTTTTTATCCATTTTCTTAATGAGTTCCGCTATGATCTGAACTATCTCATTTTTCTTTGCAGTGGATTCTGCATCATTCAGAAAAGCTGCGACAACTTTATACTGTAACAATTTGTTCAATCTCCTTTTTTATGTTACTGACATTTTCTGTCGCATTCCCTTTCAAAAATATGCCACTTCCTATGGATAGTATATCTGCTCCTGCCTCTATACATTTATTTACATTTGATATATTCACACCGCCATCTATATTGAACATAACCATTTCTGGAGGCAGATTGGCTTTCAGCCATCTCAATTTTTCGAGTGAATTTGGAATGAAACTCTGCGATCCAAATCCAGGATTTACACTCATAACCAGAATTTCATAAAGGTTATCGGTGTAATTCATAACTACCTGTGGCAGCGTATCTGGATTTATGGATATGCCGGCTTTGACACCTGCATCTGTTATTTTTTCATTCATGAGTTTAGCCATATCTGGCAATACCACCTCTGTGTGATAGATTATTATTGATGCGCCTGCTGTTATGAATTTATCTATGAATTGATCAGGATTAGAAATCATGAGGTGAACTTCAACAGGCAGTGCTGTAATTCCTCTGATGTCACGGACTGTTTTCGTCCCGAAAGAGATATTTGGAACAAAATGTCCGTCCATAACATCTACATGAATCATATCAACATATTTTTCAACCATCTCAATCTCTTCTGCAATTCTCGTAGTATCTGCTCCGAGAATTGATGCAGATATACTGATTTTTTTCATATTATTTATCCCTCAGGTCCAGGTGACATGCAACCATATGGTATGGCTCTACCTCTTTCAAAGCAGGTTCTACATAACTACATTTATCGATAGCATATAAACATCTTGAATGGAATCTGCATCCTGATGAAATGATAAGTGAGTTGGGTACCTCCCATTTAAATTCATTATTCAGAAGAGGCAATTGCTGATGCAGTTTTTTAGAACTTAAAAGCAATCTTGTATACGGGTGAAGGGCATTGACTGTGATTCTCGTAGCATCTGCAATCTCAACGAACCTGTCAAGATAAAAAATTGCAACTTTATCTGAAACATACGATGTATACAGTATATCCTCTCCCAGATACAGGAATGTAATATTGTATCTCTTCCTCAATTCAAGAATTTTATTTAAAATATCAATTTTGGAGGTGGAATCCATCATGCTAGCAGGATCATCTGCAACAATAAATTGAGGTTCCAGTATTACTGATCTAGCTATTGCCACCAGCTGATTTTCATATGTGGTGAGTTCAACAGGGTATCTGTCAGTATATTCAACGACGTTTTTAAATCCAGCTTTCTTCATTGCTTCCATAACCCTTTTATTTATATCCTCATCTTTATAAAATCGTTTATTAATTAACAGTGGTTCAGCGATCAGTGAAAATACTGTGTGCATGGGGCTGAGTGAACTTACAGGATCAGGATACAGAATAGCTGTCTCTCTTTTGAACTCCTGCAAATTATTTTTGTTTTTGTCAATTTTACTTAGATTTTTACCGTTATAGACCACCGTACCTTTTGATAAATGGTCCATGTCTAGAAGGAGCTTTCCAATTCTGTTTATATTGGAATAGCTCTCCCCCACTATTCCGAATATCTCTCCTTTTTTTATTTCAAAGGATATTCCGTTAATTACAGATATGTTTTTTTTAATTCTCCTTATTCTTTTAAGGAACCCCATATCAAGTGAATGGTATTTCACGAGATCCTGTATTACGTATAAACTGGATTTATTTTCATTTCTAGTTGATTCATCATTTTTTTTATTTAGTTGCCTGTCTGTTTCACGGGTCTGAAGTGGCATGCCGTCTGTCTGATTCTGTATCAATGGATGATGGCACGCCACGGACTCTTCAGGATCGACCTCCTTTAATCCAGGTTCCTCTTTAATGCATCGTGCCTCCGAATACGGACAAAATTTATGAAACGGACAACCGGATTTAAATGATACCTCATCTATCATATACTCCGGAATACCCTGCAGTGGTCTTTTAATATCACTGGCTGATGGATTGGAGTTTATCAATATATCCGTATATGGATGGGATGGTTTTTTGACAATTCTTTCCAGTTTGCCATACTCTACAATTTTGCCACTGTTGAGTACTGCAATTTTATCAGTCAGCGCCTGTATTAAAGAGAGGTTTTCCGACAGCAGAATCATTGTTAAATTATATTTTCTCTTTATATCTAGCAGCATTCTGGTAATATAATAGTGAAAGGTTGGATTAATACCCGATAATGGTTCATCAAGTATCAGAATATCCGGGTTGCAGGAAATCGCCATTGCTATCATTGCTCTCAGTTTCATATCGCTGCTGTATTCATGCGGATACCTGTCAATAAGGTATGATTCTATATTGACGTCATTGAAAAGATCAATGACCTTCATGTATGCACCGTCACGGGATACGGGGTAATGCTCCTGTATTGTCTCTATGACCTGCTCTCCAATTGATTTAAAAGGATTGAATCCGTTTATAGCACCCTGATAGACCAGAAATACCCTTTTCCCCCTGATGCCTTCATTCCGTTTGTCAATCTCCTTTAATACCTTTCCTTTATTCTCATCATCTATACGGCCTGGACCTTTCAATATGATCCTGCCATCAAGTTTAATTACGCCATCAAGGTATCCTGTGCTTTCAGGCAATAACCCTGCAACGGAAAATCCAAGTGAACTCTTTCCTGACCCAGATCTTCCAGTAATAGCCAGAGAATCACCCCTCTCAACGGATATAGATATGTTGTTGATTGCATGTATGTTGATATATTTATTATTATAAAGCTTTCTATACCAGAGCTTAAGATTTATTATTTCAAGTAATGGCATTTAAAACCTCCCAGTATTGTTGACAATATCATCAAATCCTCTTGATATAGCGAAAAAGGACATTGCCAGAGCTGTTATTGATAATCCTGCGGGATATGTCAGCCACCATACCCTGAAATAATTTATCTGCATGGCGTCGTAAAGAAACTTCCCCCATGATATGTAATTTATGGAGGCAGGTCCAAGACCAAGAAATGATATTGCAGCATCTGTTATGACCACGCCTCCGGCAATAAGCATGAAAACCATCAAAATTACCGGTAAAATTTCAGGTAAAATATGTCTGAATATTATCCTTCTATTGCTGGCTCCCATGATACGCAGATTTTCAAAGCAGGTATTATTCTTTAAAAACTTCACCCTGTTTTTGGTCATTCTTGCCATTACGGGCCATGAAGTGATACTGAAAATCACTATCAAACCATAATAGCTTTCTCCTATAAGCGTACCTCCAAATAACCCTTCGAGCACTATAACTAGAGCCAGAAACGGAAGGAAAAATACGACATCAGCCATGCCCATGAGTAACTTTTCAGAACTTCTTCCGTAATAACCTGCGATAACACCTATAAAAAGCCCTATGAGCGTACTCAGAAAGGCAGAGGCCAGTGCAACTATAAGCTCTGTCTGTGTTGCGTACAGGTACAGGCTGTAAACATCCCTGCCACTGGGTGTTGTTCCCAAATAATAAACATTCCCAGACGGGTAGGGTGACAAGGAGGGTGAGAGAGCGCCGCCATCCGAATCCATGAGATTAATGCCTGTTGCCGTGTAGGCAACGATGCCTCCATCTGACAAAGGCAGCACCACTTCTTCTGCGGAGGATGAACCGTTACCGAAATGTATAACCCGTATCATGGCGTAATAGGTTGTGTTTACCGTAACTACCCTTGATATCCATAGGAATCCGTTTCCAGGAATGTCCACTGCATACATATATCCAGCACTGTCCAGAATAAATAACTGGGAGCTGAAGGGATCATAATAGGTTTTGGAATATACAGGATTATACGTGCGTACACTGTATAATAGCTCTGATGATACACTGTAATTACTGGATAAAACTATTCTGAATAGATAGGTTGTCATTGTAACTGGATTGCTGACTATTATCAAATTATCATAGGCTACAAATACTGAAAACGGTGCATAGGAATTATCCAGATAATGTATATAGGTTGCATTCTGACCATATGAGTAATTTAACATGGGATCGAGATAGAGTAGAGATCCATTTGCCATTGGAATGAATACAACATTCTCACCACTGTATTCGTAACTCCTTATTGTTCTGATAACAGTATGATCGGTGAATGAACCACGTCCCATTGAGAGGCTCCAGTATATTTGACTGCTCCTGGCATTCAGACAGAAGATCGTACCATTTGCAGAGGTCGTGAGAACAAGCTGTGCCCTGTTAGTCCCACTTTCAGAATAGTAGCTGGTGATACCGTATATGAATGGTTCCGATAAAGAAAAATTTGATATTTTTTTATACCAGAGGCCGATACTTCCATTATTTGTGGCAGGAAGTCTGATTCCGTATATGGTGCCGTTTACTGTTGCGGCGTAGAGATATGCAGGATATGTGGAACCATATTCCGACGTGCCTATTGATACATCAACATCAGACAGAGTCCTGTATGCATTGAATACAGGTGGGTTAATGAATTTACCAGGAAGTCTGAATTCTTTGTATATCGCAGGTTTTGATATTACACCCAGGTATCTGTTTGTGACTGTGCTTATAATAATACTGAAATACCCTGAACTGTTATATGCAACACCAACGAAATCATAGGATATATCGTAGCTATTCATACTGCTTCCATTTATCACTATACCGTATGAAAATCCGTTTATATTTTTAATACCTGTCTGCATGGACCAGGTTTCGGATAGGTTGGCACTGTCTACTGAATAAAAGGTGCCGTGCCTGCTCACAAGATAAAAGTAAGGGGAATATGAACTGTATGGTACAATCACAACAGGTCCTGTAATTATTGATGAGTTAGCTCTAAAATTTGATAGGATGGACCTGACAATATAGACATCTTTTAACGGTGCCCTGAAGGTAACCGAATGGGTTGCAATTACAGGCGCCAGTATGGCTAATATTGTAAAGAAGAGAACAATATATATGCCAGCTACACCCACTTTATATCTTTTATATGATCTCCACAGTCTTAAGGTGTAGAGATACCCATCTCTCATAAACCGTTTAAATCTTAATTTACTGTTCCTGTACATCTTTATCCGTGTTCCTCCGCCTAAAATCTTGTTCTTGGATCCATCATAACATACATTATATCCGAAAACATATTAAAGAATATGACGAGCAATGAAAGCATGAAGAACGTGCCCTCCTCCACAAATATGTCTCTGGTAAGTATTGCATCTATAAGTAAAAGCCCCATACCTGGAATGCCAAAAACTTCCTCTGTAAGAATTGCGCCTCCAAGAATACCGCCTATGGAAATCATTATGGTTGACGCAATGGGTACCATTGCATTGGGTATTGCATGTTTTCTTATGGCCTTCCACTCTGATAGCCCCTTTACCTTAGCCGTCATAAAATATTTCTCTTTCATGGCTCCAGTAAGCGTCTGTTTCATAAGATACATATTACCACCGGTGGAGAGCGCTGTAAGAACCAGTACTGGCAGTATCATGTGATGCAGTATATCTATAACTGTGTAGGCTACGCCTATAACCGCAATTTCACTGTTCATACTCGTTCCGTATGTGGTGTTATAGTAACCACCCATCGGAAAAATTCCCAGTCTGAAAGCGAATATATAGAGCAGGGATAAGCCAAGAAAAAAGGATGGCATGGAATAGAAGAAGAGTGCTGAAATGGTAACACCTGAATCTATATTTTTGCTCCCTTTCCATACCAAAAATATACCCAGCATAATTCCAATAACATAGGATAATACCGTTGCTGAGCCAACGAGAAGGATTGTCCATGGAGCTCTCTGCAATACGAGATTTATTACAGGAACCCCCGTCTCTATTGTAAGCGATACACCCCATTTTCCTGTCAGCATGTTCGTCATATAGTTGCCAAAGTAGAAAGGCAGCTGTTTAATATTCCACGGGTTGATGGGGATGTTATATGCACTGGATAACTGCTCCTTCTCAGCCAGAGATGTGTGTGGTCCGGCAATGATCGATATTGGATTGCCAAGTAAATTAAAGATTATAAATAATAATATAAGAACTACAATAATTGTTATGAATGTACTTATTACCTTTCTGATAATATATTCTCTTAAACGCATATATACACGGATCCCTTTTTATTTTTATATAGCCATACGTAATGTATATTTTTATTGCTATGTGAACTACCCATCAGCTAAAGCATCGGGGCTTCCTGCTTCATTGATTCAACTTGCATATCTTTATGATATGCAGTGGTTGAAATCTCAGCAGGCTTTTTATTCTCTTTGATAAGGGAGTTCCACACGTCCCGTATGTACTTCTCTCTTATATTCAGAGCAGCGTTAAGGTTCATGTCCATTACCAATCCACAGTTATTATGACTATGGATTCTCACGGATAAGTCCTTTTTTACTACTACGCCACAGGAGGAGCATATCTGACTTGTTCCACCTGGATTTACAAACTCTATGTATTTACCAGCGTTTGCGACTTTGTAAGTACACATGTCTATCAGTTTGCTCCAGGAACCGTCTGATATGCTCTTCGCAAGATTGTGGTTCTGTACCATTCCTTTAATATTTAAATCATCTAATACGATTATATCACCACTATTCACTATTTCATTGGATGCTTTATGCAGATTATCCTTTCGTGCATTTGCTATTTTACGGTGTTTTTTAGCTAACTTCTTTCTTATTTTGTTCTGTTTCTGTAATGTTTTAATACCTTTTTCATACCTATTTATCAATTTTGGATTGTCTATTTCTATGCCATTAGACAGGACGGCTAATTTATTTATGCCTACATCAACACCTGTAATAGATTCAGGTTGATTTTCTGATTTATCTATTTTAGGGATAACATCGGGAAATTCTATAGTAAAAGTTGCGAGCCAATCGCCTGCTTTATCTCTTTTAACAGTACACGTCTTGATTTCTCCGCCTGTTATATCTCTGCTTACAATGACTTTAATATATCCTATCTTGCTTAACTGTAATATACCTTTTTTAGATGAAGATTTTTTATGAATTAATTTGAAACCGAGTTGAGGATAGGTAATAGAGTTATATTTGCCTCTGGATTTATAACGTGGGAATCCAGCTTTCTTGCCTTTCCTACCTTTACTTTTAACACGATTAAAGAATCCTTTATAAGCCTTATCTAATCGGTCAAGAACATCGCATAAAACCTGTGAATGAATATCGTTATATTCAGGATTGTCTGATTTAACAGCAGGCAATTCATTTTGTTGTAAATTATAGGTAAGAGAAGTCTGGGATAATCTATAAGCTTCTTTACGTTCTGTTAGACCAGCGTTATATAATCGCCTGCATAGTTCTATTTGGTCATTCAAAATTTTAGTAAGTTTTTTATTGGGATATAATCTGTATTGATAAGTTTTAATCATAACGAAACATATATATACATATTTCATATATAAAAATATTGATAAGAAAGATGGGGGAAGTCCATGTATCTCCACGCTAAAGCGTCGGAGTATTATAGCTTCTCCCATACCCCTATCAATCCTTAAAGTATAGAACCTCATTCGTGTTCATGGCTAATCCACACCTCAGTTGCAATCAGTTCAATGAGGCAGCCACCTTAGTTATGTGATTTAGCTCACAATTCAATATTGTACATGCGGGCATAATAAATATATCTGTAATGGATTCAAGACTTCTTTCGCCTTCACTGTCAATAACATATTCTATATCGTATCGTAAAGTTATTCCTTTTATTGACTATACGAACTGAAATCAATAATTAACTTTTGGAGGTTGTTATCCTGCTATTTCTGGTAAAAATATACTCCATTGCATCATGTTGAGGCGTCATTGATGGACATTTTGAGATAGATAGCCTAAAATATTACTTATGTAATAAATATTATGTAATATTTCCCTGCGTCAAGCAGGTTTATTATGGTATATATAGATATCAGTTGGAGGCAGGTATTGTTTGACATTTAATAAAGAGAATATTTTGCAGAAATTGTTGCCGGGCAAAGGCAGTCCTGGAATCTCTATAATTCTGACAGGTGAGGAAGGGCTGGGCAAAAGCAGTTTATTGATGGAATTAAGAAATGATCTGCTGCAGAAAGGTGCATCCATCCTTTTTAGTAATGGAAAGGTAGGTAACAATACCCCCTATGGAGTTATTTACACATCTATAAAAGAGTTCAGGGAACGCATAGGTGGCATATCCATTCCACCCATCATACTATCAGGCATTGAAATGGAGCCTGACATATCATCTGATAGATTCAGGGCTCTGGAAAACATTCTTCATGATATAAAGAATATAAACAAAGAATTCTCACCTCTAGTGGTGATGATTGACGATCTGGAGTATGCAGATTTAGGATCCCAGGAGTTCATATCATATCTTACAAGAGCCATGAGTGACTTATCAGTATCCTTCATAGGAACTGTAGAATCCTTTACCAGCGTATCCAGCGATATAAAGGAACTCGTGAGAAATCATGTCATAGAGTCTGTAAAGATAGAACCATATACAATAAATGAACTGGATAATATTCTGAGAAAAAAAGGGATCACTCTATCAGAAGAGCTGCTCAACGAAGCGAATGGAAATCCGCTTAAGGCTATAAAGTTATTGAACAGGAATCAATACAGAATAGATGGTTTAAGCAAAACAGAGAAAGAGATACTGAAAGTAACCTACCTGTATGGAGGAAGAATAAAGGTAATGCTTCTGATGGATGTTATCAGTGGTAGTGAGGATGAAATTGTGGACTCTATAGATAATCTGGTATCAAAAAACATAATTTACGAAGACACTTCGGATTACATATCCTATTCCCATCAGATGGATATGAATGACATAGGGAAGGTGATCACTGATAACGAAAAGAAAGAATATTCAATGAAACTGATCAACAGCATAAAGAAAATACACGGCAGAAAGATGGAGGCTTATGCAAATATATTGTCCAAACTGTCTGAAAATATTGGTATTTACACAGATGCCTATATCTACGGTAGGGAACATATGCAGCACCTGTTGAAAGGATATGCAATAGAAGATGCCATAAAAGAGGGTACCAGATTAACAGAACTGTATAAAAACAGAGGACTGGAAAAAGATAGCAGATGCCTGAAGGATGCAATAGATTTATATATAAAACTGGGTGAAATGAATTATGGTATGGGAAATATATCTGATGGAGAAAACTGCCTGAAAATCGCTCTGAATATGGCAGAGAGGTCCAGGGCAGTTGATAAGGAGCTCTATATTCATATAAGAATGGGAAGGGTACACTTTAACGAGGGGGACTACGGGGTTGCACTTAACGAGTATGAAAAAGCACTCTCCATGATAGGCAATGGCAACGAAAAATACGAAGCACAGATAAATAATTATATCGGCCATATATACGAAATGGAGGGTAAATATGTAAGGGCACTGGAATACTTCAAAAAAGCAGAGTCTATAGCCAAAAGCAACGGTATAGACGAGGAGATTGCCCATGCAATACATAGAATCGGAACCGTTCAATTTAATACAGGTGATATGGATAAAGCAGAAGCAGCCCTGAAGAAGGCAGAACATATAAGGGGAAATCTGGGATTGCTGAAGGAGCAGGGTTATTCACTCAATAACCTGGGCATTGTTGAAAATTTGAGAGGCAATTACGAAAAATCAATGGAGTATTATAAAAAGGCAAAGACAATAGCGGAGCGTATATCTGATATGAATAGCATAATCACTGTTAATACAAATATAGGCGATGTCTATACCGAATTTGGAGATTTTGATAAGGCGGAGAAGATGTTTATAGAAAATATGGAACTGGCCACAAAAATAAATGATGCCTATACAAAGGCCCTTTCCTATTTTAATCTGGCGGATGTATACCGTTACAGAGAATTATATGATAAGGCGAAGGAATATATTATAAGGACCCTGGAGGTGGTGAAAGAACATAATATTACTCAGATCCTTCCAGATGTATACAGTACCTTTGCGGAGATAGAAATAAAGCGTAATAACTATGTAGAGGCCATGTCGTATATAAAGCTGGGTTACGAATCAAATTCTACCTCTTTATCCAATAAGATAAGTCTGGCTGCTCTTAAACGGGTTGAAAGTCTCTACAACCAATATATGGGCAACTATGAAGTTGCAGAGAAACTTGTACAGGAGTCAATTGATCTTACTATATCCATATCTTTAAAATTCACTTTGCCACAACTATACGATCAGTACGGCGATCTTCTATGCTTAATGAATAGACAAAAAGAGGGTCTAAATTATTACACTGAATCAAGAAGGTTATACGATGAGATGGGCAACAGATACCGTTTTGAAATAGAAAATAAAAAAATTATGAAACTTACCGGCAAAGAAAATAACAGGTAAATCGTTTAACCAGGGTACAGTTAAAAATTAAAAGTAATATATTCACTCAAATTCCGCAATTCTGTGCCACCATTTTATTCTCTTTTCCAGGATATAATCCACTGAATATCTGCTTGAACCGTAGGTGGTGTTGATCAGGATCAGCGCCAAAAATACAAATGCATATATTATTCCTGTACCTATATCTGTTGCGCCGGGTCCGTAAGGTCCACCGAAACCTTCGGGAACACTCCATATTATCAGGCTAAGGGCAATGCCTGCAATGTAGGTGACCTTCCTCATTCCACCAGCAATAAGCGCTATTCCAAGCAGCAATTCGCCAATGCCTACTGAATATAGCCACAGAGCTGGATTTGAATTTACAGCAACAGCCCAGAAGTGAAACCATGGCTGTAACCACAGGGGCTGTCCATTGCCAACTTCCTGGATCATTGAGACATAGCTATTTACCATGCCTTTTTGAAATTTCAGGGCGCCATCAACAAGCCAGACTATACCAAAAATTACACGAATAAAGGTTTTTATCTCTAATCTCCATTTTTTGATCCATCCCACTGTTTCGACCATGAACCATCCCTTCCATATACAGGAGCCATGAATATATATTTATATTCTGGCATCAAATAGAGAGGTGATGTCACTGGTATTCGTCATTGAGATCAATTTTACCCTGTTCCTGACCCGTCTTTTTCATCTCATTCAGAGCTGATGAAATATTCTTTTGAAACATATCATATTTCTCCTTCAGTTTTGCTTCCTGTGTTTCTATTGATTTTAATCTCATACCTGTGGTTTCCTTTATTTCTACAAGTTCTTTTTCAATTGACTCCTTGGAAATCCCTTTAACCATTATAGAACCCACCGATTTATATAGAACCACATCTGCAGGCTGTTCTTTTAATAAATCCAGAGCCTGTTCTGATTCACTAATTTTGCTCTGTAGCTGCATTTTCTGCTGTAAAATGATCTGCAGTTGAGCTTCAATCTTTTGATATTCAATAATATCTTTCTGAATTTTCTGTGGTATCATATTTATCACGTAAATAGAATATCAATTAATGTTAATAAACGTATTGGTAGATTCCATAGCAAAACAACTGACCAGATCGTACTGTCAGAAAATGAGATTGATAATGATGTTAAACAATTCAATTTTTGCGCTTGATATATTTTTTCAAAGCATCTGGTTTACTGATGCTGTTAAACACGCAACGGAATGTAAAAAATAAAAATAATTAAAAGAGCAACTTTCCGTTTTTAACGGAATATTTACCGTTAACCATAACATCCCTTATAGCAGATCTATCAGAGGCGTAAACAAGATTGGATATTATACGGGAGGCATCAAAAGGTTGAAATGCTACATTCTTACTATTGAAAAATATAAGGTCCGCCTTCTTGCCCGGTTCTACAGATCCAATGATATGGTCTGAGTTGAGCACCTCTGCACCCTCTATTGTAGCCATGTCCAGTACCTCCTGTGCTTTCATAACCTCTGCATTCCACTTGCTATATTTATGCAAAATCGCTGTGAGCTTCATTTCCCACAACATATTGAGAGAGTTATTGGAAACCACACTATCTGTGCCTATGGAGGTTTTCACATGTTTTTTTCTCATTTCCGGAATTGGTGCTATACCACCGGTTGCAAGCTTCATGTTTGAGGTGGGGCAGTGGCTTACCCTGACATTTTTATCAGCGAATATATCGATCTCCCTGTCTGTAAGCCATACCGAGTGCGCAGCAACTGTACTGGAATTCAAAAATTCAATTCTGTCCAACCACTCTACAGGTCTCAAACCTGTCTTTTTTATATGTTCATTGACTTCTCTTCTTGTTTCTGATAAGTGCATATGCACATAGCTACCGTATTTATCGGCGAGTTCTCTTGCCTTGTGAAATGTTTCCTCAGACGCCACATATACCCCCTGAACACCTACAGATGGTGTGACTAACTCGTGTTTTTCCTCTTTTATTCTCTCCATAAACCTTCTGCAATTATCGATTGGATTGCCTTTCTGCGTGGTATATTCCTGATCCAGAACCGCCCATGCAGCATGCATTCTTATATTGTACCTTTCTGCAATATTTGCAATTTTATCTTCCGAGTAATAAAGATCTGCAAAGGTGGTTATCCCGCCTAACAGCATCTCCTTTATTCCTAAAATAGCACCTTCCTCCACATCCTTTTCTGTTCTTTCTGCATCATACCTGAAGGTGGTAGACAGAAAGTCATCAAAGGAGACATCATCAGCTATGGCTTTCATCTGTGACATAGCCACATGTGCATGTGTATTTATAAACCCTGGAGAAACGATATCTCCGCTGTAATCCACTGTATTGTCTGCATCTCCGCTATATTTACCCACAGAAACTATTTTATCGTTTTCTAATAATATATCTCCAAAGATCAGGTCCCTATTGACATTCTCTGTTAAAATCCATAAATTCTTTAAAAGGGTTGTTGTCATTGAATCATCCTGATCAATGATTAATGCTGCTTGCCTATTGTTATCTCTATTGACGAAACGTTGGAAGGCCTTCCATCTCTGTTGGTGAGTACCTCTGTACCAATCGTAATGCTTTTTACAGTCGCTACGTTCTGTAAAAATCTATTTCTAACAACCTCGGCCACGTCAACAGCTCTCGATATTGCCGTTCCCCTTGCCTTAATTTTTACCTCGTCCGATCCACTATTGAATTGAGTTACAACGGCCAGCACATAGTTCATCGTGGGTTTATTCCCAACGAATATATTGTTATCATCGGTCATATTAGATCCTCCTTTGACGCTATGATAGTAATCTTCACATTTAAACCTTTTGTTTAACTACATTTATTATGAAAATAATATATTTATTGTGTAATCAAGTGAACGGATGATTTCACATACTCTGTTCTAATCTGGATAATTCAGATTCAACTTCACTGTAGTTTGGCTCTATTGCTGGATTATCTGATATCCAGATATATTTTAAAACGCCGGTTTTATCTACAATAAAGATGGATCTTTTGGATACAGTTAAAGAGGGTATATTTGCGAAATTTTCATGTATTATGCCATATCTCCTGCTCACTTCGCGTGCGTGATCACTGAGAAGATCAAACGTTATGTTGTTCTGTTTCCTGAATGCCGCAAGTGAAAATGGTGAATCTACACTGATACCCAGTACCTTCGCATTGAGCCTGTTGAAATTACTCATGGAATCACGTATGGTGCATAATTCTTTTGTGCATACAGAGGTAAATGCTCCTGGAAAAAAAGCTAAAACCAGGTTATTTCCCTTAAATTCAGATAACTTTCTCATTTTTAGGTTGACATCTGGCAATTCAAATTCTGGAGACACCTCTCCTATTTTCAAACGCATGGTAACACCGTTCATTCAATACATCTTACATTATATAAGTTTTTAAGCGATTAATGTAGCGGGTAAAGGAAAACGGTTAAAGAGAGGTTATACTATCTATCATTGTTATGCATATACCAACTTGCATCAGAAGCGGGTGATAATAGCTAAATGGGACGTACAGGGCTATCCAGTCATGATAAAAAATACATTCTTGCAATAGATGAGGGAACCAGTTCTCTCAGAGCTATTTTATTTGATGAAGAGATGCACATTATTGGAAAAACGCAATACGGGATAACGCAGTATACACCTTCTGCCGATCGGGTTGAACATGATCCTGATGAGATCTGGCAAAAACAGCTTGCGGCAATGAAGGAAACCATAGGTAAATCAGGTGTGAATCCCTCTAACATTGCCTCCATAGGCATAACCAATCAACGGGAGACTGTAGTTATCTGGGATAAGGGGACAGGCAGGGCACTGTACAGGGCTATTGTGTGGCAGGATAGAAGAGGATCCGCTTACACCGAATGGTTGAAAATACATTATTCGGATACAGTAAAGAAAAAAACAGGCCTTATTCCAGATCCATATTTCAGTGCATCTAAAATCAAATGGTTGTTAGAGAATAAACCAGGATTATATAAAAAAGCAAAAACTGGCAATCTACTCTTCGGCACCATCGATTCATGGCTAATATGGAATCTTACCGGTGGTAAGGTTCATGCAACGGATCATACCAATGCGTCACGCACCATGCTATACAATATTGAAAAAATGGAATGGGATACTGATCTTCTGGAACTATTCAGGATACCCCATTCCATATTGCCAGATGTAAATGCAAGCTCTGCGGAATATGGATATACAGCAGGCCACTTTTTTGGCACGGAGATACCCATAACCGGTGTCATAGGTGATCAGCAGGCTGCACTTTACGGGGAATTAGCACATAAGAGAGGAGAGGTAAAATGCACATACGGAACGGGCAATTTCGTACTCGTTAGTACAGGTAGTGATATCGTAAGGGCAAAGAACCTGCTGACAACAATTGCATGGAGTTCTCCTGGCAGAATAACCTATGCACTGGAGGGATCTATTTTTATAACAGGAGCGGCTGTCCAATGGTTGAGGGACGGTATAGGCATTATAAATAATTACAAAGATCTGGAGATCATGGCTAAACGTGTAAACTCATCCGAAGGATTGTATTTTGTCCCTGCCCTGACAGGCATGGGTACGCCATACTGGGATCCCTACGCAAGAGGCGTACTCATAGGCATAACAAGAAGAACAACCAGGGAGCATATCGCAAGGGCTGTCATAGAATCAGAAGCATATCTTACAAAAGAGGTGATAGACCTCATTGAAATGGAGCTCGGAACGGATATAAAATCGCTAAAGGTAGATGGGGGCGGCTCCGAAAATGATACGCTTATGCAGTTCCAGGCAGATATACTGAATAAAGATCTTATTAAACCAGCAGTTATAGAAACAACCTCTATGGGCGCTGCCTTCGTAGCAGGGATTACTACCGGATACTGGAATAACGAAAGGGAGATGGCATCTACCTGGAGAGCCGGTAAAGAATTTCACCCTTCAATGAGCAATGAAGAAAGAGGGAGGCTTTATAACGGATGGAAGGAGGCGGTTAAACGATCTTTAAAATGGGGTAGCATCGTTGAGCCAGTTTGATTGCGCGGTTGTATGTTATATTTTAATAATATTAGGCATATATATTATAAGAAGGTTTATATATGTAAAATTCAATTGAACATATATGTACGAAGATAAAAATAAAAAAATAAAAATATTGAGTTATCTGGTAATGTCCATATTGCTTTTATCCATATTTCCGATTTTTCTATCTGGTCAGGTTAGTGCAACGCCGTATACCGGTGCGGAACCTACTCCAACGAACATGACTCTTTATATGCATAACACATCAACAGGTGTTTACGTAGGAACGATACCTACGCATCATTTAATGAATACGATCAACGATACCAACAGTACATGGAAAAGCAGCGGTGCAAATGACTTCGGTCTCCATTATGTATCTGTGACTTTTTACATCTATCCACAGCTTGCCAGTTCATTATTATTGAACGGAAGCTCTATTGTGGATTTATATGCAAATGCGAGTGGATCCTCAATAAGCGGTGGTACCATTAAATTCACACTTGCACCTGTCTCTCCGTCCGGTGTTATATCTGCACCTGTTTATTCAGGCAGTACAAGCGTGAGCAATATAAAAAGCGGAAGTATACCCAGCCTTGTCAGAATCACTTCATCATCATCTGCCATTACAACGATCAGTGCAGGATACAGTCTTCAATTGAATATAAACATCTCAGGAAATTCTGCCGTTTATTATGGTATATGGTGGGGTTTCGTTTCAGGTACCTATTACTACAGTGCACTCAACCTTCCTGTGAGCAATTACCTTAATGTACAGAACATAACCATGTATAATTCCACAGGCGTGCCTGTATCGTCGCTACCACCGAATGAAGTGAATAAGACTGTTACAGTAAATGCCAATATAACGGATCCTCTAGGTGTATACGACTTTTCTAACTGGAGTGTTAATATTGTAATAAAAAATAGTTCTGGAATAACAAAATTTTCAGGGTTTATGAAACCGATTCAGAAAATAAATTTTTTTGCCTACAATGAATCCTATGTCTATACATTCAACTATTCAGGTTTACCCACAGGTAGATATAACGTCATAATAAATGCAACCGATAATACCTATCACAACCTCTTTACCAATACGGGTAACAGTTATTACGGAAGGAATGCTTACGGTGTTGCTACCTTTTTTATAGGAACAAAACCTATATATGTAACGGTGCGGGTGCTGGATAGCAAAAATAATACATTAAGTGGCAGTGGCGTTTCTATATTCGCTGGATTAACTTTTATATCCGAAAATATAACAGACAGTGCGGGCATAGCAGGCTTCTATTTATCAGCCAATGAAACATATAACGTATCTGTTTCATGGGAAAGAATCAACGTTGGATATGATCATATAAACGTTACAAATAGCTCTACAACCTTCAATATATCTGTGCATGTTTATTATCCAGAGTTCAGAATTGTAGATCAAATTGGCCTTCCAATATCAAACGCGTTGATCTATATAATCCACCCGAATGGCACCCATTACCCACTTATAATAACCAACAACACGGGTACAGTAACACTTACCCAGGTGCCAGAAGGCAATTATAACTTCACAATAATATGGCATGACTCTGTAATATTTGAAAATATAGTGGCTGTAGCCACCAACGGTGCAATCAATATAAAAACAGCCGTTTATTATCAATCCTTCAATGTGTTTGAGCCAGGAAACATACCCATAAATCTTGCGAATGTTCTGGTAATAAATAGAACCACAGGACTCATACTGGCGTTCAATACGACCAATGTAAATGGTGGAACTACTGTCAGGGTTCCTGCAGGAACCTTTAATATTGAGGTGTTCTGGAAAACCTCTGTTATTGCTACAGTAACATTAACCCTGCCAAATAAACAGAATCCATATAATATAACTGGCAGTTTGTATAATGTTACATTTGTAACTGTTGACAGTGCAAATAAACCGGTAAGCAATGTAGATCTGGCAATATATCAAAATAATTCATATATTACAACGCTTGTTACATCCGGTACGGGATCTGTTTCATACCTGTTCCCATCCGGTATATACAATATCACTGCATTGTATGATGGTGTTATTGTCAATAAAACCACGGTTGCCGTAACGAAATCAGGTACGTTTACGCTGAATCTGAAGATATATTACGCAACTCTGGAGACGGTTGACAGCAAAAACATTGCGGTCAGTGGCGCCGATGTCAATATTTACAGTGGATCTACTCTGGTAAATACTGTCGTTACCGGCAGTACAGGTGAGATCACAGTCAGGCTTCCTGTAGGAACGTATGATCTTATTACCGTTTATGACGGTGTGACTGTTGGCAACAGTACAATTGCGTTGACCAGTAGCAACAGCTTTACGCTGAATCTGAAAATATATTATCTTACAGTCAATACATATACAAACACAGGTGCAAATCTAAGCGGTGCTTTTGTGGAGGTTTACAGCGGAAATCTGTTGCTGAATGCCTCTACAACGGGATCGTCAGGTTCAGTAACCTTCAGGTTGCCGGTTGGCAAATATCTGGTGGTAGCTACATATAGTGGCACCTACGATTATACACCTGAATATCAGATACTCAATCAGACCCTGTTTTTGAACAGTTCAAAAACGGTTGAAATGACCTTTAATCAGGTAAATCCTGCCTTTACATCCACGAATGAATTCTATGTCATGCTGTCTATAATAGGACTCATAATTGCAATGATAATTTTGTTCGTGGTAGGCGTGCTGATTTCAGATAAAATAAGACGAAAGAAAAATAATGGAAATATAAATAACAGGCTATTGGAGGAATTGAATAAACCGGAAACCCAGTCACAGTCAGCAGTATCTCCACCTGCAGAACAGAAAAAATGATTGCTGGAGAACAACCATGCAATGGATATTCCAAGAAAACTTTTTTAAAAGATCTATGGTTATATACCATACTGGTCTTGTATTTGTTTAGCTTGGAATCATGGTATAGATACCATCTTAAAACTGCAAACCTATTGACAGTGAATTAAAAGATGCATTTAAGATGGAGATGTATTCATGGACCAGTAATGCAAAAACGGTTTCAAAAAATGATAATAGCTGTGAAATAAAAGAAGCGGCAATATATTTTTAATAAAAGATGCTGGCACAGAACTAAGGCGTTGTGAATAAATAACGTGAGCATTTACACAAGAACTTATTTATAAAAATAAAATATAAATAATCATCTAATTAAATTACAGTGCCTAAACATATACATGGTCTTTATATCTTACTCTTATTATTTATCTTCTTTCTGGTGGCTATGGTTATCCCTTTATTCTCTATTGCTACGGGCATACTCAGTCCAAGTGCCTTTATTAACTTTATTCCCAACTCTCTTGGCTCAGGTATTTGATTGTATTTTATTCCCTTTACCTCCATCTCTATTGCATTTATCATTGTCAGCTCTTCTACTCCCTCTTTTATTCTCACATTTATATCTCTCCATGCCTCCCTCAGCTCTTTTTCTATCATATATGATAATGCCACCACAAATACATGCCCTCTCGTCCTTGCCGCTTTCCTTACGTATGCTGGCCTTACCTCTATCATTCCACTCCCTGTCTTTACCGTCCTGAATGCATCTTCTACATGGATCAGGTCCCTGTATCTATCGTGGATTGTTTTCATATCCACTCCTCCCTCTTTCGGTACGTTCGTTTTCAGTACATAACAGCCATCCAGCATACTCTCTCTTTTCATTTCCTCCTCTTCTATTTCTATTTTCACTTCTCTCTCTGTAACCTCTACCTTTACGTATTTTTTCAGATTTAATTTATCTATCTGTTTATTTATTTGCTTTTCTACCGTCTCTACCTTCGCTTTTACGTGTTCTCTCAGATTTTTGTTTGACTCTTCTGCTATCTTCTTCAGCTTCACTATCTTGCTTTCCCTGTTCTCTTTTATCTCTGCTGCACGTACTGGATTCCTTTTCAATATGTATCTTATTCCCCCGTTCTCCACTTCACATAACTCTTCACTGAATAATTTCATCTGTATTACTCCCTGCTTCATCAGACTCTCTATCTGCGGCTTTGTTATTCCTGTTATATAATAATAATTCTCCTCTCTCAATTCTTCTATTTCTTTTGTTTTTATCATTCCTCTGTCTCCTACCATTGTTACTCTTTCACATCCAAACCGGTTTGCTAATTTCTTTATCTGCGATACAAATGTCTTCACATCACTCGTATCCCCATAAAATACTTCTACTGATACTGGCCATCCTTCTGCATCTGTCAGTAATCCTATTATTATCTGCTTTTTTCCATTCTTTTTTTCTATGGCGTATCCCCAGTCTGATAACTCATTCTTTTTCCCCTCCATGTAACTTGAGGTTACATCATACAAAAATAAATTCGGTATCTTTCCTGTATACCTGCTTTTATACAACCTGCTCTCTATACTTTCCTGCTTCCTCTCTATCCAGTCCAGCGTATTGTATAAATCGTCTTCATTGAACGCATCCATTCCTATTACATCCACCGCTGCATGCCTTTCTGCCAATCTCACGTTTGATAAACGTGATCCGGCTGATATTAACCTTGATAATGCCATCCATAATGCCTGTTTTGCATTTTCTGTACTGCCAAGTGCCTGTGTTATCCCCAATCGGTCTGCCACCTGTTTCAGTACATACACTGCACCAACTGACAATCCCTGTTTCATATGTATGTCCTGTCTATCAAACATCGCATTTGCATATTCTCCTTTGTATTTTAAGGCTAATTTAATAGCACCTATCTCTTCCGGAGAACATTTAGAAATGTTTGCAATGGTACGATGTTTGATCTTTCCTTTATCACGATAAGATTCCCTTATCAGGTAACGTGTATATGTTTTTCCGTTTATGGTAGTAGCATGTTCATCAACATACATAAAGGTATAAGGAATTATAAGTATATAAAAGCACCCAATATTAGTGAGCACAAATCAATAAAACTCATGCGTATTTAAGAGCGAAAACTTGTTGGAACATCCTATACAACCTTCCACAGGTTATGTCAGTTTCCCTGAAAAGAGAGCGTTTATATATGCAAATAATCATTCAAAATACAACCAGGGTGTATTTATGTTAATAGAGGATTCTGTAAAGGAGATGGAATACGAGATAATAGAGGCCATGATAAAGCTGATAAAGATAAAGGCTGTAAATCCAGCATCAGGTGGGTCTGGTGAGCTGTATCGGGCCGAATTCATTGATGAAATTTTAAAAAATATAGGTTTTAAAACTATCGATAGATTTGATGTTATGGATGATAAAAACGTGGTAAGACCTAATATCGTTGCAAAATATGGTGGTAAGAATCAATCCAGAACAATATGGTTTGTAGCACATATGGATACTGTTCCTGAAGGCGATCTTGCTTTATGGGAAACAGAACCATTTGAAGCTGTATATAAAGAAGGAAAAATATATGGACGGGGAACTGTGGATAATGGGCAGGGGTTGTTGAGTATTATATATGCGATCAAAGCACTGAAGAAATCGGGTTTTGTTCCTGCATATAACATAGGATTGTTAATCGTATCTGATGAAGAAATGGGAAGCAGGTATGGGCTTGAATATATCAAAGATAAAATTAATTTTAATAAAAATGATATCTTTTACGTACCTGATTCTGGTGTATGGGATGGCACAGAAATAGAAATTGCAGAAAAATCAATTTTGTGGTTCAGAATAACCATCAAAGGAATGCAGAGTCATGGTAGCAGACCTGATCTCGGTATAAATGCCAATAGGATTTGTATAGAATTGTCCCACGAACTTATCGATACTTTATACATGAAATATTCATCTAAAAACCTTCTATTCACACCACCAACATCCACATTCGAACCAACGAAACGGGAATCCAATGTGTACAACGTAAATACCATTCCTGGCATAGACATATCCTATTTTGATTGCAGAATTCTACCTGAATATAACGTGAATGAAGTGATCTCCGTTATAAGAGAAATGCTAAAGAAATATGAAGACCTGTATCATGTGGATATTAAAATGGATTTGTTGCAGAGAAATGATGCTACAGAACCAACTTCTGAAGAATCAGAAGCCGTGCAGAAATTAATGAAGGTACTGAAACGCACCAGAAATCTCTCTCCAAAGGTTGTGGGGATAGGTGGCGGAACCTGTGCTGCCATTATAAGGAGAATGGGTTATCAGGCAGTTGTATGGAGCACCATTGATGCTGTTGAACACAGCCCCAATGAATACTGTAAAGTTGCCAACCTGATCAATGATACAATTACTTTTGCATATATTATGCTTTGGGACAAAACTATGCCGGACATAGACCGTTAGAAAAGTGGCTGATTTTGGATTGATTTTTGAATTGCCAGTGTACAGTGACCGAAAGGTTTAAATAGTATCCCATATATATGGGATACATATGACGCTAATTGTGAAAAGAATAAAGACGCAGGGCGACAGCAGCTACTACAAGCTTGTTGACGAGAAACGTGTGAACGGCAAGGTCGTGACGAAGTATGTGGGCTATCTCGGAAAGACGCCGAAGTCCATACAGGAGATAACGCCTGAACAGATCCTGCCCTATGTACGGAGGCTCATAGACACTGGGCTGACAGATGTCGACCTGCAGCGCATACTGAAGAAGATGGGTGTGGAGACGGATGTGTGGCACATTACAAAGATCATCATCGAGAATGACATGAAACTGAAGAAGCTGCTCATCAGGTTCAAGTGATCTGCATTGAAGGCAATGCACTTCGCCACAAAACTCACAGAATGTCCGGATTGCCACTCGCAGCTGAAGGCATACAAGACGACGAGAAAACTTGTAAAATCTGCAGGTGGAGGATACATCACCATCGTTGAGCACATAAAACAGTGCAGGAACGGGCATGAGCGCAGATTGTTCCATTCCGAAAATTTACCGGCCATCGTCAACAGACGCTGCACTTATACAAACGATGTTATGCTCTCTGCTGCAAGAATGCGTTTCATCGATGGCCGCAGCTGCAGTGAGATTGCATCCGCAATGGATATAGAGATATCGGAGAGGCATGTCAGGCGTCTCTCTAACACCGCACTTAAAGTATTTGCAAACATACATGAAAAGAACGGTGATAAGCTCAAACCGCTGCTCGGCAGATGGGTGCTGCAGATAGACGGCACGGTTGACGGCGAATACGACATGATTGTTGCCGTCAGGGATGCAGTCAGCGGCTTTGTTCTGCATGCGAAGAGATGCCACTCGGAGTCAAAGGAATCAATTGAAGCTGTGCTCAATGATATAAAATTGAAATACGGCACTCCCACCGCATCGATGAGCGATATGCGTCGGGGGATACTCTCTGCGATAGAGAACGTATTCCCCGGTGTTCCTGCAGGACTGTGCAAACTGCATTTCATAAGGGATCTGGGAAAGAACCTCATGGAGTACAGACACACTGTTCTCGGAAAGGTTCTCAGGCGCCACGGCACAAAGGCTGCGCTGAAACGTGCGCTGCAGTCACTGCCCGCATACGACAGCGCACTGCTTAAGGAGTTTGAGAATGGCTACTGTTCAGACAGCAGGCGTCTCGCTGTAATGGTTGCGAGGAGCACGCTGGAACAGCTGCTGTGTATAAAGGAGAGCAGCGGCAACGGCTTCCCCTTTTCTCTCAGGCATCTCGATTTCATGGAGCAGTGCCTGTCTGCACTGCCGACTCTCACGAAACTGAATAAAATAGGTGATAACGGCTCAATAGCAGAGGCCGTCACTGCAATCGGGAGCCTTGCCTCCGACAGTCTTGCAGTCGGCCTTGCAGGTGAACTCAGGGGGATATACACGCTCTTTGACAAACTGAGGAAGGCTATGTACCCGGAACACAAAGGAACGCCACTGTCCGATGAGCCCATGCGAACAAATGCACAGATGGAGGCAGACTGCGAAATTGTCATAGGCGAACTGGATGTGTACATGCACACGAACATACCGCCGTATCTGTTTGAGGCTGCAAAGCACATCGTTGAGCAGTACAGGAAGTGGAAAAACCATCTCTTCGTGAATGAACTTGACGGCATTGCCCACACGAACAACTCACTTGAACGTGTTTTCAGGAAGGTGAGGCGCAATGTCAGGCGCAGGTGCGGTAACATGGCGACGGGCCACCAGCTCACGCTGAACGGCGAGTGTCTCCTGCTGTTTCAGAATATGGACAACGACGCATACGTAAAGGCGGTGTTCGGAAACAGTGACATAGCGGCCGTGTTCGGAATGGAGAGGGAGCTCATTCCAAAGACATCCGCGATGACACCGAAGAGAAGGAAACAGCTGCTTGAAACAGCAAGAGAGATGCTCCTGTCAGGCAGTGTGCCCGACACACCCTATACAGATGAGATGTGGGCCGAAGCACGGACATCGAGATAGTACACAGGCACCATCTGGTTTATCGTTATTTTCGGCGTGTCTTCAGTCCGTCTTTTCAACAGTTGTGGGGAATGCTGTCGTTGAGAAACATTGTATTTCATACCATGCTACCTAACGGTTCATGTCAGGCATAGGTACTAAGAAAAGGTTTTAGTAGATATCTCTATTACATCTATTCAGGATGTAGTATCGATGGATCATATTAATATATCTGAACAACATAAAAAAATAATAATATTTAACTGGGTGAATAGCAGAGAGGGAATAGGAAGATATACCAGAGATCTATATATTTATTCACAGCCTTATTCCGAAATGGTAAACTTCATAATGAGGAAAGAGGACCTGAAACAGCATTATGACGGTACTGTCGTAGAAGGATTTTATCCCCCTTTCATGAAAAGTGGATTTTTTCTTAACCATTACATGTTCAAATATATCTTTAGAAAAAGATTAAAAGAGATAAAAAGATATGTTGATAAAGGATTAAAAATACATTATTCATTTTTATCGATGCCACCTGTATTTAATAATCCTGATAATATAATTACGATGTTTGACCTCATATTCCTGAAATATCCACAGTATGTTCTCACGCCTTTTATGAAACTTCTTAAAAAACATTTAAAAATATATAAAGAATTCAATAATGTTATAGCAATATCCAATTATGTCAAAAAGGACCTGATAAATTATGGTTTTACAGGTAATATTGAGGTGATATACCCACCTGTCTCCGGAACTTTTAGCCATATTGGTGATAAAGCAGGCATAAGAAAAAAACTTAAATTACCATTAGATAAAAAGCTTGTTTTATCTGTATCCTCAACTGAATACAGAAAGAATCTATCCACAGTCTACCGTACAATAAAGCTTCTTGGTCCGGAGTACAGACTTATAAGAATAGGAGAGGGATCTGAAAATTCAATCAACTTTAGAAATGTAGATGATAATACTATCAATATGATCTATAATGCCTCTGATGTTTTACTATTTCCAACACTGGAAGAAGGTTTTGGATACCCAGTTACGGAGGCTTTTGCTACGGGATTGCCTGTTGTTTCTTCAAATATAGAGGTTATAAAGGAAATTGCATACGATGCCGCAATTCTTGTTGAACCTACGGCATCTGAATGCGTCAGAGCTGTTAAGGAGGCAATAAATAATTCTGAACTGTTGCAAAAAAAGGGGTTTGAAAGGGTGCGGTTGTTTTCAACGGATAAATTTTCATACATACAGAATGCCAATTATAAAAAAATATGATTGACCAGGTATGTTACTGGTTCATCGTCTGTTTCAATTAATGGTCTCATCGATCATACAGCAATTCATCAATCATATTTTCAATGTGTAATTTTATTAACCTACAGGGACAGGCTGACTGAGAACAGAATAAAATAAGCTGCAGCAATGCAATCATTATAGGGCACGTATCAAATATGCAGCACTGGTATCCTGGCATTCTGTATGTATGAATATGTGTCTCTACCCTTTATGAATCACATATATCTCAACGAAAAATAGATATTTTTGTACATGCTATTGTTATAAAAAACAGGTGAATAATATGAACAAAAAAAAAGTTATAATAATGGGTGCAGCAGGCAGGGACTTCCATGACTTCAATACCTATTTCAGAGATAACGATGAATACGAGGTAGTGGGTTTTACGGCGACACAGATTCCAAATATAGCAGGGAGATTATATCCTCCTGCACTTTCTGGTAAGCTGTATCCAAGCGGTATAAAAATATATACAGAGAAGGAGCTTCCGGAACTCATTGATAAATTCAATATAGACGAAGTTGTTTTTTCCTACAGCGATGTGCCACACGAATACGTTATGCATAAAGCATCCATAGCACTGGCTAACGGCGCTGGATTCTCCTTCATACCTCCCAAGGTTACCATGTTAAAGTCCAGAGTACCGGTTATAGCTGTATGTGCGGTACGAACAGGATGCGGAAAGAGTCAGACGACGAGAGCAGTCTCAAAAATACTTAAGGGCATGGGAAAGAGGGTTGTCGTTATAAGGCATCCGATGCCATATGGAAATCTGTCAGAGCAGATCGTGGAGCGATTTGAAACCTATGCAGATCTGGATAAGTACAGATGCACCATAGAGGAACGTGAAGAGTTTGAGCCGCATCTGGACAATAACGTCATCGTATACGCAGGCGTGGATTATCAGAAGATTCTGGAGTCTGCAGAAAAGGAGGCTGATATAATCTTATGGGATGGAGGCAACAACGACATACCTTTTTTCAAGCCGGATCTGCACATAGTGGTTACGGATCCACTCAGGGCAGGCCATGAAATTTCCTATCATCCAGGAGAGGCGAATATGAGAATGGCGGATATCATAATTATAAACAAGGTAGACAGTGCCACCAGAAAGGATATAGAGACGATCAGGCATAACGTCAAAGAGGCAAATCCAGATGCGATCATAATAGAGGCAAGATCTCCCGTAACGGTATCAGGCAGCGAGCAGATAAAGAACAAACGTGTTATTGTTATAGAGGACGGCCCTACCCTGACTCACGGAGGCATGAGCACGGGAGCCGGTATAATTGCGACAAAGCAGTACGGTGCCCTGCAGATAATGGATCCAGTACCGTTCAGCGTTGGAACCATATCGGAGGTCTACAGGAAATACCCCCACCTGATAAATACAGGCATCTTGCCTGCAATGGGGTACAGCCAGTCGCAGATGAATGAACTCCAGGAGACGATCAATAAAATGGATGCTGACCTTGTTATATCAGGCACGCCTATAGATATAACCAGAGTGATAAAGGTGAACAAGCCAGTCCTGAGAGTACGGTACGAACTTGATAACGACACGGTATCCACACTGAAGAACTATTTGGTCAATAACCTCTTAAATGTAACGGGTAAGTCAACTGCAATGCATCAGGGAATCTGAGTAAACCCTGACCAGGATCAGGTTAACGTGGTTGTTACAGTAAGTAAAACTGGTAACCATATAAATCATTAATGATATATATTAATAAATGATATATATATTAATAATGAAAGCTAAAGAAGAGAGGTAGGTTATGAAAGTGATAAGGACTGAACAGATATACATTAAAAAGGATGAAACTATTTCACATATGTGTCATCTTTCTAAAAATCTCTACAATCAGGTTAATTACATTCTATTGAATCAGTTCTTAAAGCATGAAAAACTAAGCGGATATACTGTTCTTGCTAAACAATTCTCAATTCCTTCTGATAATGAGGAGTATAATAATTATCAGAAACTACCTGCACAGACAGCACAGTGGACTATTAAAAAATTAATACAATCATGGAACCCGTTCTTTAA
>JAMCUS010000008.1 GCA_023379385.1 Thermoplasmatota archaeon
GTTGCGGAGCTATCGTCAAGAAGGATCTATCTATAAGAATCCACATGTGTAATAACTGCGGATTAGTAATGGATCGGGATCTTAACGCTGCTCTGAACATAAGAGAGAAGTACATACGGCATGTGTGAAACTCTGTAAAAATGCCTGTGGATGTTCTGACCTCTACTCATCTAAATGAGCAAGCTGGAACGATGAATCAGGAAGAAATCATTTAATTTTGTCCCAATGCATAATGAGACTTTAGTGTTTTATACTTGTATCGTATAAGTCTACGTCGAATGGTGATATCGTGATTGATAATTCAAATATTAAGCCTCTTTTTGAACCTAATAGCATCGCAATCATAGGAGCATCTAACAGAGATGACAGTGTTGGTGGGATAATAATATCCAATGTCCTGAAGAGCCATTTTAGAGGTGTTGTGTATCCTGTAAATCCATCCTCTAAAAGTGTGTTTGGTGTTAAATGCTATGCTAACGTTATGGATATAGATGATGTTATTGATCTTGCAGTTATTATTGTACCTGCGGTTGCAGTTCCGTTAGTAATGGAACAGTGTGGCAAGAAAGGCGTGAAGGCAGCAATTATAATTTCGGCTGGTTTTAAGGAAGTGGGAGAAAAGGGTGCCGTACTTGAGGAGCAGGTTGTAAATATAGCTCGTAAATATGGTGTAAGGATAATAGGACCAAACTGCTTTGGTATAATCAACACATCTACGTCAATTTCTATGAATACAACCTTTTCATCTACAATGCCTATTAAAGGAAATGTATCATTCGTATCTCAGAGTGGAGCTCTGTGTGAGGGCATTCTAGATTATGCTAGATATGAAAAAATTGGATTTTCTAAATTCATAAGCGTAGGAAACAGGGCAGATGTAACAGAAGCTGAAATTCTGAACTATCTTGAACGTGACGAAGAAACAGATGTTATTATTATGTATATTGAAAGTCTCAGTCAACCTCAGAAATTCCTTGCTGAAGCTGTAAGGGTAACGGAACAGAAACCAATAATAGCTATAAAATCAGGAGCTACCACCGTTGGTGCACGAGCGACAGTATCGCACACAGGATCTATGGCTGGTTCTGACGAGGTATACGAAGGTATTTTTGAGCAGGCAGGCATCATAAGAGTGAATTCGGTTCATGAGCTATTCAAAGCGGCAAAGATCTATTCTAAAAAGATATCTATTAATGGCAACGGAGTGGCAATATTGACAAACTCTGGTGGTCCCGGCGTAATGGCTGCTGATGCTGCATCGAGATATGGTCTTAATTTACCATTCATAGACGGTGTTCTCCTTAACAAACTGAAGGGCATATTACCTCCAAGTTCTGGATTTCACAATCCAGTTGATGTTCTCGGTGACGCAGATGTTGGCAGGTATGACAGCGCCATGAACACCCTGCTTGAAAGTGATCAATTTGCAGGACTTATAAATATCATAACACCTGTTGGTGGTATCGATGTAAATGAAGCGATTAAAAAAATGCATGAAGCCATAAACAAGTACAAAAAACCGATGGTCACATGTCTGTTTGGGCTATCTGACCTTAGTGAAGAAAATGCACTTCTTGATAGCTATAACATACCACACTTTGAATTCCCGGAGGATGCAAGCTGGACTCTTTCTCTCGTATATAAAAACTATCTGTGGAGAAAGAGGAAGGTAACAGACATCAAAAAATATACCGATGTTGACCCTGAAAAGGTCAGAAAGATAATTGAAAACGCCAAAAATAATAAAAAAAATATGCTGAGCATTACGGAAGCATATGAGGTATTGAAGGCATACAATATATCTGTTCCATCAAGTATCATGGTGCGCGATAAAGAAGACCTTGTAGCACACATAAAAGAGATAAAATATCCGTCAGTTATGAAGGTGGTCAGCAGAAACGTTGTGCATAAATTTGATGTAGGTGGTGTAATAGTAGATATAAAAAATGAACAGCAACTAATGGATGGATACGATAAAATTATAGAGAATGTAAAATCCAAAATTCCAGATGCTGTTATTGATGGAATAACAGTAGAGGAATTCATACCTGATGGCAAGGAAACAATCATAGGAATGGTGAGGGATCCCTCTTTTGGATCTATTCTTATGTTTGGCCTTGGTGGTATATACGTTGAAGCACTTCATGACGTATCATTCAGACTTGCGCCTATACGCGAGCTATCCGCCGATCATATGGTAAGCTCTATCAGGGCATTCAAACTTCTTACAGGAGTAAGAGGAGAAAAAAAAACAGATCTACAATCAATATCTGATGTACTTAAAAGGGTTTCTCAGCTGGTAACAGATGTTCAGGAAATAAAGGAATTAGATATAAATCCACTTATAGCCAGGACAGAAGGAAATGGATCAATTGCTGTTGACGTACGAATTGTAATATGATCCATTATATTATAGTCCGTGACATAACCATCTATCCTTATATTTATTCATAATATGTAATATTATATCAAACGCTATAATGCGACATGCAGGTAATATACGGCATGTGCATGTTCATTAAACTTCGCAATACAGCATCTGTTTATCATTAGAATTTGACTATAAATTTATTCAATTCATAGAAACATAGATATTATACTTATATATTCTTATATTGTATTCTAGTTGTCGGAGGCAATAAAATGAGCGAAGATTCTAATAAAATTGGAAATGAGCAGTCAATATACGATGTATTAAACAGCTACGTATCTAAATTAAGGGACCAGGAAAAAAGTATTGCTGATAAAAATAAAGAACTTAATGATAAAAATAGAGAACTTGCAGAAAAGGATGAAAAACTCAGAGCTATGGAGATTAAACTGAAAGAGGAACTTGGAAAGGTTGAAGAAAGAGAAAAGAGATTAAACGCATCAGAAGAAAAGGTAAGAAACAGGGAGTCAGAGATTGCCATAAAGGAAAGCGATCTTAAAAAGAAAATCGAAGAATCAGAGAAGGTTAAACATGATGTCTCTGTAAAAATTGGAACGCTTACTGTGATAGAGGGAGATATTAATAAACTGCTTGAGGCACTTAAACAGAAGGAACAGGAGATTGTCAATAAAATCACAGATATAGAAGCCAGGGGAGACAGCATTGCTACGCTCATACTCAAACTCAGAGACATTGTGGAAAAAGAGGAGGATAAAAATAAAAAAATAGACACTATCCTGAATGAGTATAAATCCGTCCTTGATAGCCACAAATCATCAATAAATGAGATTGACGGTTTACATGCAAAAGCATCTGAATTGGTAAAGAATCTAAAAAATGTAGAAACCACATTCTCTAAGTTCCATGACGATAGTTCAAAGGTTATGACAGAGTTTAAAGAGAAACTTGCAGGATTATCCACAACCTCCTTACAACATAAAGAAACTGGGTCAGGTGTGATAAGTACGCCAGAATCTAATGTTACAGAGATTCCTGAAAAAACAGTACAAGAGACAGTACAGGCAGCAAATAATGGAGAGCCAGATGAATTTCCATGCCCAAAATGCGGTACAATGCTCACAACTGGTTCTGTGATGTGTTATGCCTGTGGTGCCGAGATAAACGATAAGTGATTGATCTGAATATAATTAATAACAGTAAAGGTGGGGATTGGTGGGAGCTAGTTATTTCAAAACAATTGGATTGCAGAAGCAGTTAGAAGAAAAAGCAAAACAGATATCTCAACAGAAGACGGAAGCCACTACAGTTCTTGAAAAGCTAGATGGACTTATAAAAAAAGCAAATTCTATAAATTTTGATTTAAGGGACATTGCAGATAAATATAAAGAACTTAAAACAAAATATGATAAGGGAGAATATAAAGAGACAATAGACGGATGTAACGAACTTATGCAGCTTATTGAAGTAAGGTACAAAGAGGGATATGAACATATAAGCAGTGTTATAAACGACCTCACAAACCAGTATAAGGATATTGGTATTTTAAAGGTAGATAAGAAGGATGCAGAAACCCTGTGGAATAATGGATTGTGGTATGAAGCTACGGTTGCAATATCGGAAATACACAACAGAATTATTTCTGAAATCAAAAGTAGTGTTCAGAATATTGTTGATCAGATAAAGGGAGCTATCTCAGAGAAAAATGAATCTGATGTTGTGAGGCCTAATCAGCTTATAGATAAGATCGAAGCGTATCTTAATGAAGATAGGATATCTAACGCAATTGAAGTTTTAGACGAACTTTATAATTTTGCATATAGAGATGAGTTAAATCAAATAAAAAATTACAAAGATAATATCAATAATCTCATATCTATAAAAAAAGAGATGGGGGATACAGACGGTGTATATGAACTTGCGGATTTTTCATCTGGTAAATATGCAACACCTACAATATTATTAAAAGAACTGTATGATACATACGACATAATCCAGAAAGAAATTTACAGTTACGTAAAGAGAAGATTGGACGATCTGAACAGTAAATACGAAATGGCAGTACATGATGGAATAGATTGCGAACTTGCAGCGATGTCTATCAAAAAAGCAAATCAGATGCTACTAAATAATGATTTTATAGGAATATCCCCACAATTAAAAACAGGATTTAAAGATGTCAGAGATCAGGTAACCAAAAGATTCGCCATAGAAATGGAAAAGCTCAAGCCAGATATGATAACTGCTAAAAAGATAGGTATTAATCTGGATGAAATAATAAAAATATTAGAAGAGGGGAGAACACTCCTACAGAAAGAGGAATTTTCTTCAGCTTTGGAAAAAGTCAATATAGTGAGGGTAAGGTTAAGGGAGATGTTATCCAAGGTTAAGAATATAAAGGAACAATTAGACGAAGTGGAGGGGGTTGTATCATCTCTGAAGTCACTGGGCATAGGCATAATGGACACAGTACAGCTTCTTGATGAATCTGTGAAAGCCATAAATCAGGCAAATTTAGTTCTTGCAGAATCCTTATTGAAAAAAACCAAGGATATTGCGTGGTCAAAAGCAGAAGAAAAAATTGTATCTGTAATGGAGGATGCACAGAATATAGAGAAGGATGCAAAACAGCTTGGTGCCAATACGGATCTCATAACAGAACAGATTCATGATCTTACGGTTCTCATTAAGGAAAAGAATATAAGAAAAGCAATTCTTGTTGCAAGAGGTTTAAAAATAGAATCTAAAGAGGTTCTTAAACGATATATTTCTTCTTTAATAGCAGAAGTGGAGAATAGCATTACAAAGAACGGCGAGCACATAAAATCAGAATGGATGGAGAGTATTCAAAAATCAAAAGCAGCTTTTGAAAAAGGAGACTATTCAAAAGCGGTGGATATAGTCAAAATTTTAAAAAAAGAATTAGAAGATATGTATAAGACGCGGGATAAAGATTTTATAGAGTATCTTGCAGAGATGATAGCATATACCAAATCAATCAATATGGACACCTCTTTTTTTGATAACAGTCTGAAGCAGGTAAAGGAGATGTATGCAAGAGGCATGTATATCAACGCACATGACAATGGAGTTGATCTTAAATCAAAAATTCATAAAGGCATATCCAGGTATATAGGCAAAGAATTCACAATCGCAAAACTTGCCGTTATAGAAGCAAAAAAGGTAGGTGTAGACGTAAGTAAATTTAAAAGGGATCTCGAATCGGTTCAGCAAATTACAGAAAAAGGCGATTACAAAAACGCAATAAATGTCATAAATAGTGTTAAGGAAGAGGCTACAGCTGCAAGGGATTACAATCAGAAGGCTATTGCAGAAATATCTAAAGCAGCCAACATAATTTCCGAAGTCAAAACATATGGTATAAATGTGCAGGCATATATAGCTAAACTTTATGAGGCAAAGGATTATTTTGATAAGAATACGTATGAACAGAGCATAAAAGTTGCCAACGAGATTTATGATGAGTGTATAAAATCTTTGAAGGAGTATAAGGTTACATCGAAGATGAATGGGCTGGAGGAGAAGATCAGAGAAATAAGCAGATATGGATTTGATGAGGGGCATATTGTTGCAATAATGAATGAAGCTCATAAGCTCATTGAAAATAATGATTACACAGGTGCATTGTCAACAATTGAATGGGGGGAGCAGGAAGCAACGCAACTGATAAAGGATGGCTTTGAACTCAAGATTTCAGCACTGGAAAAAGAGATCACTAATGCTAAAAATCTTGGCATTTATATAGGGGATATAGAGGACAACGTAAAAAATGCACGTATAGCGATGGACTCAGGCTTATATTCACGTGTAATGGAGATAATAATCGCAGATGAGAACAGATTGAGAGAAACAATAACAGAATTTGAAATGGCGACCAACGAATTGAAGAAAGCTAGAGAGATTATCAACAGTGCAGAAGCTATAAGAGTAGATGTAAACGCTGCAAAAACGACAATTCTCAAAATAAATGAACTTATAAGAAATCACATGTATGCCGAAGCCATTCAAAATGCCGAATTCACCATAGATATCGTGAAAAAACAGGCTATATCGTATGTGAATACGGTTATAGTATCCATGAATAACACCATAATGAAAGCTAAAACTACAGGAAGAAATACCATGTTATCCGAGAACTTACAATCAAGAGCGATTGCATCACTGAACAAAGGGGATTACATGGAGGCTTTCAATTACGCTATGAGATGCGAAGGTGAACTGGAAAAGGTAGAACTCCAGTATACAACGGCTTCCAGTAGTGTTGCCATGTCTGACGCAAAGGTGACTGAACTGGAAAAAAATGGTTTTGTGTTAAAGGATGCAAGAGCATTAATAGACAAAGCAAAGGTAACTTTAATGAAAGGGGATTACGTTAGTGCACTTGATTATGCAATACAGGTGGGGGATAATCTCAACTTTGTTATAGAAATTGCAAAGCAGGCTGCCGTTATGTTTCAAAATGTTAGGGAAAGGATATCTTACGTATATAAAATAGGCGCAGATGTTACAGATATAACAGCAATATTCAATAAGGCCAAAACTGCAATGGATAAAGGGGAGTATCAGGAGGTTATAGATGTATGCAGGGAAGCTACGGAGAGTATGACCGTCTCCATAAATAAATTCATAGCCAGTATAGAGGAAAATATAAATGATATGCTGGCAATAACGGATAAACTGGGAGTGGATTATTCGCCTGCAAAACAGCTATATATAGAAGCCAAGAGTTCCGTCACCACCCAGGATTTTGAAAAGGTTGTTGAAACGCTGAACATTGCAAAGGAGAGACTTGAAGTTATATTGAAAGATAGATTCAATACAGAAATGCAGAAGTTAAGGGATAAATCAAATAGATTAAAGAACGAAGGTATAGAGGTAGAGGAGATAGAGAATGAGATATCCAAAATTTCCGATATGATAGAGGAAAATAAATTTCACGAACTTATAGATTTAACAAAATCACTTGAATACAGAATAGATAAGGCAGAAGAGGAGACAATAAAGAGTAATTTGAACATGTTTGAGAAAGCAATAATATTTACGGAAAATACAGGTGTGGATACAACAGAATTCATGGAATTTCTCATGCAATATAAGTCAAACAATACAGCCAGATCATTTGATGGTTTATTACCCATGATTAAAAGTTCTATGAATAAACTGAATGAAACAATTAGAGATATTGTAAAAGATAAATTGAATGAATTTAAAAGCGATATGGAAATGGCAAAGATGAAGGGAATTCCTGTAGCAGATACTGAAAAAAGTTATGCATTGGCTAAAACACTGATGGATGAGAATAAGGTTGTGGAGGCATACGACGAAATTTCCAACGGGTTCAATATAATCACTAATGCATATAATCTTAAAAATCAGATCATGATGTTATCAATGCTTGCAGAGGAGACAATAAATAAAGCTAGAAGTGATAACAGAGATGTATCTGTGGCCATTGATATGATGGAGAAAGCTGCTAAACTTAGTTCAACCAATTATGAAGAAGCCGTTGAAATATTAAACAACATTTCTACATACATAAAAGACAACCCGGGCCCTGCAGAGGTGCATGGCAATACGGACAAAATGACTGAGTCCGCCAGCGTTGTTGCCCCACCTCAGTACACAGTTAAAACATCTGATGGAAATGGGCAGTGCTTTTATTGCAAAGGAAAATTGAAGGCAGGTATGAAAACGACAGTCTGCAATGCATGCAATACAGTATACCACGAAACCTGTGCAAATAGAATTCATACATGCATAGTCTGCAGCGGGAGTATATCACCTGTTAATGAAAATAAAAACGATAAAAAGTAATGCACATCTGGATAACACTATCGATGTAGAACGATATACCCATGAATCAACGGATAGAAGACGGATAACCCACTATCTTTACTTCTTTTTAAATAGACCCAGGATTTTATCATATTCTATGTTGTGTTCTATGCCCTTATTATTAAGAAGCCCGCTAATCTTCTGTGTAACATTAACAACATCCTGTGATTTTACATTTCTATAAAAATAAAACTCTATAACTTTATCGTCCTTGATAGGAAAAATAAATCTAACATTGCCAGGCTTATTGAAGCCCGCAGGCTTCTTATTGGACTTCAAATCAGACAGGCCCACATCCAGTTGCACAGTAGCTTCTTCAGTTGAGATGTCCTGATTGGTCTCCTTCATGTATATTTTATAAATGTCTTCATATACTGGATACAGATCCTTATAATCAATATGCGATATAATTATATGTCCACTTCTTGCTTTCATATACATAACATCGACCAATTCCTATTTAAAAATTATCAATATGAACACAATTATATAAATCACTATCTAATATATTTGATGGTTTATTCATTATAGATAGTAGATAGACACATAAAATTATGTATTAATACGATTAAGCACTGGTTTTAGATATTATAGATGTATAACCAAAATCTGATATTATAAGATGGTCCACCACGGCTATGTCAAACAATTTACATTGTTCGGCTAATTTTTTAGTAAAATTTATATCTTCCACACTTGGTTCAGGATCTCCGGATGGATGGTTATGGGCGATAATTATTTTCTCACTATCTAGCTGAAGTGCCTTCCTCAGTATATCCTTCATATTTATAAAAATATTTCCCCTTGAGCCAGAAGCTATTTTAACGATCTCTATAACGAGGTTATTTCCAGAGAGATAGATGGAATATAAATTTTCTCTATTTTTGCCATTGAATAACGGTTTCAATAGATAGTATGCTTCAATTGATTCATTGACATATTTTTTTGCAGATGTCTGTTGATGAAAAGAGATACGATTCGATATTTCTAATGACGCTAGAATTCTAGCAGCTTTTGTATACCCAATACCTCTGAATTTTATAAGTTCATCCACATTAATATTGCGCAATTCACTTATGTTTGTATTATTCATAATTTTCAGTGCAAGATTTTTTGCGCACATTCCCGAGGTTCCCGAGCCTATAATAATTGAAAGTAATTCTTGAATGGATAGAGACTCTGCCCCATATTTAACCAATCGCTCAATTGGTCTTTCATTCGATGGTAGATCCTTCATTCGTACGATTGATTCCTTCAACATGTATTATAAATGGTTGTTAATATTAAAAATCTTTTTGGGGTGGGTAATTTAATGTGCTTAATGTGCTTAATGTGCAAATTATGATAATTGTTAACCCTGTTAACATCTAACGTATCTGTTTAGCTGTGTGTCAGCATCTTTTATTAAAAATATATTATCGCATCTTTCATTTCTCAATTATTATCAAAATTTGAAACTATTTTTGCATAACTGGCTGCAGGTTGTCTTTGCTCTTAAGCGGTTATATTAGTTTATTATCAATGTATCACTCTTTAAGGTATTGCTTACAACCTAGTTTCAAGTTAAACAAATACAAAATATTAAAATACTTATGGATTGTGCAATAATAACCTGCCCAAGCCTGATGTTTGGGGTGCTACTGTCAGGCAGCATTGCATAGTTCCATTTTGGATATAATGAATGCGTTTTCAAACGTAATTTTGTCATGTCCTCGCGCCTGAGAATTTTATTCCAGCAGGATGTTTATTGGAGACTTACCTATAAAATTATGCAAACTTTTTTTCTATTTTAATTAACCCTCCAAAACAGAACTCTCCATCTCTTAAGTATTATAGTAGATATTAGTTTGTCCAATTTTTATCAGTTACATATTATAGTCATATATTTACACAATTGTAGAGGACATTCCCTGCAAAACACTCAGATTATAAATAATTTAATAGAATTTATTTCCACGCAACATATAGTATGCTCATGCCCGAGAAGGGAACTGGTAGAGAAAGCAAAAAAGAGGTGGTTCATCTGATAAAATTTTGATCGTTTGGTTCAATAAGTTAAATATCTATAATTTATGTGAAAAATGATATGTCTAACATACTCTTCAGGCTAAAGGCATCGGAGGTTCTAAGGTAGTTATCGCTCATAACGTTGCCTCTTTAGGGATATCAGTGTTCCCTTTGCATACATCCCTGTTTGCATGCAATTGATCCATGCCTTTTACATATATCGGAGCGCATGCTATGTCGACAGGTTGTAATGGAAAGGGATAATTCAACAAAATCTTCAAAAATTAACGCTCAAAAACTGATTTTTTAGGATCAAAATAGACCATTTTTGATATTCTTTTACAGCCTGTCGAAAGAAGCACTGACATTGGCGTGATCAACGTGTATGCAACTTGGGCACTTAAACCTCTTCCCAGAACGGTTACCTACCAGCCCACACCTTGAACACTCTTTTGATGTTAATGTTTTTGTTTTTATAGCAAATTCAGCTATCTACCTTGCTTTATTCAGTTCAATGGAGAAATTCCTGCCATGTTTTACTTTATAAGTTGGTTTAGTATCATTTATTATCTCTATATGAAAAATATTGTATGCTTATTGTATATATAATTGCCGCAATTTATCTCTTCCCTGAAGGTTGGAGCTTTCTTGCGAAACTCATGTAACATATAATTTTGACAAAAAGTATAAAATCCGTGAGATACATTGTATTATGAATGTATGACTAAAGATGATATTTTAAAATTTGTGAAGAACACCACTTATAATGCATACGAAACCACGTTACTGAAAAAGGTTAAAAGTGGTATTATTCCAAAACATATGGCAATAATCATGGATGGTAATAGAAGATTTGCAGAACGAATGGAGATATCCGTTGAGGAAGGGCATATCAGAGGAAAGGATAAGCTAGAGGAGGTTCTTAACTGGTGTCTAGAGTTGGATATAAAAATTTTAACTGTGTACGCCTTTTCTACAGAGAATTTTAAAAGATCAAAATTAGAAGTAGAACACCTTATGAAGATGTTTATTGATAATTTTAAGCAGATAGGTGATGATAAAAGAGTACATAAATATAAGATCAGAGTAAAGATCATTGGCAGAATTGATAGCCTACCAGAAGATGTCGTGGATGCCATAAAATACGCCGAAGAAAAAACAGCAAATTACTCAGAATACCTGTACAACATCGCTGTTGCATATGGTGGTAGAGAAGAGATTATACAGGCTATAAGATCAATTGCAACGGAGGTCAAAGATAATAAACTGGAGGTCAAAGACATTGATGAAAGTGTGGTTAAAAATCATCTTTATACATCAGATCTGCCAGATCCAGATATTATTTTAAGAACCTCCGGGGAAGAGAGAATATCTAACTTCCTGTTATGGCAAATGGCATATTCTGAACTCTATTTTGTAGATGTATTCTGGCCCGAGCTCAGCAAACTGGATTTTCTCAGAGCAATATACACCTATCAACAGCGAAAAAGAAAATATGGTGTTTGAATAAAATATCTATGCTTTCTGTAAATTTTCAGCAATAATTCTGCAAGGAGATGGCAGTTTTGAGGCAGCTTTTTTTAATGCCTTCTTCCCCAATTCTATTTTGTCTGTTGGTATATCTAGCCTTATAATTTTTTCATTTATATTGGCCCTGACCGCAATACTGACAGGCTTGCCAAATGCAGCTCTCATACCATCTGATACTCTATCTGCGCCGGCACCGGTTGCCATTTTATGCTCTCTAAGGACGTTATTGGGATACTTTAGCATCTTTAGTTTAAAGTTGTTGGGTAGCTCTTTTTCAAGTAATCTTACGGCAGCGATACGTGAAGCCTCAAGCGCAGAGTCTCTGATCTGACAGGCTTCCTCAACCATTAGAGTTAATCTTAAAGGAAAATTCATCTTAAGGTTGCCAGCATTAAACTGTACGATCTTTGAGTGAGGTACACCACCCATGTATTCTCTTCTGCAGTACGGTTGTCCTTCTACCTTCCTGTACATACTTCCCGGTTTTCTTACCATAAAAGACACACTCTGTATTAGTATAACTACAACCTATAGCTAAATTGTTATATATATACTTTAACCAACCCAATCTACAATTCATCTCTTAATTTTTCATGATAAGAGGTTGCATAATAGTGAAGGTTTTGTGTGCATGAGGTATAGAACTGCAGAATGTACAGGTTTTTCGTAATGAAAGCTTACAGCCACTTATAAATTTTAGCTATTATCCTGTAACCGCATTATAGGAAGTATTATATAGCTATAAAAGAATATATATTGTTTGATGTTTATGAATAAAAATATAGGTGTTGTTATTTCTATTGTAGTAGCCATAGTCGTTGTTCTTGCGGCGGTATTGTTATATTTTCCAGGAATTTTGAAATTGTCTGCATCATCCGGTAGTTCTGGAGGTAGCAGCAATGGGGTACTAGACATATCTGTCCATGATACCTCGTCCGGTCCAGTGACTGCATCAATGTATATCTCCTTTAGTGTAGTGATGGTGCATAAAGCCGATACATCGTCATCGGGATGGTATAATTTAACTGTGAACAGATCTGCGGTTGAAATAAGTTCACTCACCTCAATTTCCATGGCCAAAGTGGTGGGTACTGGTACGCTTTCTGATGGGCATTACACAAACGTCTGGATTGGTGTTAAGAACGCCTACATAATGGCTGGCGGCAACAACATATCTCTAACTATACCCTCCAATCAGACATACATGAAAATGGTCGGGTCATTCTTTATTAACGGAACCGCAAAGAGCAGTGTTGATGTAGACATATCCATAAACATGAATTACATGATAGAAAGTCACATGCTTTCTGTGTTTGGACATATTGATCAAACAAACTCAGCTGGCTATGTATCCAGTTATTCCTATACATCAATAACAGTGCATGACGCTGAGAATATGCCTATGAATATGAGTGGTTCGGTATATATAACACTAAATTTTTCATCAATAACCTTTGTTTCAACAACAGGTGCAAAAATTATTGAAAAAAACGTGAATATGGATATAAACATCACAAAATATCTGAATAAAACCGATGTAGCTGTAGTATGGAATGGCTCCATACCGTCAGGAAATTATACAGATATGATATTCCAGATATCTAACGTTTCTGTAAATATGCATATGCACATGTTTCTAAAATATTACAATTTCAGCGGTTATATAAACGTTGGCAACGGCATAAATATAACAGTTCCATGCAATCTCTCTATGCTGTCAGCAAGCAATATGCGTGTAGATGTGGATGTATCATATAATCTTACGGCGTTGATATTTAATAGAAATATGGTTATGTCAGGAACCGTTGACGGAACCTATTCCATGAGTTCAATGGCATTCGCTGCAGGAACACCAAAACGAGTTTAAATATCCATTTATGATAATTGCTGAAAATATTGTTGGAAGTGAAGCCTGTTCAGGGCTGTCTATACTGGTGACGTCTGCATCCGTTGTTCTTCCTCAAGTACCGGTGGGTGGTTGTGGTTCCGTAACACTCTCATTTTCCTTTCCGGCTTCTGCCTTGCTTCCTGCATCATTATTTTTTAATGATTCTGCCACTTTTTCGGGGAGAGGAGCTATGCCGTAATGTTCCTCAATTATTGTGATCCTGCCTTCCTTATCAACGAACTCACGGTAAGACGATATAATTTTAACCTTTGCGTCAAACCAGTCATGATCCTGCCACGCCCTTTCCGGTATCTTCATAATCAAATTGTCATCCTTAAAATCTATCACGAAGTCGTCGGGGTTACTGTAATAATGTTCTATAATGAATCTCATTTTATCAATGTTATTATCTATCCTTTTTATGATCTTCATCTTGAACTTCATGGTTTTTCCGCTGTATTTATTATTGAAATCAATTCTCACTCTGCCAGGTGTTACGGTCATAACTCTGCCAATCTCTATAACAGGCTCACCATCATCATTCTTGCCTGTTACCATGGGCATCTCAAGGCCAACAGTCAGAGGTTTATCAATTTTATACTTTTTCATAACCCTCAGAACCTCTGCTGATGAATATAACCTGACCTTTTTTAAGTCACGTTCACCATACCCTTTCTCAGGTGGGATAATAATAACCTCTTCCTTGTTCAAAGTCATCTTTTCCAGCTGCTCTTCAAGTGATTTTATAATAAATCCAGAACCAACAATAACGCCTATCGGGGCATACTGTTCCTTATTCACCTCTGTATTTTTTGCGTTTTCCTTGATTGTTGTATCCACTAGTTCCTCTTTCCCATCTGTTACAACCCATTGATCGTAGTCCAGATATATAAAATCATTTTTTGATATTCTTATATTGCCCGTATCAACCGTATCATTATTCATAGTTTCATCCATAGTTATCAAACAGTCTACAATATTTTATTAAACTTAAAGTTAACGGATATGAGTTTATCATATTATGTTACAGCTTCATCAAAATTAAAGGACGAACAACCTGCAATTACGTAAAAGTGAAACTATGCTTGTAGGCATAGGTGTTCAACAGAAACCATTTGTAATAATGTGATAGTTATTACAATTTGTAACTGTAATATTTTAATATATAAATAACATCTTTTTATTACACAATAGAGGTGATTAAATGAAAGAAGAGTTCGTTAAGGAAATTAATCAGGCAGAAAGATACCTGTCCCAATTTAACAGCAAGGAGGCTTTAAAGCATTATACCAAAGCGTCTCAAATAGACCCTGATGCGGCAGATTCGTATTTTGGTATAGCAGAAGCCTCCAGAGGTATTCCAAAAATAAAACCGGAGGTAATAATTGAGAATTACATGAAGGCCATAGAGATGGACAAAAGCAATCCGTTGTATTATACAAGTTTAGGCAATTTCTACCTGGAGATCAACAGATTTGACGATGCAGAGAAGTCGTATAACATGGCTGCAAAAATTGATGAAAAAAATAGCTTTCTATACCTTTCTGATTTTGCCGTAGAGGTGTACGTCAATTTAATGAGAAATATTGATGATGAATCACCGCAATCCGAACTGGATAACGCAAGAAGGAAGGGCCTGATTGCATTTATAAAATCGATGGGGATCAGTATTGATGAAGCTATGAAACTGTTAGGTGAGCATAAAACAGATACCCAATAAAGGTTGTTATTTAACAAAATATTAACAATCTTTGAAATAAAATTAAAAGCTAAATTTTAATAATATGTAGTTATATGTCTATTAGATATGATGCATAGAGTTGTTGATATCTGTTATAGCTTGCAGATCTATTTTAAGGGGTGTTAATATGAATAAAAATCAGAAAAAACAGAATGTACCCGATGAGATTATTGATTTTTTAAGTGCAGAAAGTGGTAGGTCGCTTTTAGTAAAAGGTGGTTCCGGTACAGGAAAAACAACCTTTGCCCTTCAGTTGCTTGAGGATTTCGCAGAGCCGGAGTCCAGCTTTTATTTATCAACGAGAGTCTCTGATGAAGCTCTATTTTCACAATTTTCGTGGCTCAAGGATAAAGAGATGAAGAAACGTGTTCTTGATTCCAGCAAGTTATTGCTGGACACCCTGTACAAGAGTGAAGAGGAGGTATCAAAAGAAGAGATCAAGACAATATCTTCTGCAAGATCCTTTCTCAAATCAATATCTGAAGATCATGGGCCTCCGACAAGAGTGGATAGAACAAGGCTCTCCATGATGATTGAGGAGAACAGGATGCCTGAGATAGAGAGTTTATATGATAGGATAGACCACATACTTCCCAGAAAAGCCATGGTTGTTGTTGATAGTATAGAGGGCATATCCCACAAATACAACCTAGAGATGGAAGAGGTTGTTATGTGTTTTCAGAAAGATTTGGTAGAGAATTCAAATGTAAATGTTGTTATGGTTCTGGAGAAATCTGATGCAGGAGGTCTGGAATATCTTGTAGATGGTGTGATATCCCTATCAAGAAGTGAAATTGAGGAGAGAAGAATACGGTATTCTCACATGGAAAAGTTGAGGGCTACAGAGATCAGCCAGCCATTCTACTCTATGACGCTTCACGGTGGCAGATTCAGGATATTCACGCCATGGACATCCGATATCAACAAAAAAAATGACTGGGTATACATTCCGGATGGAAAAAGAACATACAGTACAGGCATAGAAGATTTTGATGCAATAACAGGTGGTGGCTTTGGTAAAGGCACCTATAATGCATTTGAAATTGGAGAGGGTGTATCAAAGGATGAATATTACACAGTTTTAAGACCCATCTTTCTGAATTTCCTTGCCCAGAAAAGAGGAATGATATCAATTTTACCAGGAGGGGAGGCACCCGATCTTTTTCGTGAAGATTTAACTACGCATATAAGCGATCCATCAATTTTTGATAATCTTGTCAGAATTGCTGATTATTTTGCTGTAAATAGTGATAAAAAGTATATCATGCCTTTGAGAAAGGGATCGACAGAGGAGGCACTCAAGATATGGAGAGACGGAGAGCAGGCTGCACGTGGCATAGGTACCTACTCAACCACTCATGCGGGTAACCCGTATATTGAATACACGGGTTTTGATTCTTTGGAGTATATTCAGGGTGAATCACCGGCTATAAAAGGGTTGCTAGCTGGTGTTGTCAGAACCAAAATATCGGGTGATTTGGGTATAGGTATGCTGAAACCAGGGCTCAAGGTTACAAAGGAAATTTTCAATATGATGGATACCTATTTTAAAATCGTAGATATAGGCCATACGCCGTGTATATATGGAATAAAGCCCAAGACCAGAATATACGCCATAACAAAGGACGAAAAAAAGGGATACCCATACGTCTCTTTTATTCCAATATCATAAAGGCAAACTATTCATCAGACATAACCTTTAACCATTTTACCACGTCGTTCTTCATAACAAACTGTTTCATCTTTTTCATTTTGATTAATCGTTCGGTTTTGCTCATTTTCAGCCCTTTCAGGATTCCTTTGTATATATCAGAAACCACATACGGATTAACAATCACAACCTCTTTTTTTATGAAAGTGGATATACCGGCAAATTTACTTATTACTATAACACCATCCTGGCTGTGTTCTATAAACTCTTCCGTAACAAGATTTAAGCCATCCATGAATGGAGTTACAATCAGAATATCTGCCAATTTGTAGAAATCTATCAGATCATGTTCATTGATCTTTCTGTAAAAGTATTTTATAGGAGTCCATGACTTGGTATTGTACTTTCCATTGACCATTCCAACCATCTGCTCCACATTTTTTTTGAGGTCTTTATAGGTGGAAATACTTTCCCGGCTGGGGCTAACAACCATATAATAATCAAAATGTGAATGCATGGATGGCTCACTCTCAAGCAGCATTTCTACGGCATTTATTTTCTGGAGGATGCCTTTAGTGAAATCCAGTCTATCTATAGAGAAAATAACCTTTCTATTTCCTTTTTTGGTATAGATTCTGTTTATTTTATTATCCATTTTTATTCCGAACGGTCTAACTACCAGCTTTACCTCCCTATCATCATAAATTATCCTGTTTTTATTAACCGGTATATTCAATTTCAATCTCACAAACTCCCTGAATTTCTCTTTATAAGCTTCTGTATGAAATCCAATGATATCTGCATTTAAAATTCCATTTACAATGTCGTATATCCAGGGAAGGGTCGAAATGTACATTTCATCCACCCATGGAATATGCCAAAAAAAACTTATATTTTTAAATCCTGCTTTTCTTAAAAAATAGGGTAGTAGCGTTATCTGATAATCGTTCACAATTACCCGCTGATCTTTAAGTTCCTGATAGGATGCAATTAAATTTGCAAATTTTTTATTGATTTTTTTATAGGTGTTAAAAGCACTTTCATTGTATGTATCTGTCTTTCGTATATAGTGAAACATGGGCCATAGATATGTGTTGCAGAACACATCGTAAAATAACCTTTCATCTTCACGGCCTATTTTCATGGATACAATTTTGTCTCCTGTTACCTTCTGCTTATCTATGCAGAACCATCTATAATCTCTGTCTTTAAGAGCAGAGATCAACCCTCTGGATACTCCACCAACATTAAGATCATCAATATGATTGGATACATTTACATACGATGTATTATACGGGCATCTATACGATGCAATTATGATTTTTTTCTTTACCATTTCAACCACCTAAATGGATTATCAATGATGCAGTTCTCAATTGGCCATGGATGTTGAGAGGCCACATGTTACCCCCTTCCCGTTACTTAAAAGTGATCAGTTTCCGCAACAGAGGTTACAAGCGAATTAGTGATGGGGCGTTCAAAGAAGTTCAATAGCTACTGCAGTTGCACCACCCGTACCATGGCACAGAGATGCTATCCCTATCTTTCCATTTTTTGTTTTTAAAGCTGTAATGAGTGTGCCTATTATTCTGCTACCTGAGGCACCTATCGGATGCCCTATTGCAATTGCACCACCATATATATTTGTAAACTCTCTTTTGAACCCATACCTCTCCATGAGAATAGAGCTGACCGCAAATGCTTCATTATTTTCTACATAATCTATATCTTCCTTTTTAACCTTAAGTTTTTTGATAAGCCTGTCAATAGCTAAAGATGGAGCCTGGGTAAATCTCCAGCTCTCCGTAGCAGCCCATGAATATCCTAAAATTCTAGCTTCTGGCTCTAATCCGTATTCTTTCATGCCTTTTTCATTTGTTAAAATCATAGCTGAGGCACCGTCTGTTATCTGAGAAGAGCTAGCTGCGGTGTGCAACCCCTCTTTACCGAACACAGGAGCGAGAGAGGCAATCTTCTCAGCCGTTATATTCTTTCTTATACCCTCATCCGTTGACAGTGTAGTACCATCCTGTAACTTAATTGGTACCATGCATTTAGAGAAAACCCCATCATCTGTTGCTTTGGCCGCTCTCGTATGACTCAAGAGTGCAATTTCATCAAGTTGCCCTTTTGTTATATTCTGTTCCTTTGCTACTCTGTCTGCCTCCGCACCCATAACCATGTTGTTCATAGGGTCAGTAAGTCCGTCATAGTACATTGTATCTACGATATTCAGATTGTTTTTCATAAGAAATTTTACACCCTGTCGTATACTACTGTTTATACAGAAAGCGGCATTGCTCATGCTTTCCATACCACCAGCAATAACAAGGTCTGCATCACCTAGAGCAGTCATTTGTGCACCGTTGATAACACTCATCATACTTGAAGAGCAAACCATATCTACAACGTAACCGTCAATAGTATCCGGCAATCCCGCCTTGATTATCGCCTGCCTTGTTAAGTCTTGCCCATGACCACTCTTCAATACATTGCCCATTATAACCATGTCAATCTGGGATGGGTTCAGTGATTTCTTCTTAACAAGTTCCTTTATAACAGCAGCCCCAAGATCAGACGGAGAAAAAGGTGCTAAAGACTTTCCAAATCGTCCAAACGGAGTTCTTAAATACGATACAATGTAACTATTCATGCCAGTTATATTGTATTCTCAATATTTATAGATGTCTAATCATTTTGCTCTGTAAACGTCATTTGAATTTTTATCAAAAACGGCGTTTACAACTTTTTTTAAAACACAAAGTTAATAACCATGTATGGAATCCATCCCTTTTAGATGGTTGGAAAGCTTGTTCTTCAGGACGGATCTGTATATGATGGCACCCTTATAGGTGCAAAAAAGGTAGCTTTTGGAGAACTTGTTTTTACCACTTCTATGACCGGGTATTACGAAACGTTAACAGACCCTTCATATAATGGGCAAATCGTTCTTTTTTCATATCCTCTGATAGGCAATTATACGGCATCAGATGAATACGAATCTGACAGAATACGGGCATGGGGTGTTGTTACCTCTTCAATTTATGAGCATTCAGATATTGACTATAGATTAAGAAAAGACGGAATTCCAGGTATAACCGGTATTGATACAAGATCAATTGTCAGAAAGATACGTAACCACGGCACTATGAAAGCGATCATAGGGGATATTGAGAAGAACATAGCCCTGAATATTATAAATGCCAGACCTAACCCGGATAAAATGGATCTGGTAAATCATGCAGGTACAGATAAAGTGGTTAGAATTGATAATAATAAGAGGGTTACATTTGCCGTAATAGATGTGGGTGTAAAAAGAGGCATATTATCCAACCTGTCCAAATATGGCAATATAGTGCTGTTACCATATACAACCTCCTACAATGAATTGAAAAACATGGATGTTAACGCCATGGTTATTTCAAATGGTCCTGGTGATCCAGGCCATGCATCCCTGGAGAATGTACGAGATTTAATAAGAAGAGCCATGCATAACTACCCACTTCTAGGAATCTGCCTAGGGCATCAACTCATTGCACTGGCTTCCGGTGCTGAAATATATAAGATGAAATTTGGTCACAGAGGTGTAAACCATTGCGTGAAATATAATGGCAGAATATATGTTACCTCTCATAATCATGGATATGCAGTATCCAGTAACAGACTTCCAGACGGGTTTACCATAACTTATGTTGATATCAATGACGGCACAATTGAAGGTTTAAAACATAAAGACCTGCCAATTATAACAACACAGTACCATCCAGAAGCGGCTCCTGGCCCAAATGATACCTCTTTCATATTTGATGAATTTCACAAAATGGTGATTGATTTTGACAGGTAAAACAGATCTTTTTAAAAAGATACTCGTGATTGGTTCCGGACCAATTGTAATAGGTCAGGCTGCGGAGTTCGATTACTCAGGTACCCAGGCGTGTAAAGCGCTAAAAGAAGAGGGGATAAAAGTTATACTTGTGAATCCAAACCCTGCAACCATTCAGACAGATCCAGATGTTGCAGACGAGGTTTTATTTGAGCCCCTTACATCTGCATCCATCTCTAAAATTTTATTGAGTAAGCAGTGCGATGGAATCATCGGAAGTGTCAGTGGCCAAACAGGCCTCAATATTATTTACGATCTGTATAAGGAGTCTTTTTTTGAAAAACATAATATTAAAGTATTGGGTACGCAGCCACAGGACATAAATGTTGCAGAGGACAGGGAATGTTTTAACAGAGCAATGGCTTCAATAAATGAACCCATTGCTCCATGGAAAATATACCACGATCTGAATACCATAAAAGAAGATTTTAAAATTGGTGATGATTTTCCATATGTGGTCAGAAGTTCATTTACGCTTGGAGGTTCAGGTAGTGGACTTGCCATGAATTACAACGAACTTTTGGAGATAGCATCCGATGCCTTTAAGTTATCTAAGTCTGGTATAATTATAGAAAAATCACTGGTAGGAGAAGAAGAGTTTGAATTTGAACTTCTCAGAGATCATAAAGATAATTGTATAGTAGTATGTTCCATGGAAAACCTGGATCCTATGGGGGTACATACAGGGGATAGCGTCGTCATATCACCAGTACAGACATTGAGCAACAGAGAGTACCAGATACTGAGAAACGCTGCTATAAAAATTGTGAGGGCACTCAATATTATAGGTGCGTGCAACATACAGTTTTCATGGAATATAAAAACCAGACAATACCACGTAATAGAGGTTAATCCCAGAACATCCAGATCAAGCGCCCTTGCATCTAAGGCGACCGGGTATCCTATCGCCAGATTCTCTACCAAAATAGCTCTCGGCAATTCTTTAGATTCCATACTTAATCCAGTGACCGGCAAAAGTTATGCTTCCTTTGAACCATCCATGGATTATGTTGCTGTAAAAATACCAGTATGGCCCTTTGAAAAATTTAAGAAGTCATCAAGAAGGATAGGGACGTCAATGCACTCTACTGGAGAGGTAATGGGGCTTGGAAGAACCTTGGAGGAGGCTTTCATGAAGGCCTTCTACTCTGCTGGTTTTAATTTTAACATAAAATTTAAAAACGTTAAGAAATACCTGACAATTCCAAACGATTTAAGAATCCCAGCAATATTTTCAGCAATTGATTCTGGAATAGATTTATATGAAATCGCCAAATTAACCGGGTGGAATGTATTTTTTGTAAACAAACTGAAAAACATTGTAAATGCCAGAAGTGAGGTGGTTAAAACAGATGACGTCAGCTATGCCGTTATGAAAAAGGCAAAAACTTATGGAATAGGTGATGAAGATATAGCGCACCTTACGCATAGATCTGAACTGGAAATAAGAGACATAAGAAAAAAACTGGGAATTATACCGGTATACAAAGCAATTGATACATGCTCCGGGGAATACGACGCACAATCACCCTACTACTACTCAACTTATACCGGATGCGATAACGAACCCATTTCCATGAATAACTGTGTTGTTGTAATAGGATCGGGTCCTATAAGGATAGGACAGGGTATAGAATTTGATTATTCGTCGGTACATGCATCAGAAGAGATACGGGCAGAAGGTTATAAATCAATAATGATAAACAACAATCCTGAAACTGTATCCACGGATTTTGATCTTTCAGACCGGTTATATTTTGAACCAGTAAATTTTGAACATGTAGCCAATGTTGCTGATAATGAACGTCCAACAGGCATTATTGTACAGTTCGGAGGGCAGACATCCATAAATATAGCCAAAAAATTGGCTGATTACATCGGAAAGATAAAGATACTGGGCACGTCAATAGATGCAATAGAGATAACAGAAGATAGGCATCTTTTTTCAAAACATCTGGACAAATACAACATAAAAAAGCCCATGAGTCTCTCATGCACTTCATCAAAAGATCTTTTGAAGAACGCTGAACAAATAGGATACCCTGTATTGATACGGCCCAGCTACATAATAGGTGGTAGCGGTGTAGAAATTTTTTATAACCCATATGAACTGGAAGAACATATTGATAAAAACATTATTAATTATGACAATCCAGTTCTGATAGAGAGCTTTTTTGAAAACGCAACAGAACTGGATGTAGATATAATTTCTGATGGCTCTGAAGCATCTATAATAGGGATTCTTGAACATATAGAGGAAGCAGGGGTGCATTCTGGAGACGCCACAATGGTATATCCACCGATAGATGTGGATTATAATGCTGTAGCTGACCTGTTAATTGATTTAACAAAATCCTTGAGAATCACTGGTCTTATAAATTATCAGATCATGGTGAAGAATAGGGACATATTCATGATTGAGGCAAATCCAAGGGCAAGCCGAACCATACCATTTTTATCAAAAGCTATCGGGATAAAATTTGCACGTATAGCAACAGCATTAATGCTGGGGCATAAACTAAAGGAATACGATCTAAATAATATTGTAGCCACCTCGTATTACGTAAAGGTGCCCATATTTCCATTCAAAAGATTCCAGGGAATAGATTACCTTCTCGGGCCAGAAATGAAATCTACAGGCGAAGTTATGGGGATTGGGAAAACCATAGAGGAGGCATTATGGAATGCTTATGAGTCATCCCTCACCCCTTTACCTAAAAGTGGTGCCGTGCTTCTTACACTGAACGAAAGTGATAAAATACAATACGGTAATGAAATCGCAAAAATGGTGATTAAATCAGGATTAGAACTTTATGCAACGCCAGGACTTGTAAAGCATCTGAATAGGAACGGTATAAATGCAAAAATTGCATATAAAATAGGTGGTATGAGAAAACCAACATGCTCTGATCTAATAAAAAATGGAATTATAAAAATGGTTATAAATACACCTAAACAGTCACATCAATCATTCAGGGATGGCTACGTAATAAGAAAAGCTGCTATTGACTTTAACATACCTTTATTCACTAATTTAAGATCTGCACGTTACGCAATATCATTATTAAATTACCTGAATCCAGTGTTATTTAACCAATAGAGTAGAAACGTGAACTGCTATCGTCCATCTACTTCCCGGCGATTAAACCGGACTGGCGACTTCACGCATCTGGTCTACCAGCACAAACTGGTATTTCGGCATCATTATTGTAAAAACAATTATGTAAAATATAATGAAATTTTGTACTGTCTGTCTATACCTGCCAATCAATCAGGTACTGCAGTTATGTACGACGCAGGTAGATTAAAGTTATATGTACTGCCGTTGACTGCTAGACTCGACCCGTGTGAGGATTGATACAACCCTATTGATAATGAACTGCCACTGCCGTATATTGGCATGTTTGATACACCTACCGCATTAAAATTCAGTTGTGTTGTCGTAGAATAACTGATCGACGAAAATGCAGATATCATATCCAGTGCCAGCCCTACAATGCCCATCTGTACTTCAACTGCGAGTACCACATCCGCTGCTGTACTTTCTCCAGGTACCACTGATGATGCTACCGCCAGTGTAAGCCCTACACCTATCACTGTTAAAAAGGCACTTATTGCATTTACAGCTGTCTTCTCTGCATCAGCTGCATTTGTATAACCCGTTGCCATCTCTGCATAATTTAATGCATTTATATTATCACCCGCAGGCAATGCTTTACTGTATATCTCATGATACCCCATTGCATTAAATATCGCCCACCACATCTGGCTCACTGCCGACGATTTTGTCTGTATAATATTTTGTAAAAAACCTACTTTAAATGAAAAGTCATTGCTGTTTATATTCACTATGCTTATTGAGGTGGAATGGCTGTACCCATCATATTCGCATGAACTTCCATCCGGAAAAAAATAGTATGTCTTTGTATTTATCACGTTGTAAGTCACATCGGGTATGTATATCATACTCATATTCTGTTCTGATATCGGATTTGAGGAGGATGCAACACCGCTATAGTTAGCATTGTTATCCGTTCCGCTCCATGACGGATTGCTTGATACAACTGTTGTTGAATAACTGTTATTGCCACCTGCTGTCGCCGATACACTGTTGAATGACTCCGTTATTTTATTGTTAAAACTTGCAAAATAGTACGCTAATTCAGAGTTGGAGGGCAGTTTTAAAAATGCAGACATTACAGGCAGTGGCCCGCTCTCTGTAGTCTGATTGACTATCACAGTTTCGTCATGGCAGTTGCCGTTACCTATTATGCCCTGCTGCCTGTACCCCTCTTTATTTATTGACGGCACAGACACTACCGGCAAAATAACTGCTGGATTATTCAAATTAAAGGTTATATTCAGATTGATCGTATTGGATATATTGCCAGCCTGATACGGTAGGTTGTTGTAATACTGGTATACATACAACTTACCGTTGTATACATACTGATAGTATGAATAGACCATCAGTGATACTGACAGTGTATCATTGCCGGATACACTCTCCCATTCCCTGGATATGTTGTATATTGCTATGTTCATATTCCCGTTTATTGACAGCGTATAGGAGGACTCCTGAAACAGCATATCCTCATATGGATTGTTCGTCTGATTCATTCCAGTTATGTTCTGTAGATGCATGCCACCATTCCTGATGGAATACGGTACTATGGAATATATGCTGACATAGAATTGCGGTGTGCCGTTTATCAATGAGACCGAGGGTGCAACGCCGTATAGCGTTGCATGTGCATTGACGGCAGGCCCCTCAGGAACATATGTATTCCGCTTAGAATTCAAATACAGATAGGAAAAAGATCCGGTAACCAGTACGGCAGAGATCACTATTGCTAGCAATATAATCATATTCTTTTTAATCATATTATCACTCAACCTCTACTGTACATATATGGTGTAAATACTATATACGGGTTATTCAGGTTTCTTCAATGGCTATGAGTATTTTGAATGCCTGTGATTATTTATGCATATCAATACAAAATTTGTACTATCTGTCTACACCTGCCAATCAACCAGGTACTGCAGTTATGTACGACGCAGGTAGATTAAAGTTATATGTACTGCCGTTGACTGCTAGACTAGACCCGTGCGAGGATTGATACAACCCTATTGATAATGAACTGCCACTGCCGTATATTGGCATGTTTGATACACCTACCGCATTAAAATTCAGTTGTGTTGTCGTAGAATAACTGATCGACGAAAATGCAGATATCATATCCAGTGCCAGCCCTACAATGCCCATCTGTACTTCAACTGCGAGTACCACATCCGCTGCTGTACTTTCTCCAGGTACCACTGATGATGCTACCGCCAGTGTAAGCCCTACACCTATCACTGTTAAAAAGGCACTTATTGCATTTACAGCTGTCTTCTCTGCATCAGCTGCATTTGTATAACCCGTTGCCATCTCTGCATAATTTAATGCATTTATATTATCACCCGCAGGCAATGCTTTACTGTATATCTCATGATACCCCATTGCATTAAATATCGCCCACCACATCTGGCTCACTGCCGACGATTTTGTCTGTATAATATTTTGTAAAAAACCTACTTTAAATGAAAAGTCATTGCTGTTTATATTCACTATGCTTATTGAGGTGGAATGGCTGTACCCATCATATTCGCATGAACTTCCATCCGGAAAAAAATAGTATGTCTTTGTATTTATCACGTTGTAAGTCACATCGGGTATGTATATCATACTCATATTCTCACCTGATAGCGGATACGAAAAGGATGCAACACCGCTATAGTTAGCATTGTTATCCGTTCCGCTCCATGATGGACTGCTTGATACAACTGTTGTTGAATAACTGTTATTGCCACCTGCTGTCGCCGATGCACTGTTGAATGACTCCGTTATTTTATTGTTAAAACTTGCAAAATAGTACGCTAATCCAGAGTTGGACGGCAGTTTTAAAAATGCAGACATTACAGGCAGTGGCCCGCTCTCTGTAGTCTGATTGACTATCACCGTTTCGTCATGGCAGTTGCCGTTACCTATTATGCCCTGCTGCCTGTACCCCTCTTTATTTATTGACGGCACAGACACTGCCGGCAAAATAACTGCCGGATTATTCAAATTAAAGGTTATATTCAGATTGATCGTATTGGATATATTGCCAGCCTGATACGGTAGGTTGTTGTAATACTGGTATACATACAACTTGCCGTTGTATACATACTGATAGTATGAATAGACCATCAGTGATACTGACAGTGTATCATTGCCGGATACACTCTCCCATTCCCTGGATATGTTGTATATTGCTATGTTCATATTCCCGTTTATTGACAGCGTATAGGAGGACTCCTGAAACAGCATATCCTCATATGGATTGTTCGTCTGATTCATTCCAGTTATGTTCTGTAGATGCATGCCACCATTCCTGATGGAATACGGTACTATGGAATATATGCTGACATAGAATTGCGGTGTGCCGTTTATCAATGAGACCGAGGGTGCAACGCCGTATAGCGTTGCATGTGCATTGACGGCAGGCCCCTCAGGAACATATGTATTCCGCTTAGAATTCAAATACAGATAGGAAAAAGATCCGGTAACCAGTACGGCAGAGATCACTATTGCTAGCAATATAATCATATTCTTTTTAATCATATTATCACTCAACCTCTACTGTACATATATGGTGTAAATACTATATACGGGTTATTCAGGTTTCTGCAATGGCTATGAGTATTTTGAATGCCTGTGATTATTACACCCCGTCAGAAAAAAGTGTTCTATACCCCTCATTTTGGAGTGATTTTTTTTGAAACATTATATTGTGCGGTATGGTTATGGTTTGAACTATCTTCTTCATCTATACACATTAATACAAAATTTGAAATAGGGATCGTTACTATTATTATAGGCATATATGATTATTCTAATTTTAAGTGATGCCCATAGCAATATAGGGGCATTGAAACATATATTTGATACTGTCCAGCATTATGATTATGTAATATTTTTAGGTGATTTTGTTGATTATGGACCATGGCCAGATGAAACAATAAGTTATCTAAAAGAAAATGTAGATATTGCCCTGCAGGGCAATCATGATTTTGCGTTATCCTATGGAAAGGACTGCAGATGTGGCGAGGAGAACCATGACGTATCGGTATATACAAGAGAAGTGATTTCACAAATGCAAACCTCTGATGAAAATCTGAATTATTTAAGATCTTTAAAGCCCTATGGAACTGTGAAACTTGAGGGTAAAATATACGAACTTTTTCATGGTTCTCCTGGTGATCCATTATACAGATATGCGACAGAAAAGACAATATCCGGCATAGATACAAAAAAGTTATCAAAATTTGGAGTTACAGATCTTGAATCCACTACTGTTTTTGTTGGACATACCCATATACCTATGGATTACAACTATAAAGGAATTCGTTTCATAAACCCAGGCTCTGCAGGAAGCCTGTGCAGAGATTTATTTGGCAGTTCTTCAATAGCATTGTATGATACAGAGAATGAATCTGTATCCTTCCATAGAATTAAAATGGATAATGGCGAGGTAATTAAAACACTTAAAAACATCGTAAAAGATAACAATATAATGAAGAAACTGGAAATAATGTACGGATTTTAAAGTGGGTAATGGTAATTATGACCGATTTTTCATATTCAGATATTCATATCAGGTATGGCACCAGAGACGATCTACAAGACATTATGGACATATCCAAAAATGCACTGAAAGATGACTATATATTGAGCTATATAAATGAATGGTTTATTGAAAAAGGAATTATGATTGCTGAGATCAATGACAAACCAGTTGGATTTCAGAAAGTAGAGCCATTATGGGATAACAGTCTATGGTTGAGTGCTGCAAGAGTCCTGAAAGAGTGGAGGCGAAGTGGAATTGGATCTGCACTACTGTCAAAAGCAATTGAAAGAGCTACGATTGATGGTCTTAAAGTCGTAAGAATGGCGGTTTTTGATTATAACACCCCGTCCATAAATCTGGTAAGAAAGTTTAAATTCACAATTGAGGCAAGATATGTGGAAGTTTCTTTTAAAAATAACGGATATAGCGAAACAGGGGATGACATGGATATTTACAATGATAGACCAGATCGAAGACCATCAATACATGCAGGTATTGACAACGTTACATCTAACAATTTATTAACACTTGAAAATGTAAACGAATCTTTATATGTAAAAATGGGTAATAATCTAATAAATTACAACTGGTGTTTTTTTGTTCCTGATATCAGGTTTATAGAACAGGTCAATAAAAAAAAAGCTTTACATGGTATAAAAAGCAGGTTCCTATCATTTCAAATGGGTAAAGATGCAGGTATATTTCCACTTGCAGGCAATATTGAACTCATAATGGAGGAGATAAACGATAACACAATGGTATATGATGCTGAGGATATATTTTTAATAATTCCCGAAAGGTATATTGATATCCGTAAGAACCTGCCAATTTTTATGAAAAAACTTAAAAGTGAACGGTTATCTGTATACTCCCACGTCCTGAATAAATAGATTTATATTCAATCGATAGATGTCTTAATCATGGATATGCTGATTATAGGGCACGTAAATATTGATCATCATGGAATAATAACAAAAGCACCAATAAAATCCGGAACATCTGAAATAACAATCATGAAAGATAGCCTTGGAGGTACCGCAACAAACATAGCGTTGATTGCATCCAAACTTGATCTGAAAGTGGGTATAAACGCACCGGTAGGCATTGACTTTAGCGAAGAATATGAACACTTGCTTGAATCGTACGGTATAGATATAACCAACATAAAAAAAATAGATAGCTTACCTACACCCTCATGCTGGATATTCGAAACTGTAGAGGGTGACACCTATACATTCATATACCAGGGCTCGATGTTAAAATTTCATACACTATCTCCTGACATGGGTATGATAAATAAAGCAGCAATAATACACATGGCTACTGCAGAACCGCTCTATCTTGAAAAGGTGAAGAATATTGCTATTGAGAAAAATAAAATGATTGCTCTGGATCCTGGACCTGAAATAAGAAACAGATACGACGCCACTATTTTCAGAGAGATGATAAGAGGTGTTAACTTTTTATTTTTAAATAGAGCAGAGGCAGACATTGCCAAAAGTTATCTATCCATAAATGATGATAGTGGTTTTTCATCTTACATAGATCATATCATAATTACATCCGGTAAAAATGGCGTCACATACATATCTAAAGAAGGCGTATTGCATTACCCTACCGACGTCATTGAAAGATATAGAACCACGGTTGGAGCCGGTGATGCATTCAGAGCGGGGTTCTGGGCAGCGTATAACAAAGGATACAGCATAGATAAATCTATAAAAATAGGGCAGAAGATCGCATATATCGCTATAGAAAAAGGGAATATCTATGAGGTTGCATTTGATTTTGATAGAATAGCATCCAGGTTATAGACATTGCTGGTAGAATGATTATGTTTGAATCCAAACTGATATTTTATTATAATGATAAACCCGCAATGGATGAAAATACGTGGTACGCCATATACTTCAAACACGATCTGTCTGCGTTGAGTAGTATATCCAGCAGAATTGGGTATAGAGGTGGTGTAGACTCCTTACTCGAAGAGTTGAAAAATGCCTTTTATATGTTTATTAGAAAATGGAACATACAGTTAACTGTTGACGCGGTTGTATGTAAAAAAATAGATGGTAAAACAAACATACTGCTTATCAAAAGAAAGAACGAACCATACAGAGGCAGCTATGCCCTCCCAGGTGGTTTTGTTGAATTCGGAGAAACAGTTGAGAATGCAATAGTTAGAGAGGTTAAAGAAGAAACCAATCTGGTAGTTGCACCAAAAAAGGTTATGTACGTTGCATCAAAAATTGGGAGGGATCCCAGAGGCCATACTGTATCAATAATCTATTTGTGTGATGCCTTAACAGAGGATGTAAAAGGAGGGGATGATGCGTCTGAAGCGGTATACGTAGCAATTGACAAATTACCTGGCCTTGCCTTTGACCACAACGAAATAATTGATAAAATTTTTACGGATATATTCAATGTGTAAACCTTCTCCATCCGGTAAACATCATGCCCATACCATACTTATCAGCCGTCTCTATAACCTCTGCGTCTCTTATGGATCCTCCTGGTTCTATTATAGACTTTACACCATATTCCGCAGCAACTTCAATGCCATCCTTAAACGGAAAAAATGCATCGGAGATCAAAACACTATCCTTTGATTTTTCACCGGCTTTCATACATGCAATTTTTACCGACATTACTCTGCTCATCTGGCCTGCACCAACACCTACAACCTTTTTATTCTTTATCAATAAAATACCGTTTGATCGTACCTGTTTTATTATCTTCCACCCAAACAACATATCGTCTATGTCATTGTCAGATGGTTTTATCCTCGTAACAACTTTTAGCTCACTTTTTTTTAAAATTCTGTCATCATGATCCTGTATGAGTATGCCCCATCTTAAACCTCTATAAACAGGCAATATTTTATCATCATTGGATCTATTATATTTTATTATTTTAATTTTTTTTCTATGTTTTAATTTTTCAAGGGCATTATCATCAAAATCTGGAGCTATTAAACAATCCACAAAAATATTTTTAATCACTGATAAAGCATCTGAACTGAATTTTCTGTTAATGGCTATTACAGAACCATAAGCAGAGGTGGCGTCTCCAGATAAAGCATTGCTCAGGGCATTTACAATATCTGAATCAACCGCGGCTCCGCATGGATTTACATGTTTTACGACAACAGCGAAGGGTTCATCAAAATCATTTATTAAAGATACGGCGGAATCCATATCAATAAGATTATTATAGGATAGTTCTGCTCCGTGAAGCTGTTCTATCTCTTTAAAAGCATTAGATCCAGTAACAGAGTAAAAATTACCCTTTTGATGCGGGTTTTCTCCGTATCTTAATTTGATCTCTTTTTTAAGAGTTAACAGAATATCTTCATCGTTTCCCAGTTTTTCAGATATCATTGAGTCATAAATTGAAGTTTTTCTGAAAGCCTTTGACGCCAGTTGTTGTCTTTCAGCCATGGTGAAACCCTTGCCTTCTTCAATTTTTTTCATTATAAAAGGATAGTCTATCTCATCCACAACGGGAATGCTATTTTTGAAATTTTTTGCAGATGCTCTTATAAGTGATACGCCACCAACATCTATATTCTCAATCAGATCGTCCATTGTGGCGTCCATCTTTTTTGACGTAACTTCAAATGGGTACAGAGAAACGATGACTAATTGTACTGGATCTATAGGCATAGCGCCTAGTAAATTATCCTTATCCAATACCTTATCATACAATACAGATCCATATATTGCAGGATGCAGTGTTTTTATTCTACCACCAAGCAGGGAACTGAATCCTGTGAACTGATCAATATTGGATGCTTTTATTCCATTGTTTGTTAAAAACAGTGCTGTACCGGACGAAGCGTAAATCTTAATCCCTTTAACATCAAGCATTTTAGCCAAATCAACTATCGGTTCTTTATTGTTTACAGATATAAAGGCGGCTTTAATAGTAAGGTGATCATTATCCATACACACCTTGCATAATAATTTGAATATAATAGATAAAGTTTACCTATGAAAATCTTTATATATCTTGATATCTATATGTGATATCGGTGATTGATATGAGTGCTTGGAACGAAAATGAATATGGGCATGGTGGTTTTTTTGAAATGGGTAAGAGAATGTTCGGAAAGGGACATAGAACAGGGCTAAGATTTTTTATACTTAAGTTACTTTCCAAAAAATCAATGACTGGCGCAGAGATTATTTCAGCAATGGAGAGCACTACACATGGGTGGTGGAGGCCATCTCCTGGGTCTATATACCCGTTGATGGAGACTTTAGTAGATGAAGGACTTGTTACGGTTAGCTCTACAGAAGGCGTAAAAAAGACATATACAATAACAGAGAAGGGAAAAGAGTATGTCATGGACTGGATGCCACCCTGGTTTAACATAAATGTAAATGGATTTACAGTAGAGGATATGCTTAAAGAGATGGGGCATAACATACGTTTCATTGAGGACAATGTTGACAGGATAAAGGGTAATAGTGAACTTAAGAAAGAACTTGAAAATCTAAAGGAGAGGTTGAATAAAATTATAGAACATATGTAATACAGTAAAAGTGCCTGTGTATGTACCTCTAATGAGACTCACGCTTAAAACTGCGTAAGTCCAACATTTTCTAAAATGTTTTTTTTGCTTTTATATCATAATTTTTTTGTGTATCATTTTTTACCATATTGAACAATGATGTAAAAACATCTACATTGAACAGCGATTTTCACCAACGTTTTAATTGAGTTAACATATTGACTATTGATCCTTTTGCACAATATATGCTTTGGGACAAAATTATTTTGCCTACCTCTTATATTAACTATCAGTCTAACAAATATTTAAAGTTTATTTAAATTTAAATCAACGCAAAATTTATATAGGGTTATATTATATATATATAACTATTATAATAATAACCTATCAATACAGGATATATCCAAATAGGAAAACTACTAAAATTCTAAATTATACTATAGAACTATGCAGGCAGTTATATAACGCTGCCCTTACTGAGCGTAAAGAGGCTTATAGATCTTCCCAGATTTCTCTTAATTATTATTCTTAAACTAAGGAACTCCCCGCTACTAAATTAGAAAATCCTGAACTTAACGATGTTTATTCTCAGGTTCTTTGCGATGTTGTTAAACGCCTAGATAATGCTTATAACCTCTTCTTTAATCGTGTCAAGAGCAAAAATAGAATGGGCAAGAAAGCTGGGTTCCCACGCCATAAATCCAGAGATAATTATAACTCTATTACCTATCCGCAGAGCGGTTTCAAATTAATTCATAAAAGTAAATCCACCAATAAAGGTATTCTACAGTTAAGTAAGATTGGCGATATTAAGACCATTATCAGCAGAGAGATAACAGACGGTGATATTAAAACATGCACTGTTAAAAGAAATAAAATCGGTCAATGGTACGTTGACCTTACTGTGGAATTCCCCGATGCAGTTAAAATACCATTAGAACAGATTAAAGAAGAAGAGATTATCGGCGTAGACGTTGGTATAAACAAATTAGCCGTCCTGTCTAATGGTGTAGAGATAGAGAATCCAAAGTTAATAGCGAAGTATGAAAAAGGTATTAAAACATTACAGACACTACTCTCCAAATCAAAAAAACACTCCTATAACAGAGCCAAGATAAGAAAGAAACTCGCTAAAAAACAACTCAAGCTAGCAAATACACTTAAAGATAGCTTACACAAGGCATCTAATCAAATCGTAAAGAGTGGAAATATAATAGTCTTTGAGGATTTAAATGTTCAGGGAATGGTTCAGAATCACAATCTCGCAAAGAGCATATCAGACGGTTCCTGGAGCAAACTGATGGACATGTGTGATTACAAAGCCGAAAATGCTGGTAAATACACGCAGTTTGTAGATCCAAGAGATACAAGTCAGCTATGCTCACGTTGCGGAGCAGCCGTAAAGAAAGACCTGTCCATAAGAATCCACAGCTGTAATAACTGCGGTCTAACTATAGATAGGGACCTTAACGCTGCTCTGAACATTAGAGAGAGGTACATGCGGCTAGCGTGGAACTTTGTAAAAATGCCTGTAGATGCACCGACCACTGCTCATTCAATTGAGCAAGCCGGAGCGATGAAGCAGGAAGAGACATCGTCTTAATTTCGTCCCAAAGCACACAATATACTTGCACTCACAAGATCTTGGCTTTGTAAACGTCATTTGAATTTTTATCAAAAATGGCGTTTACAGTCCAAATGCCTTAATCTGTTGATTACACCGAAATTGTTAATGATCGGTAATGGAATTTCTCCATGTAACATTAACCATATCCGTTCTATATTTTTGATCAACAGTTATGTTGTTCACATCATCAGGTCCGGAGCTGGAATATACAAGATACCCTGTCCATGCAATCATGGCCCCATTATCGCTGCATAGTTCGTCAGGTGGTACATATAGCCTTCCGTCATGTATATTTACCATTTTTTCCAGCATATTTATAATTCTTTTATTCCTGGCTACACCACCTCCTATGAGCAGATCCTTTTTTTTTGTAAATGTCAGTGCTCTTTCAGTTATCTCTGTAAGCATAGAAAACGATATCTCCTGGGCGGTGTAACATACGTCATGAATAGATGCACCATTATTCAGTTCATGTTGTAAATATGTGAGTAAGCCTGAAAAGGCTACATCCATTCCTTTCACTGTATACGGTGCATCAAGAAGATTTTTACCCTTTGCTGCCAATTTTTCAATTTTAGGACCTGCCGGAAATTTTAGATTCAACAATCTGCCCAGTTTATCCAGAAAATTTCCTATGCCTATATCGAGAGTTTCACCCAGAATTCTGTAACGATTTTCAGAATAGGTTATCAATTGTGTATTACCGCCTGATACATACAGCAATATTGGGTCATCCACCTTACATACCTTTCTACCAATTTCAAGGTGTGCTACGCAGTGGTTCACACCAACAATTGGTTTATCCCTGAATATCGCAATAGTTCTTGCTGCTGTTGCAGTTGTTCTCAGACATGGTCCAAGTCCGGGACCCATGGAAAAAGCAATTAGATCTATATCTGATAGTTTCAAAGACGAGTTTTTGATCGCATTCTCTATCAGTTCTGGAAATTTCTCTGCATGATGATTTGCAGCTATTCTTGGATGAATTCCTTCTGACTCAGGAGAGATGGTGTCTGACACATTTGCAAGAATATCGCATTGTTCAGATACGATTCCTACCGATGCAGTATGCGCAGTTCCTTCAATACCCATTATATTCATTAATCACCACATTTCATCAAATCTATAATCTTTTATATTCCTGAACCCCAGAACAATCATAAATTCCTGAGGTGTAAGAATTGGTAAAGTATATTTCTCAGCGTCATCTATTGCTACTCGACTACATGCAGTTGATACGAAGCCATCAAATTTAATCCATTTGAAATCATCTGGATTTAGATAGTTTACCAGCAACAGATCTGCATTAACACCTTTTTTTTCAGCCATTTTTTTTAAACTTTTTGCGAGCCATAACCTATTTTGTCCCGCCTTAATAGATACAACTATTCCCCACTCCTTTACGCTAAATCCTCTCTTAATCATAATATATCTTTTTTTAATGTTCTCCTTTTTCTCATCTTGAAGATTTGCATAATTGCCAGAAACAGGATCGTAACTGTATACCGGCTTGTCTGTTTTAAATATAAGCGGCAATGGATGAAAAATTCCATCTCCTACGAACAGGATTCCGTCGATACAATCAATTATATTGTTTATTGCTGAGAAATTACAACCGAGTACGAGAGCAGTTTTTTTATTTACACGCAAATCCCCTGAATCTACAATAACCTCTATGCCGTTATCAATTAATCTCTTATACACCTTAGAAAAGAATTTTTCATAGGTAACGGTATAAACCAATCCTATTTTTTTAATACCATCATTTTTTAATTCATTTATAATACGGTCAAATTTTAAAAAATCTTTCTCTTTAAGGTATAATTTTATAAAATATACCGGCTGGGGGTATCTGACATTACCCATCCTTTCATGTCCTATCTGCAATATGGCGTCCACATCTGATAATGGTATCACGTCACAGGCACCATAACAATCTGAATTATAAAAATAGAGCTGTGCGTTTACATTTCTGTTTATAAGATTTTTTAGTTCTTTCCAATGATTTTTTAAACCGGGTGGAAGCTGCACTGCTATTTTTTTATCAGTTAAATCCACGTTTTTAACATCTGAAAAATCAAATTCATAATAGTCTGTAAGCATGAAAATATCATGGAGTTAACTGTATATATAGATTCTTGAGTGGATTTTTTACAAAAATTCAGTGTATCTGATAATTGTTACGATTAATCGTGCAAATGCTATTCAATGCAGTTTATATCCACAGTAAGGACATACAACACTAGAGGCAGAAACCTGACGTTGGCATGAAGGACAAGCTTGAATTACGCTTTGTGATGGTTGACTATACTGTTGCATAACCGGTGATGGTGGTGTAGCATATGGTGTCTGAGGCATCATACCTGGTTGAACGTACTGTGATGGTTGCGATGGATTATAATACTGCGCATTAGGGGGTTGAAATGGTGATGGATTTGGCATCATATAACCTCCACCACCATATCCACCACCACTCATCCCACTTCTTGCCATGGCTCCTGCCTTTTCAGTGTGAGAACGTGCCACCAGTAATAATATGCCTGGCAGCAAGCCATTAAAAATAAGTGCCAAAATACCCAATGCTACCGTATTGATTTGGTCAGCACCAATTGCATCTCCATTTCTGATAGCATCCCTTAACTTATTTATCCGGATAAAGACATATATACCTATTGCTGCAAACACTAAAAAGATCAATCCATATATAACAAATACAAATGCCACAACTGCAAAACCTGCAAAACCTGCAATATATAATAATATTATTATATAATATATGCCAGCAATAACAAAACCGATAATAGTCAATATAGAAAAGACAAAAGCAATCAGAACCAATGTATCCGCACCTTGAAGCTCATTTCTCACAGGGTCTCCATACATCATAAAAAACAACCTTTTAAATAATCAAACTAAAGAGGTATTGCTTTATTTAATATATAAATTTATTTATGAAAATTGCTATGTCGGAGATTCCATTAGTAAAAAATAAAATTTAAAAATGGTAAAAATAATATGTTAACAGGTGTAAAAATTATTGGTTATTGCCTAAAATTATTTATTCAACATAGCAAGATATACAATATACTTAAATAGTAATATTAGCTTACTGATAGCTACCAACAATAGAAAAACGAAGATCTATTTAAACCAAACATCATCAGGGTAATTATCCCTACTGCCTAACTATCTGGTACAGTATTTTGGTTTGGCATGATGTTACGGTTAAATGGATGTACTTGTACTATTAGTAAAGGTGATATAATGGGTAAGAGACATAAACCTAGAAGAGGCTCAATGGGATTTTCCCCTAGAAAGAGAGCTAAGAGCATAGTGCCATCATTTTCCAGCTGGCCTGAGATTGACGGTAAGCCGAAACTTCAGGGGTTTGCAGGATTTAAAGCCGGAATGACACATCTTATTGTTAATGATACAAGAAAAAGATCTACCACTGAAAATCAGGAAATTGTCTATCCAGTTACCGTAATTGAGGTCCCACCATTAAAGGTTGTCGCTTTGAAGTTTTATCAAAGATACATAGAAGGGATCAAAATTAAAAAAGATGTATGGATGAATAACATTGAAAAAAATTTTGTTGAATTGGAAAGGAGACTCACAATTCCCGCCGACAAATCTAAGGAAGATAAAATTAAAAATGATGATGCCAATACAGGTGATTTGAACAAGGAAATGGAACTGTTGATAAACGATCCTGAAATCGAAGAAATCAGGGCTTTAGTGGCAACACAACCATATCTTGCAGGTGGCATATCCAGCAAAACGCCTGATCTTATGGAAATAAGAATTGGCGGGGGAAATATAAAAGAGCGTATTGAATATGGCTTCAAAATACTTGGCAAGGATATCAGATTTATAGACTTCCTTGGTGATCAGAAGGTGGTAGATATATCTGCAATAACAAAGGGAAAGGGGTTTCAAGGGCATATAAAAAGATGGGGTGTTAAACTACAACCTAGAAAAAATAGCAAACATAGAAGAATGATTGGAACATTGGGACCACACAATCCAAGCTATATATTACCTACAGTACCACAGGCAGGTCAGATGGGATTTCATCAACGAACAGAATATAATAAAAGGGTAATGGCTTATGTTCCCACTGTAAAAACATTTACAGCTGATAAAGATATTGTAAAAGAACTTGCATCAAAAACAGTTTCCAAGAATGTAAAGAAAATTTTTTCTGATAATGACATCTCCCTGTCTAACAACGTTAGCATAAAGGAAATTAATGATGTTGAATGGATGATTATTGATGAAAAAAGAACATACAAAATAAAGGTGGAGGAAACCAAGGTGCATATATCGGAAAGTTATGAAGGGAAGGATTCCAGTCATATTGTAGGTAAGGTGCAGGGAAAACTGTTGTCTGCATGGTCCATAACTCCTAAAGGGGGCTTCCTGAATTATGGATTGATAAAGGATGACGCCGTGATCATTCATGGTTCTGTTCCAGGGCCATCAAAGCGATTGATTCGTTTCAGAGATCCTGTCAGATTCAGTGGAAAGATACCTGACCTTCCAATAACGTATGTATCTAACTCGTCTAAACAGGGTGCATAAATATGTCTGTTAATAAAGTTAAAAAGGCTAATGTTTACAGTATAGAGGGAACTGAAAAGGGATCCATGGAAGTACCAGCAATCTTTTTAAGCAATATTAGAAGTGATATTATAAACAAGATTGTTAAGGTAATGGAATCAAACGCCAGGGTTCCATATGGTGCGGATAAATTGGCAGGTATGAAGCATTCAGTTGAATGGGCGGGGAAGGGTAGAGGTGTAGCCAGAACCCCCAGACTGATGGATTCTCTGACAGGTGCACAGGCTCCAAATACAGTCGGTGGAAGGGAGGCACATCCACCAAAATCAGAAAAAAATTATAAAAGAAAAATAAATAAAAAAGAGATGAAGATTGGATTTACATCTGCTTTATCTGCATCCGCAGATATTGATAAAATAAGGGCAAGAGGACATATAATGGAAAAGGAATTGACACTCCCAATTGTTGTTGAAGAAGCTATAGAATCTGTTAACAGTACCAAAGAAGCAAAAAAAATTTTACTGGCTTTAGGATTATGGAATGACGTGTTAAAATCCAAAAAAAGAAAAAAGGAACGAGCTGGGAAAGGAAAAATAAGAGGAAGGCGATTGAAAAGAAGGAGAGGCATACTCGTTGTGGTTAGTTCTGGTTCCAGGGCGCTGGGATTCAACAATCTGGATGGTGTAGAGGTAAAGTCCATTAAAGAGATAAACGTATCAGATCTTGCTCCTGGAGGAATGCCTGGCAGATTGACAATTTACAGTAAGAATGCCATGAGCGTTATTACGGAGGTTAGACCGTTATGAGTAGAAATATTATACTGCATCCATATATTACTGAAAAAATTATGATGGAAATGGAAAAAAATAATAAACTGGCGTTTGCAGTCCATAAAGGAAGTTCCAAAAAGGAGATTAAAGCAGCTCTGGAAAAAGAATTCAATATAAAGATTATTAAAATCAATACAAACATTACCAAAGAGGGGAAAATTGCAATTGTAAAATTATCGAAAGAATATTCTGCCAGTGACGTAGGATCCAGGATAGGTGTATATTAAAGGTGATTGTATATGGGTAAACGGATAATCGCAAGAAGAAGAGGTGCCGGATCATCAACATATAGATCTCCGAGTTTCAGGCACCATGGTGCTATAACACTACCACATGTGGAAGGAACTGGAACTGTAAATGAAATAGAACACGATCCAGGTCATAATACGCCTATTGCAATAGTTACTATTAACGAACAGCACTACAGAATTCCTGCTTTTGATGGCTGTATGACTGGAATGAAGATAATATGTGGAAGTAACGCCCCGGTCCAGTTAGGCAGCATAAAAAAGATTGGAATGATTCCTGAAGGTACCGTCGTATCCGTTGTTGAAGTTAAACCTGGGGTTGATAAGTATTTTATCACATCACCAGGATCATCTGGTCTTGTTATAAGTCACGGAGACAAGACGATAATACAGATGCCTTCTGATGAATTAAAAGAAATTAATAACAATTCAATAGCAATCATAGGAACCGTTGCAGGAGCAGGCAGGCATGATAAACCAATTGCTAAAGCTGGAAAGAAAATGAAAATGTTTAGAAGCAGGGCAAAAGCACCGATAACAGTAAGAGGTGAAGCTATGAATCCAGTCAATCATCCCTTTGGGGGTGGATCACATCAGCATGTTGGTAGACCAAGTACTGTATCACATTCAGCATGGCCTGGTAGAAAGGTGGGCAATCTAGGACCATTAAAACGTAAAAAGAGGAGGTAGTTAAATGTCGCCAGAAGGAAGCGCCAAGGGTGCAAGAAGAAAATTAAGAAAGAAGAAGGCTCTTATTCAGGAAAGGAAGAGGAAGGTCTTTACATACAGAGGCAAGACGTTAGAGGAGCTGGCAAAGATGGATGTAAGCGAACTTCTCAAATATTTCCCGTCACGTATTAGAAGAACCCTTAAACGTGGTTTTAACTCAGAACAACAGAAGGTTGTAAGTAAAATAATAAAAAGTAACAAGCCTGTACGAACCCATCAGAGAGACATCATTATACTACCACAATTTGTGGGCAAGAAGGTGCTGATATATAATGGCAAAGAGTTTAAGGAGCTGGTTATAAGAGCGGAAATGATCGGGCATTATTTAGGTGAATTTTCTGAAACGAGAAATTTTGAAAAACACTCAGGACCGGGTGTCGGAGCTACAAAAGGGTCTAAATTCATGCCCCTTAAGTAAGGTGTATACATATGAGAGGATATACAGTGGATGTTAACGGCACCATAGCGCGTGCATATGGCAAGGAATTACCGATCTCTCCAAAGAAGGCATACGAGGTATGCAATCTGTTGAGGGGTAAAAGCTATAACAAAGCAAAAAAAATGCTGGAAGAGATTATTGAGCTTAAAAGAGCTGTTCCGATCAGAAGGTATAACCAAGAAACTGCTCATAAAAGGGGAATAGGGCCTGGAAGATATCCTGTAAAGGTATCGAAGTATATGCTCAAGGTTTTCAGCAATGTAGAAAGCAATGCCAAAGAGGCAGGCATAAATTTAGAAAATTCATATATTGCAATTATTTCCGCATCACGCGGAATGATTACAAAAGGATATATGCAACGGGCACATGGAAGAAGCAGTGCATGGAATGAACAGACAACAAACATTGAACTGGTAATAAAGGAGAGATCCGAATAAAAGAGGTATTTATATGGCTAACGAAATAAAATTCATCACTGAAAACATGAGACGGGTGCTATTGAAAGAGTTTATGCAGAGGGAAACGCAAAGAGCTGGCTACGGCGGTGTTGACATCAAGCGAACGCCTCTTGGAACGAGAGTTACACTTACATGCGAGAGTCCAGGGCTTGTTATAGGTAAAAAAGGAAATACAATCAAAGAATTAACCAGAGCAATATCTGATAAATTTAAATTTGACAATCCACAAATTGCCGTTGAAGAAGCGAGAAATCCCAATTTAAACGCACAGATAATGGCAGAAAAGCTTGCATCAGCGCTTGAAAGAGGCTGGCAATTTAAACGGGCGGCACATTCCACGGTAAGAAGGATAATGCAAAGTGGTGCAAAGGGATGCCAAATAATGCTTGCAGGTAAGCTTACCGGTGAAAGACACAGAACTGAAAAGATCAGAGCAGGATCCATAAAATACTGTGGTAAGCCTGCTGAAATCTTTCTTGAAAGGGGTTATGTAGGTGCAAAACTTAAGCCTGGTATTCTGGGCGTAACTGTGTGGATCATGAAGAAGGATGCAAAACTTCCAGATGAAATTACTGTTAAGAAAAGCATATCAGAAATTAAAAAAGAGGAAAGCAAAGTTCACATAAATATAGAGAACAAGATCATTGAAATATCTGATAAAGATAAAAAGAGACTCTTGATGAAGGCTAAGGACGAAGAAGTAGTGGATGTAATTGAAGAGGCAGATGCCGATATACCACCATTACCTGATAATCAGAATGTTGACAGCAGTTCCAAAACCAGCAATGAAGGTGGTGGTAAATAATGAGTTTGATCAGAATGAAAGAATTACGGGCTATGAGTGAGGAAGACCTCAACAAAAAATTGACGGAGATAGGTACTGATCTGATGCACGAAAGAGGTATATCCTCTATGGGTGGTGCCCCACCAAATCCCGGTAAATTGAGAGCTTTAAAAAAGGATATTGCCAGAATTTTAACTGTAATTAACGAAAAAAATAAGGAGGTTAAAAATAAAAAATGACAAAAATATGTCCCGTGTGTGGGCTTCCAGATGAAATATGTATATGTGAAGATATAGCAAAAGAATCGCAGACAATACGAGTATATGAAGACAAAAGGAGATATGGTAAAATGGTCACGATAATTGATGGTATGAATGTGAACGACATAAACGTACATGAATTGGCAAAAAAATTAAAAAGTAAATGTGCAACAGGAGGAACCGTTAAAGACGGAAAGATTGAACTTCAGGGAGATCAGAAACAGAAGGTGGTTGAGGTACTCGAGGAGATGGGATACAAGGTGAAGATGTTATGAATGCTATAAAAGACATAGAAGCACATGAACTGATAGGGATGCGTGTTAAAATTTATGAGTCCAAATGCCTGACCTACATGAATTTATCAGGTATAATCATGGACGAGACTAAAAATATGATACAGATAAAAAAAGATGATGATAAAACTGTATGGTTATCCAAAAAAAAGGTAGCTATATCATACTTTATAGATAATGAATATAGAAAGGTTGGTTCTATACCAGCGTATAGACCGGAAGAAAGAACAAAGAGGGTTCTGTATGGTAAAACAAAGCATAGGATATGATGTTAAACATCCGGAAAAGAGTTGTACAGATGCAAAATGTCCCTTTCACGGGGAACTAAGCGTAAGAGGGACGATTATGAATGGCAAGGTTGTATCTGCAAAGATGCAGGGTACCGTTATAGTTGAGAGAACATTTATGCATTATGTCGAAAAGTTTGAAAGATACAGATATGTTAAAAGGACGTACATGGCGCATTCACCTCCGTGCATAGGGGCAAAGGAAGGGGATGTGGTTACAATTGCCGAATGCAGACCTTTAAGCAAAGCCGTATCGTTCGTGGTAATAGAAAAAAGGTGATAACATGAAAGGATTGGCTGGAAGACAGACAAAAGGGTTGCCAAAAGGCGCTAGACTGGAATGCATAGATAATACAGGGGCAAAGGTAGTGGAGATAATATCTGTGGTAAACTATCATGGTCATCACAGGAGATATCCATCTGCAGGTATAGGTGATGCTATAATCTGTTCGGTTAAAAAAGGTGCTCCGAATATACGAAAACAGGTGGTAAGAGCTGTTATAGTGAGACAGAAAAGACCTTTTAGAAGGGCAGACGGCACAATGGTGCAATTTGAGGATAATGCTGTTGTTATAATAACAGATACTGGTGAAACAAAAGGTACGGAAATAAAGGGTCCTGTATGCAAGGAGGCTGCTGAGAGGTGGTCGAGAATTGCGGCAACAGCATCAGCGATTCTATAGTGGGTGAGTATAATGTATAAAATAACAAAACCAAGAACGAAGCGAAAGGAGTTATACAATATGGATATCTTTTCGAGGCATAAGGCGGTTTCAATGCATCTTTCCAATGAGCTAAGAGAGAAATACAAAATGAGGGCAATCCCGGTTAGAAAAGGTGATACTGTAACGATTATAAAGGGTTCACATAAAGGCAAGGAAGGAAAGGTGGCAGAGGTAAGCATGAAGAAAATGAAAATATCCATAGAGGATGTTGTTATCAGCAAGGCAGATAATACAAAGGTTCAATTTTTTATATCTCCTGGAAATGGAGTCATTACAAAATTAAATCTTTCTGATAAAAAAAGAAAAATATTAACAAGAGGTGAAGTCAGTGAGCAAAACAACGCTTAAAAGATTGCCTGCACCCGCGTCGTGGCCTATCAAAAGAAAGGAGTATAAACTGGTAGTAAAGACATCTTCAGGAACGCATCCCATGGAGAGATCCCTGCCTGCTCTTGTACTGGTGAGAGACATACTTAAACTTACAGACATAGCCAGAGAGGCGATCAACATAATTGCAAAAGGAAACATGCTGATAGACAATCGTGTTATAAAGGACTACAGATTTCCTGTAGGATTGATGGATACGGTTCAATTTCCAGTGATCACTAGATCATATAGAATGATGATTGATGGTAGGGGTATGTTGGTTCCTGTTGAAATATCTGCAGAAGAGGCTAAATGGAAATTATCCAGAATTGAGAAGAAAATAACAACCAAAAAAGGGAAATTTATTTTGACAATGTTTGACGGAAGAAACATGTTACTGGATAAGGCAAATGAATATTCAACACGTGACGTTCTTAAAATAGAATTGCCATCCCAAAAAATCGTAGATTTATATAAATTTAAAGAAGGAAATGTGGCATATGTATGGAAAGGTAAAAATGCGGGCAGAATAGGTACGATTTCAAAATTAGAGGTTTCTAAAAGCGGTTTGGATAATCTGGTATATTTCAAGGAAGGGTTCGTGACTTCGTATAACAATGTGTATGTTGCAGGAAAGAGCATACCGGATATCAGGCTACCAGAGGTGGTTGCAAATGAATGATTCGAATGCTATGCGAACCATATCAATAGAGAAAGTTGTAATCAACATAGGTGTTGGTGAAGCTGGAGAAAAGGTAGAAAAGGCGGTAAAGGTGCTAGGCATGATTACCGGTAAGAAACCCGTTTTGACCATTTCGAAAACAACGAATAGAGATCTGGGGATAAGAGTGGGAATGAAGATCGGGTGCAAGATTACGTTGAGGGGAACCGATGCATTTGAGTTCCTGAAAAAGGCGTTCTGGGTGAAAAACAATAAAATTGCATCATATTCAATAGATAAGGAAGGAAATTTCTCGTTTGGCATAACTGATTATACGCTATTTCCAGGCATGAAATATGACCCAGAGATAGGCATATTCGGTATGGATATATCCTGTTCATTAAAACGCAAAGCCGGCTGGAGAGTTAAGTACAGAAAGATAGCTGTAAACAGGATCGGCAAGAAACATCGAATAGATCGTAACGAAGGAGTGGAATACATAAAGAAAAGTTTCAATGTTGAAGTTATATAAGGTGAATGGAACTATGCGACCTAAAAAACAGTTTGGTAGAAAGAATGGATGCACTAGATGTGGCAGAAAGAGGGGAATCGTAAGAAAATATGGTCTATTTATCTGTAGGCAGTGCTTCAGAGAGGTTGCGCATGATCTTGGATTTAAAAAGTACAGTTAAAATGAGGTGTTAAAATGTTAATGGATCCATTAAATGATGCCCTTGTAGTAATCAAAAATGCTGAAAGAATGGGTAAAAGAGAGTGTGTTGTTATACCTGCATCTAAACTGGCAGGTAGAGTCTTTAGTGTTATGGTAGAATATGGTTATATAAAGTCATTTGAATATATAAACGATGGAAAGGCTGGCAAATATAAGATATCTCTCAAAGGTGCCATAAATGATTGTGGTGCCGTGAAACCAAGATATTCAGTAAAAAGCAAAAATATAGAAAAATATGAGGCTAGACTGCTTCCAGCACAGGATTATGGGATTCTTATTTTGACTACGACTGAAGGGGTAATATCAAATACAAAAGCAAGAGAGCATGGCGTGGGTGGTAAAATTCTAGCTTACGTTTACTGATGCACAGGTGGTTAAATATGGTGAAGGAAATAAAAAAAGAGGAATATACGATACCAGGGAATCTGAAGACATCTTTTGTCAACAATATATTATCCATACAGGGGTCAGAAGGGATGGTTACAAAAAGGTTTTTTCATACCCGCATCATAATGACGTTGGAAGGCAACAAGATTATAATATCGTATCTTCCAGTAAACCGGAAGATCTTTGCTATTGTAAATTGCTGGAAAATGCATTTTAACAATATGGTTTTAGGTGTCACAAAAGGGTGGAAGTACCGGATGAAGATGGTATACGCACATTTTCCTGTAAAACTTACCTTCAAGGATGACTCTCTGCACATAGATAACTTTCTCGGAGAAAAATCGCCCAGAATTGCGCATATACCTGCCGGAGTTAAAGTCAGGATTGAGGATAACAGCATCATACTTGAGGGTCCTGATATAGAAAAAATAGGTATGGCTGCATCCGTTATAGAGAAAACAACAAAGATAAAGCGATATGATCCAAGGGTATTTCAGGATGGTATATATATAATTTCGAAAGGTGAATACATTCAGGGTGATTGATAATGGCAGATGAGATTGTAAAAAGTGATGATAAAGTTACGAGCAGAATCAGACCTGTTCTGGATGAAAAGCTTAAAGAAGCACTTCAGAAAAGAGAGGTTATAAACAGAAAAAGAGTCGCATTTAGAAGGCAGTCCTGGTACAGATATAAGAGGCTCTCCAGAACAGGCTGGAGAAAGCCCAGAGGTCTTCATTCAAAACAGAGGAGGCATTACGGGTACAGACCGCCTGTTGTATCCATAGGATACGGATCACCAAAAATTACAAGAGGATTTCATCCTTCAGGATTCAAAGAGGTGCTGATATTCAACACACAAAATCTTGATAAAATTGATAACAAAGTGTATGCAGTGAGAATAGCTGGATCTGTAGGCGTCAGAAAAAGAATTGTTATTGAAAAAAAAGCTGCTGAACTGAAATTGAGGATTTTAAATCCGCTACACAGGTGATAACAATGATGTTTAAAAGTATCAGAAGAATGGCTGCAGATATATTAAAATGTGGTGAGAACAGAGTATGGATTGATCCCTCTGCCATAGAGGACCTTTCCGTTATGGTTACCAGAGCAGATGTACGTACTGCTATAAAGGCGGGTGCAATAGCCAAAAAACATATACAGGGTGTGTCAAGAGCCAGAGCCAACATAATAGCTGAAAAGAAGAGAAAGGGAAAGAAAAGCGGTACGGGTACCAGAAAAGGTGGAAAACACTCCATCGTAACAAGAAAAGAAAATTGGATAAAACAGATAAGAGCTATACGGGATGAACTCAAAATGCTGAGAGTCAAAAAAGTGATAACACCTGCAATTTATAGAAAATTTTATAAACGAACGAAATCAGGAATGATAAAAAGCCGTGCTCACCTTAGAATGCACCTGACTATTGAAGGATATTTAAAGAAGTGATGTGATATGACGAAAGTTCCAAAACACAGAGTAAAATTTAGAAGAAGAAGAAATGGCATGACTGATTACAGAAAGAGACTCAGATATCTCAGCGGCAATGAACCCATGTTTACAGTGAGATTTTCCAATAAATACGCAACGATTCAGGTCATTAAATATACCCCTGCCGGCGACGTAATCATCTACGGTACAACAAGCCGCATTCTGAAAAAATACGGATTAAATAAATCTTATCTATCCCTGCCTGCGATATATTTAACAGGGTATTTTGTAGCTAGCAAGGTAAAAAAGGATATAAAGGAAGGAATATTGAATACTGGAAATAGCAACCCTATAAAGGGCGGCAGATTTTATGCAGCACTTAAGGGCATTGTGGATTGCGGGGTATCAATACCCCATGATAAATCAATCTATCCATCTGAAGAGAGGTTAAACGGCTCTCACCTTAAAGAAAAAATAGATATCAAGGGTATAATAAAAAAAATTAATGAAGAGGTGAAAGCTAATGACTGAATGGACACCCAAGACAAAATTAGGTATAATGGTTGCAAAAAATGAAATAGAGTCCATACATCAGGTTTTTGAAACTGGTTATACGATCAGAGAGCCGGAGATTGTCGATATACTCATACCCAGAATGATTGACCAGGTTATAGATATAAACATGGTGCAGAGAATGACTGATTCCGGTAGACGAACCAATTTTGCAGTTACCATAGTAATAGGCAATGGAGATGGAATTGTAGGCGTTGGCAGAGGCAAGGCAAAGGAAACTGGTGTTGCAATATTCAAGGCAATCAAAGCTGCGAAGTTGAACATAATTGAGCTAAAAAGGGGCTGTGGTTCATGGCAGTGCGGTTGCGGGGAATCTCATACCCTGCCATATAAGGTCGTGGGCCGGAACGGATCTGTGGAGGTAACGCTGAAGCCAGCTCCTAAAGGTGTTGGCTTAGCTGTAAATGACGTAGCAAGACCCATTCTCCATTTAGCAGGAATATCCGATGTATGGGGATTTTCAAGAGGGCATACGAAAACCACCGTTAACTACGCTTTGGCTGTATTTGATGCCCTTAAAAAAACCTCTTTAATGAAAGTGAATGAATCACTGGAGCATAATTTAAAAATTACAACAGGGATTATTGGTGTTATCACACTTAGGGATGATGAGACCAAGGAAAATAAGAATAAAAAAAGAAGATGAAGTTGGTGATATAAATGGTTTATGCAGTTATAAGAGTAAAGGGAACCATACATTCAGTACCGAAGGTAAGAGTTACATTTGAACTTTTAAGATTAACACGATGCAATCACGCAGTTATAATTCCTGAAAACAGTTATTATAAAGGTATGCTTCAGGTTGTTAAGGATTACGTAACGTGGGGTGAAGTTTCAGAGGAAGCACTGTTATCAATGCTGAAAAATTATGGAAGGATTGAGGGCAATAAACAACTTACAGATGAGTATCTGACCTCAAATACTGAATACAAAACAATAGAGGATCTAGCGAAAAACATTATAAACGGTAAACTTCTACTCAAAACCATACCCGGGATGAAACCTATGTTCAGATTACACCCTCCGGTAAAGGGGTATAGATCTGTTAAAAGAATCGTTAAGAAAGGTGGTGCCCTTGGATACAGAGGGAAAAAGATAAATGAACTTATATTGAAAATGTCCCTGCCTTTGGATAGAGGTGATGTTGATGCCAAGTAGAACATATAAATTTCGTGGTTCAAGAACACACGGCAGAGGTTTTAAATCTGGAAGAGGTGCTGGTTTAAGAGGTGGAAGAGGAAACGCTGGCTTGCACAAACACAAAATGAAAAGTATGGTTATATATGCCCCGGATCATTTCGGTAGGCACGGATTTAAAAGACCACCCGAGCAGGTACATATTGAAAAAGCTATAAATATAATGACAATTGATGAGAAGATGAATAACTGGGTTGAGAAAGGAAAAGCTAAATTAGATAACGGAACCTTGATAGTAAATTTAACAGAACTGGGCTACGAAAAATTACTGAGTAAGGGTATGCCCTCAATACCTATGCAGATAACCGTTAAAAACGCTACGAAAAATGCCATAAAAAAGGTAGAAAGTTCCAAGGGTAAAGTATCTATAGCATCAAAAGGTAAAGAGTAGATATAATAAGATAGGGGTCTGTGAGATAATGGCTGAAACTGAAGATGGGGAAATAGAAAGAAACTACGTGGTGGCCCTGCCACTGGCTATAGTTGCGGTTTTTATTTTTGCTGTGTACTACTTATCTGTAAAACCATCTCTGTTCATGATTGCCCTGATGGGTATTACCATATTCGTCTCTTTCGGTTTAATGTTTCTGGGGCTATCGTACAAGGGTGAAAAATCAAAACTTTATGGTTTAAAACCAGTTATAGATAGGTTACCAGCGGTAACAAAACCAAAAGGCAAGGAGCACGTACATTTTAAATGGAAGATTATATGGACTGCAGCTGCATTGCTGCTATATTTTGCCTTGACCAATATCATGATCTTCGGGTTAAACACAACAAACCAGATTGATTTATTCTCAAGTTACAGGGCTATAATGGCTGGGGCACAGGGAACCCTCATGCAGCTGGGTATTGGGCCAATAGTTACAGGCTCAATTATCATGCAGTTATTTACAGGAGCAAAGATCATAGATCTGGACCTGGAGAAAGATGAGGACAAGGCAATATTCCAGGGAGTACAGAAACTTCTGGTAGTCGTAATGATTTTTGTGGAAGCCGTACCGCAGGTATACGGGTTTTTAACACCGGATAGCGGGTTAATTGCCACTCTTAACAACCACTACCCGGGCCTTGGATTGCAACTGGCAGATATCATAATCATTGCCCAGATTGGATTTGGAGCGTATATTGTATTTCTGCTTGACGAGGTTGTATCCAAATGGGGTATAGGCAGCGGGGTATCATTGTTCATAGCAGCTGGGGTATCCCAGGCGATATTCAACGGTACGTTCAACTGGCTGCCGGCATCAACCACCCAGTCTCTGTCCATATCCAATCCGCCTGCAGGAACAATCCCCAAAACGATATACGCATTTCAGCATATAAACGCAAGTCAAATGGCTTCCGGTGGTATGAGCTTTATTTTTATAAGGTATCCCAATCCGATCATTTACCTTCTGGGAACCATTGCTGTATTCTTTGCCGTGGCTTATGCTGAGTCCACAAGAATAGAGCTACCGTTATCCCATGTAACAGCCAGGGGCGCCAGAGGTAGATATCCCATAAAACTCCTCTATGCGAGCAATATACCTGTCATCCTTATGGCTGCATTGCTGGCAAACGTATCCATGTTTTCTCTTCTTCTATGGAACAACCCATCTCTGATGCATCTTCCACTGATAGGGCATCAATGGTGGGTGGGAAGCTATCCCAATCCGAACAATATAACTACGCCCGGTGTAACCGCATCCACTCCAACAAGTGGCATTGCATTTTATCTGTCTGCGGTAAACGGGGTGGAAACCTGGCTGCTTCCTATCATCAATCCAGGTTTATACAGCGGCTATCTCTTTGGTCACAGTTATTACCAGAATATTGCACATGTTCTGATATATTTCATAGCGATGGTTGTTGGATCTATCATATTTGCCAAATTCTGGATAGAAACTACCAATATGGGACCGGAGGACGTAGCAAAGCAGATTGAATCGAGTGGAATGCAGATACCTGGATTCAGAAGAGACCCACGCATTCTCAGAAAGGTACTTGAAAGGTACATACCCGCAATTACCATCATATCAGGTGCAGCCGTAGGTGCGCTTGCCGCAATAGCTAATCTGATAGGAACCGTGGGAAATGCATCCGGTACTGGAGTTCTGCTCACTGTAGGAATTATAATACAGTTTTACGAAGCCATAGGTCAGGAACAGCTTATAGAGATGCATCCGGTGCTCAGAGGATTCTTCGGTGGTTAGAATAAAATGGTAAATGAAGCAACGAAGATACCTGTTGGTAAGGATCAAACAGCGGAAGCCAAACCCGCTGCGTCACAGCAGCCGCAGCAGACTAAAGGGGCTCCACCACCTGGATCCAACTTTACCTTTATATACATCTTTTTATTCCTGATGGCAATCCTTATAATGCTGGACGCAAGTTCGAGAAACGGCTTTGTATCAATGATAAATCAGTTTCTCTATCCTGTAATAGGATTCAATGGAAGATTTGTGGTCATATCCATTCTTATACTCTCCATGTTTTTCATGTTTTTCATAACCTCGATTAGAAATTATCATACAGACTGGGTAGTAATGGCAAAATCGCAGAAATGGGGAACACATCTATCCAAACTTCAGATGAAGTATATGCGTGAGGGAAAGAAGGATAAGGTATCTGAGCTGAAGGAACTGCAGCAGAAGGTGGCAGAACTGAACATGAAGGTCATGGGCTCCACACTCAAGTACATGAGTTTAACCCTGTTTTTTATAATCCTGTTTCTGTCCTGGATAGCTTATCTGGTATCGTTGCCAACAACCTATGCACGTTTCGCTGTGCCATGGAATTTCAACTCCAGTCTTCTCACAGTATATCTCTTTCCTACCTATATTATACTCTATTCAATATTTACAATACCGTTCAGCATGCTGTTTTACAGACTGCTGAAGCATGTAACCTTATTAAAAGAGCATCAAAAGTATAAAAACCATGAAAAAGCTGGTTGAGACTGATAAAATGAATTTTTATATCAATATAACGGGGCCTCCTGGTAGCGGAAAAAGTACAATTGCGAAATTACTCTCGGACAGGGAGGCTCTTCCGTACGTATCAGCAGGTGCTGTATTCAGAGAGGAGGCTGTAACGCGTGGTCTGGAGCTTGAACAGCTGTCCAGAATGGCTGAAGTGGATTACAGCATAGACATGGGGCTGGATAAAAAGGTTATGGATAAGGCCCTCAGTTTTGACAGAGCGGTTATTGATGCAAGGCTTGCAGGTATTCTTTTAAAAAAGAGAGGCATCAGCGTATACATTGCAAAAATTGATGCCTCTTTACCCGTAAGAAAAAAAAGAATAGAGCAGAGAGGTGATCAGGGTGATGACCCGCTGGAAAGGGGAATCAGTGAAGAGAAGCGATATCTGTCCATATACAAAATTGATCTTTCCGTAAAAATGAATTATGATCTTATTATAGACGCCAGTTATCTGAATATTGAAGAGGTATATTTAACCGTCAGGGAGGGCTTTTACGAATGGCTGAAATTCCAGAAGAATATGTAAAGAACAGGATTTTTGTTATCGATAAGCCATGTGGTCCTACCTCGCATCAGGTAGCCTCATGGGTAAAAAATATGCTGAAGGTCAAAATTGCCGGCCACGGCGGTACGCTTGATCCTGGAGTGAGTGGCGTACTTGTGATAGGAACTGATAAAGCAGCACAGGCATTGCATTACCTTCTGTACGATACCAAGGAGTATATTGTAGCTGCGAAATTTCACAGCAATGTTACAAGGGAGGATCTTGAGCCAGTTCTTACCAATTTCAGAGGAGACATATATCAGCTGCCTCCAATCAGGGCTGCTGTTAAAAGAGCCCTGCGTATAAGACGCATTCATAAATTAGAAATACTGGATATAAGCGACAGATTTGTTCTTTTTGATGTTGTATCCGATGCTGGAACGTACATACGCACCCTTGTAAGGGATATAGGTGATGCAACAGGTATTGGTGCACACATGGAGGACTTGAGGAGGATAAGAACAGGTCCATTTACAGAAAAAGAGGCCGTAAATCTGTACACCCTGAAGGACTCCATTCAGTTCTGTATGGAGGGTGATTGCTCCATGCTGAGCAAAATTTCCAGAAGCCTGGACTCTGTGTTCACGACCTTTCCATCCGTAGTGGTAAGGGAAAAAGCGGAAAGTGCAATTGCATATGGAGCGAATCTGTACAGGGGTGGAATATACAGTTCAGACCCATTCAACCCCGGTGATATCGTATCCATCCATAACAAAAGCGGCGTGGTTATAGCTGCTGGAAAAGCATTGAAAGTTGAGAACAATAAACCCGTGGTGGATATAGAAATAGTATTTGTAGATAGCAAAAAATATAAAAAGATATGGAAAACCGGTCAATGAAGCAGTCCAGTACCTTTTAATTCATCCAAAATTTTCTGAACTGCTATTTCAACATCCTCAGGTTTTCTTGCTCCTGTACATACAAGTTTACCGGAACCGAATAAAAGCACCACGACTTTTGGAGTAGCTATCCTGTATACCAGCCCCGGGAACTGCTCCGGCTCATATTCTACCCTCTCAAGACCAAGGGTTATGGCAATGGAGTTCAAATTTATTTCGGCACCCAGATCAGAGGACGCCACGATATTCTGGACCTCTATTTTTGGGTTGGGGTTTACATCTATACCTCCCTTTGAGATCTGGGTAACAACGATATCTATTGCCTTTTTAACATCCTCCAGACTCTTAGCACCTGTACATACAACCTTTCCACTGCTGAAGATCAGTGTGGCAGTTTTTGGAGTTTTAATTCTGTAAATAAGCCCTGGAAATTGTTCTGGCTCGTATTCAGAGCCTTCAAGAACATGTGAAATTGCGGGCAGATCAAGAATACTACCTAACGTGGTTGATGCTACTACATTTTCTATCTTTATATGTGGTTTCATAATTATGACCTAAGGAAAGAGATTTATAAAGCAATATATAAAGCTTTTTCAAATATAATTATCTGAGTTGGGCATTGTTACATGCTGTATTGCAGATAGAGGTTCAGTGATGGTATATTTAAATAGTTTTTAAAACATATCTTTACGCATGGGTGTAAAAATAAAGGAACTTCTCTCTACACATCCAATATCCATAAATGAGCTTAAAGGCAAAAAAATCGCCATAGATGCATATAACACACTATACCAGTTCCTTTCCAGTATAAGAGGGTGGGGTGGCTATTATCTTACAGATGAAAGTAATAACGTTACCTCTCATCTGGCAGGCATTTTTTATAGAAACATGAAATTATTATCATATTCAATATGGCCATTATATGTTTTTGACGGTACGCCACACAATCTTAAGGGGGCAACACTCAAATCCAGATTTAAGAAAAGGGAGGAGGCAATGGAAGAATGGAAGTCTGCACTTGAATCCGGTGACGAGGTAACAGCAATGAAAAAGGCAAAAGCATCTACTACTATCACAGAACAGATCGTAGAAAGCAGCAAGAAATTGTTATCCCTGATGGGTATACCCTGTATTACTGCACCCTCTGATGGCGAGGCATACGCTTCCTTTTTACTGACTAGCGGAGTTGTATGGGCGGTTGCGTCACAGGATTACGATGCGATACTGTTTGGATCGTCACGGGTTATCAGAAATCTTGCAGTATCAATAAAGAGAAAGAATGCTGCAGGAATCACAGAATCAGAACCAGAGATATTATATTCTGACGAATCTCTCAACAACCTTGGTATTGATCTCAGGCAGATGATAGACATAGCCATCCTTGTAGGAACTGACTTTAACGAAGGCATAAAGGGAATTGGTCCTAAAAAAGCGTATAAACTGATAAAGAAATATGAAAAAATAGAGAATATACCGGAACTGGGAGAGATAGAGAATCAGCACGTTGATGAGGTGAGAACTATTTTTTATAATTCAGGCACAAAGGAGGTTCCGGAGATAAAATGGGGCAGCATAGATAAAGAGGGTCTGATAAAATACATGTGTGATGAGCATAATTTTTCCAGAGAACGAATCACTGAAACAATCAGCAGGATTATTCCCACATCACAGAACAGGCTGGATTCTTTTTTCTGACTTTAATCCGTCACAATGTTATACATCTGTTGGCACAGGCATAAATTATTATTATGGCGATTGATATCTCTCATCTATATGAAGAGGGTAAAACGAAGATATCTCATGATAAAAAAGAATGGATATACAGATGACGTATACGCAATGACATCAAAATATCTGAATGAAAACGGTATAGTAATGGTGAATTATCTTAAAGTTATGAGAAACAGAGATTCGACATATCTCCTTATGCGTGTTGACCTGAAATATGAAAAGGCAATAAAAAATTTTCTTGAAGAGAGCGGTTATAAAGTAATAAAAAGCTTTGGAACCATGAAAAAATGGAAAGAAAAATATTCAAAATACCAGAATTAAATTGGAAAATATACTGTTAAGATACTACGGTCATTGGTCCGGGCCATCTTCATATTGGGCAATATAGTATTGAAATATATATTAATAATAAAATACAATAAAGGGGGTCTGGGGGGGAATTCAATGAAAAATCATACAATTGATGAAAAATACAACGCAGTAATGGAACTACTACTGGGCGGTTCTGCTACAGAGATCTGCAGAAGATACTCTGTATCTTCATCTCAACTCTATAGGTGGAAAGATAAGTTCATAAAAGGCGGTAAACATGGTCTCAGTCTTGGAGTAAAAAACGAATATGAGCAGGAAATAACACAGATGAAAGCCATAATAGGGGATCTTACCATTGCTAACGAGCTTTTAAAAAAATCTACGTAGGAGGATAAAATGATTCTTTGCAATACGTTAATCTCTAATGGTTTTGGTGTTAAGAAGGCATCTGTTTTATCAGGAGTTCCAAAAAGTACATACTACAATCGGCTATTAATAAGGATATTATAAGCAGTAAGAAAAGTAAAGAGGAAATGATGAACAGGCTGGAAGGTCTGAAGTCCTACGTAAAAATAAAAGGGGATAAAATAGAACTGAACAGAAAAAAAATAGAAATTATGAGAAA
>JAMCUS010000009.1 GCA_023379385.1 Thermoplasmatota archaeon
GTAATGGTTAATACCATTACACATTAATAAAGTTTTTTAATGAAAAATATGAGAAAGAGATGTTCCAGTAGATGTTAGAAAAAGCAAGCATATTTTATGTAATGGTTAATTGATACGGGATTCAGGTTACTTACCCTCAAAGTGGTTTCAAATTAATTCATAAAAGTAAAACTAACTCTTCCAAAAAAGGCATTCTACAGTTAAGCAAGATAGGTGATATTAAAACCATTATAAGCAGAGATATAATAGACGGAAAAATCAAGACATGCACTGTTAAACGGGATAAAGCAGGCGATTGGTTCGCTACCTTTACTGTGGAATTACCCGATACAGTTAAGATACCGATAGAACAGATTAAAGAACAGGATATTATTGGTGTTGATGTCGGCATAAACAAATTAGCGGTGTTAACTGATGGTATAGAAGTTAAAGAGATAGATAATCCAAAGCTAATAGCGAAGTATGAAAAAGGTATTAAAACACTACAGAAACAACTATCCAGAACAAAGAAACACTCTTATAACAGGAATAAAATAAGAAAGAAACTCGCTAAAAAACAGCGTAAGTTAGCGAATGCACGAAAAGATAATCTGCATAAAGCATCTAATCAAATAGTGGAGAGTGGAAATATAATAGTCTTTGAGGATTTAAATGTTCAGGGAATGGTTCAGAATCACAATCTTGCAAAGAGTATATCAGACAGTTCTTGGAGCAAACTAATAGACATGTGTGTTTACAAAGCCGAAAATGCTGGTAAATACATAGAGTTTGTAAATCCAAGAAACACAAGTCAGTTATGCTCACGTTGCGGAGCAGTTGTAAAGAAGGACTTATCCGTGAGAATCCATAGTTGTAATAACTGTGGATTAGTAATGGATCGGGATCTTAACGCTGCTCTGAACATAAGAGAGAGGTACATACGGCATGTGTGGAACTCTGTAAAAATGCCTGTGGATGTTCTGACCTCTACTCATCTAAATGAGCAAGCTGGAACGATGAAGCAGGAAGAGATCATTTAATTTTGTCCCAATGCATGTTCTGTATATAATATTATAAAATAGTACCATAATTCTATGAATACGGACTCCACCTGCATAAAAAGGTAGAAAACCTCAATCATAAAACCAGATGCGCGTATCCTGCATTACACTTCAGCATGATCCAGGCAGTCTACAGATCTTTTTTCATTATGATATTTGTGGAATAGAAGCCAAGTTTTTTATAAAACAGGATTGCAGATTCATTATGTGCAAAAACATGCAGGGTAATGCTCTTTGCCCCATGTTCCTTAGCCAGGCACATTAGCTCATTCATGGCACGCATGCCATATCCCATTCTCCTGAATTCATCAAATATTAAAATATCCCAGATATATGCAGATTTCATATTCAGGTTATTCCATTCCACCCACAATACACCCACCCTTTTTTTTTTATAAAGGTCAGATATAGAAAAAATTGAATGCCCCTTCGTATCCATTCCATCCGGTAGGAGCGTGTTAAATTCATTTTTAGCCAAAAGAATAGCCTCTTCCTTATTCCAGTTGCCTGCTTTTACCTTTTCTTCGGCATAATTTTTTATGGAATATGAAATATATTGCTTAAAGTCAGTATCGTTGATGTTTTCCAATTTAATTTTTTTATCGGACATATGCTATGCACCTGAATCACTTTTAATATTGCAATAACTGAATAATCAGGCCATCACCAACAGTATGTTTTTGCATGGTGCCCAATCATCTGCTATTATCAATTTTCTAAATATATTGAATATCATGCTTCCGGTAAATTCAATGTAAAACTTCGGTTAGTTATTTAATTGAGAATTTGTCCAATTCCTGTGTTATGGATATACCGTTCTCTGTAAAACCATACTTGAATACGGCGGTTTTTTCAGGATGATTCCGTATACGCCAGATTATCAGGTCCTGAATGATCTGTCCGTCCTTGACACTTTTTATGAGTTTTATAACGCCGTCAGATATATCTTCAATAGCACTTTCTATCCATTTTTCACGCATATCTGAGGTAAGGGTTATAAGCACCTCCGATTCGTTCTTTAATGCATGCGACCGTATCAATCTGAGAAGGGATATAACACTTTTTGAATCGTATTCTTCCAGAAAGAAATCCAGTGAATCTATAACTACACGCATAGGAGGTTTTATTTTAAAAATTTCATATATAACTTTTGTTATATAATTGGGTGAATAATACTCCTCAAAGCTTGCATTGCCCTCCGCCATTTCTATAATTTTGGGTGCCTGTACACCCTCTTCTCTGTACTTGCTCACCGCAATTTCCTTTGCAAGTACCGTTTCATAATAATCATTTCCTATGCTTATAATCTTGATATCAGATTTCCAGTTAAATCTTTTCATGGTTTCAATAACATCCACTTCCCTTTCACTCGTGGTTATATACAGTACCTGCTGATTGCCTATCCCCTGAACAGAAAACTGTTTGGACAACAGCTCAATTCCACTTCCAGGGGTTCCTGTCAGAGTTATCATGTACCCTGTTGTGAAAACCGATTGAAAGACAGCATCTATGGAGGGTATACCTGTAAGATAAAGTGTCATCTTCTACCCCTCCCTCACTGTTATTGATTCTTCACATACCAGATTTATTGCATCATTTATCTTTTCCTTGTCTTCACTGCCCTCCATTGTAAGCATTACCACGTAAATACCATTACTTTTGAGATTATTAACAAAGATATGTAAAAATTCTATCATTGTTTTATATTGATTGTGTATTGAAAGGGTGTTGAGGGAGTCTATTATCACAATGATCTTTTTACCCGTGTATTTTCTGATAAGATACCGTGTCTTAAGCATTACATATTCAAGCATGGTGGGGCTCTCTACATATATGATGTTTTTACTGACTTCATCGGATGTACTCATCATCATGCTGGATACGACATCTACGAATTCAATTTTTTCAGATTTTATATCAAATGCCTCAAATATTTTTGATACAATTGAGGATGGCGTGGTAATTGAGATGTAAATGGGTGTGAGACCCTTCTCTGTTACAAAATCCCTCAACAGCCCCTGCATTGCCTCTGTGTAGTTATCTGCATAATTGATCTCTCCAAGTTTTATGGCTATAGCAGACCCTTCAGGCATTTCTCGAAGGTGATCAAGTACGATATCTATCTTACTCAAAATTATCACCCCTTAGCAGTGGAACCATGAGAATTCCAAGTGGTGTTAGATCCATTACATACTTGGCCCTGGAATGAGGAGTACCTCTCATTTTTACAATCTGTAAGGTTCTCAGCAGATCGCCTCCTCTCTCCATATTGCCCAGTACAATAATACCGTCTGTTATTGCTTCCTCTACACTTAATACAGAGTACCTGTTATTACCTGCACTTGAAACCTCGGATACCAGCATTGCTGTACACCCCATATCCGAGATCTCCCTGGAGAGCAAAAGTATAAAATTTCGTATTTTCTCCTCGCTTTTGAACCTGTATGCCATTGACGTTATTGAATCTATAACAAGCCTTTTGATGCCCTGCTTCTTTACCATATCTATTATGGCTTTGATCAGCAGATATATATCTTCCAGTGTGAGATCACCTTTTTTGAGACCCAAAAGTTCGTAAATGGATATGGCATTGATAAATAGAAGATCCCTGCTTTTGATCATCCCTTCATTGAAAAAATCATAATGTTTGAGATTGGATATCAGTTTGACTGATGTCTCTGTAACAGATATAAACATACCTTTTTCATTCATATTGACTCCATTAATAAGGAACTCTGTAGATAAGGTGGTCTTTCCAGTTCCCACATTTCCCGCAATAAGTACGACGTTACCCCTTGGAATACCACCACCCAGAATTTTATCAAGATCGGTTATTCCTGTTAAACATCTACCCAGATCATTACCCCTGTCAGCGCTACTATCTTCTACACTCATAGAATATCAACTTCTAAAGCCATTTTTAATTCACTTTCAAATGATATCTTATTAACTAATTGCCATATTAAATATGTATTCAATTCCTATATTTTATATTAACTGATTAGGTTTTCATCTATTCATTTTAAGCTGATGGTGGGTGTTACGACAGCTTAATTTACCATAATCACTTTATTTATTTATAGCAGGAAATTTATTCCAGTAAATTAAAATCAGTATGAATGATACTGCAGTAATTAATGCAAGTGCAATAAAGCTATTGGTCATATTTTTTAGAACCAATTTATTATCCAGTAGAGCCAGAGCAAGTGGGCCTACAGAACCGCCAATTGAAATTCCAAACCACAGAAGGCTATTGGATGACCCTCTCGATCTGGATGAGTCTGAAATATTAGGGATAATTCCGAAGAGTATAGGAAAGGCAGCAAAGGTAAAAAAGCCATAGAAAAACAGGGATATGAATATAACATAAATGTTATACGTTAACGTAAAAACCAGCATTGTAATAACAATACCCAGTGTATTCAGGGCAAATATTTTCCTGTAATCAAAAGCATCCATCAGTTTTCCAAATACGGGTTGTCCTATAATGGCCGCTCCCAGCATTCCGAATATCAATATGCTCAACGTGAATCCATAAGTTATATTTCTGCTCTTGACAAGATATGTTGGAATAAAGGTTGCAAAGCCAGATGTAGTAACGCTCCGTAGTGCTGTTATAACGAGGACTATAAAAATTATACTGCTTTCTTTATCTTTTGTCTTTATATTCATCCCTTTTTTTATATTTTCAGTTGCACCTACATTATCTTTATCTTTAAACATTTTTTTGTTGCATACAAGTGAAAGGATAATGGCAATTGCAATAGCCGGTATAACACCATTGAGCATGACTGCATAAGGGAATATTATAAACACAGATATGGTGACAAATAGCACAGGTGCCACAGCTCTCCCAAGACTGCCCATTGATCCGTTAATGCCCAGGGCAGATCCCACCTTTCTTTTTTCAAAGGTTCTCTGTATCAATGATGCACCCAGTGGATGATAAAAACTTGCACCTGTACCACCTATCGCAACAGATATAACCAGCAATACGAAAAGGGATATTCCGTGAATGAACATGAGGAATATAGCAATCATTACAAAGGATATTCCTATAAAAGCCAGTCCTGTAGAGATGAGTATACCTATGTTATATCCTCTATCAATCAACTTTCCTATATATAAAGCGAAGAAGGCAGTCATAAGGGCATACGTTGTAGCTATAACAGCGCCTTCGGATATGGAGAGATCATAGGAAAGAATTAAAACAGGTAAAATCATTGGAATTATATAGGCTGCCCAGTCATTTGAAAAATGTCCCGCAGAGGTAGCTATTAGAACCTTTAATTTTTCATTCACCTGAATACCCCATAACCAGCGGAAATGATATTTAACAATATAAACATAATTAAACTATAGCCGTTTTCTGAATTTATACGAACCATAACTAACGGAAATGATATTTAACAATATAAACTATTCCAGTTTTTGTAAATAGAACACAAAAAGATTATAAAAGTAAGGACCCGGTTATCTGAAGTCCAGAAATACTGGTTATTCTTTAATGGAGATGTAAATCGCAGGATCTATCAAATGAACCAGTAACAATTCTACCATCAAAATACTGAGCTTTTACATTACAAAAGAAAACTATATATACAATAGAATGTAATAAACATATAGTAAACAACTATACATTGTGGTGAAAAATTATGAAAATGGATAAATACACACAGAAGGTTAAGGAGAATATTGAAATTGCTTCTGAAAATGCCTTATCGGATAACAGGGAACTGGTAGAGGCTGAAGACCTCATGTTATCAATAATATCCGATGAAGATAACAGTGGTTATATCATATTGAAAAAAATAGATGCAAACATAGACAATATAAAGGAGGCTCTGCATTCATATCTGGGGCAATTGCCCAGGCTATCAACAGCAAAAAATCCATACATATCGGAATCGCTCAGTGAACTGCTGAGAACTGCGGAAAAAGTAGCAACCAAATGGAATGATGGTTACGTTAGCGCTGAGCATCTGCTTTTAGCAGTATTTGAATACAGGAATCATATCAGGAAGATATTTGATGAAAACAATGTATCAAGGGATAAAATAGAGAGTGCATTGAAGGACATCAGGGGCAATAGAAGGGTTGTTGATAACAATCCAGAAAGCAAATACAATGTTATTTCTAAATTTACAAGTAACGTAACAGAACGTGCGAGAGATGGAAAACTGGATCCTGTTATAGGTAGAGACAGCGAAATAAGGCGTATAATGGAGGTTCTTTCCAGAAGAACCAAAAATAATCCTGTCCTGATAGGAGATCCTGGTGTGGGTAAAACAGCTATTGTAGAAGGTTTAGCGCAGAGAATAATCAGCGAGGATGTCCCGGAAACGCTCAAGAATAAGCAGGTTCTGGCTATTGATATAGGCTCCCTTATTGCGGGAACTAAATTCAGAGGAGAATTTGAGGAAAGATTTAAAGCACTGCTGAACGAGATTGTTGAGAACAGGGATAAATACATACTGTTCATAGACGAACTGCATACGATCGTAGGTGCTGGGAGAGCGGAAGGTGCTATTGACGCATCAAATATGCTCAAGCCTGCACTCGCAAGAGGCGATCTGCACTGTATAGGTGCCACCACCACTGTTGAATACACAAAATATATTGAAAAAGATAAAGCACTGGAGAGAAGATTCCAACCAGTTATTGTAAATGAACCCAGCATTGACGAAACAATATCTATACTCAGAGGATTGAAAAGCAAATACGAGCTCCATCACGGAGTAAAGATACACGATTCCGCAATAGTTGCAGCTGTAAATCTATCTACCAGATACATTTCAGAAAGGTACCTTCCAGACAAGGCTATTGATGTTATTGACGAAGCTGCTTCCAGGGTAAGGGTGGATATTGATAGCATGCCAAACTCTGTATATGAAGTTGAAAGGAAGCTTCTTCAACTGGAAATAGAGAAGGAGGGTCTCAAAAAGGAAACAGATACCTTTTCTAAGGAAAGATTGAAAGCCATTGAGTATGAATTTAAAGAGCTTAAAGAAAAGGAGAGTAGCCTTAAGGGCAGATGGTTAAAAGAAAAGGAGATAATAACCAATATAAGAAAAGCAAAAGAGGAGATAGATAGACTGCACAATGAAGAGGCAAAAGCAGAACGTGAAGGTGATCTGGAAAGGGTAGCAATAATAAGATACGGAAATATACGGGATCTTAAGGAACAGATAAAAAAAGAGGAAGAAAAACTGAGGTCCATTCAGAAAGACAATCCAATGCTCAGAGAGGAGGTTGGAGAAGAGGAGGTAGCAGAAGTTATATCACACTGGACCAACATTCCTGTTTCACGATTAATTGAAACGGAGAGCGAAAAACTGCTGCACCTTGAAGACAAGCTGCACGAACGGGTTGCAGACCAGAATAACGCCATAAAACTGATAACCAGTGCCGTGAAGCGGGTAAGGGTAGGGTTAGCAGATCCCAGAAAACCCGTAGGCACATTTATATTCCTTGGGCCAACAGGGGTTGGAAAGACAGAGGTTGCCAAGGCACTGGCGGAGAGTCTGTTCGGAGATGAAAAAATGGTGATAAGAATAGATATGTCTGAATATATGGAAAAGTACTCCGTTTCACGATTGATAGGGGCACCTCCTGGCTACGTCGGTTATGAAGAGGGAGGCGTACTGACCGAAAGTGTAAGGCATCATCCCTACAGCGTGATTCTTTTTGATGAAATTGAGAAGGCACATAGGGATGTATTCAATATTTTGTTGCAGGTTCTTGACGACGGACGGTTAACAGACGGGCAGGGCAGAATTGTTAATTTTAAGAATACAATCATAATAATGACCTCAAATATAGGTACAGAAACTGCAGTAGAGGGGGAGATCAATATCAATGACGCCATGAACGGGTTGAGAAATACCTTCAGACCTGAATTTATCAACAGGATTGACGAAATCGTCATATTCAACCCGTTATCCAGAGAGGATATGGAAAGAATAGTGGATATCCAGATGAACCAGATAAGAAAGATAATGAAAAATAGGCACATGGATATGGAACTATCTAAAGAAGTTAAACAATACTTTGCTGAAATAGGATACGAACCTCAGTACGGCGCCAGGCCACTTAAGCGAATTATGCAAAAGGAACTTATAGATAAAATATCAACAGGAATACTTGAAGGCAAATACAGAGAAGGCGATATGATCAATGTAACACTTGAAAACAACCAGCTTACGTTTACTACGGATGATAAGAGGAATAAAAGCATAGTCAGGAAAAGTGAGTGAACCAGTTCCGCCCTTACGGGCATGGCTTCCTGCCTGCATATCTTTACGATATATGTAGAGGCAGGAACCTCCGCAGGCTTTTTATTCGCTATTTCAGGTTCCTGAGAGTTCCACAGGTACTGCCTGCACATCCCTCTTATATTCATCACAGAGGGTGCATTCCACGATTATAACAGGGCGTCACTGAGCCCTGATGAATATGGTAAGAACGTTTTCTTCATCAATTTTCCAGTCTTTACCCTCCTCTTTCCTTTCAATTTGCACAGATTCAACCAGCGTTTCGTTCATGATGTTTTTCTGATAAAGCGTGAGGGATCTTCTGACATCTTCAGAACCATCTATATACAGAGAGATTTTTTTATCATATGGCAGGTCCAGCTCCTTTCTTGTTATCTGAATCCGTCTTATGATCTCCCTGCTTATGCCCTCCAAATAGAGTTCATCGGTGATATTAACATCCATCAGGACCTCTACCATATCATTGCCTGCCTTGCCAGATGCATAACCCGCTCTATCATCCAGTTTATCCGTTATGCGCAGCACCTTACAGTTAAGTTCGTCAGTTATTATATCCCTGAACTCATGCAGCCATGGAATGGTGGATAGAACAACCACCTCTTTTACAGGTTGTCTCAGCTTTACCTTGTTATCCTGCCTTATTTTTCTGCCTGCTTCACATATCCCCATGACCATATCCATTCTGAAAAGTATCTCTTCGTTATGCTCTTTTATTGATGGATAATCATCAACCATTACACTTTCCTTCATATCCACAGTTCCTGCAAATCTTTTCATCTGCTGATAGAGATGCTCCGCAATATGTGGTGTAAACGGTGCCAGCATCAATGAACTGCTGTACAGCATCATAAAAAGGGCAGAGTAGGCATTGTTCTTTCCTCCACCCCAGAATCTATCTCTCGATCTCCGTATATACCAGTTGCTGCAGGATTCTATAAGCCTTACTATTGATTCTATCGCTTTCTTCAACTCAAATTTTTCCATATTTTCTTTAACATCCTTGACGGTTTTGTTAACCATGGATATAAGCCACAGATCCATTATATTTTCTAAATTTTCGTTTTTGAATTGAAAGTGATCGAGTTCAGCATTGCTTTTAAAAAAGTTAAGGCTGTTGAGAAGAAGCATTATCACCTTCACTGAGCTATCCCTGACAAGCTCCTCCGAAAACCGGGAGGATAGCGTATATTTTGTTGAATAGAAATAGAGCCGTATGGAGTCTGCACCAAGCGCGTGGAAAGCAGCAGAGGGTTCTATAGCATTCCCCTTTGATTTGGATAACTTTTTTCCCTCCTTATCCAGTATATGCCCCAAAACGATAACGTTACTGTAAGCCGGCTTTTCAAATATCAGGGAGGATATGGTATGCATGGAGTAGAACCATCCCCTTGTCTGATCTATCGCTTCCGATGCGAAATTCACAGGCGTTATCCGTTCGAATAGCTCCCTGTTATCAAATGGATAGTGGAATTGGGCAAAAGGGGCAGAGCCGGAATCAAACCAGCAGTCTATGACGTAAGGCTCCCTGACCATGGCATCTCCACACTGCCTGCATGTAACTTTCAGATCATCCACGTATGGCCTGTGTGGATCTATCATTGCTTTATCAATATCCATGCCTGAATATGATATAAGTTCATCAAAGCTACCGATGCATATTTCATGATTATTTTTGCATCTCCATACGGGCAGGGGCGTACCCCAGTACCTGCTCCTTGATACAGCCCAGTCCTTTGCTTCGATCAGAAAATTGCCAAACCTTCCCTCCTTTATATTATCCGGTATCCAGTTTATTCCATTATTTATTTTGAGCAACAGCTCCCTTCTGGTGGAGGTTTTGACGAACCATGATTTCTGCAGATAATATATAAGCGGAGTATTGCACCTCCAGCAGAATGGATAGGTGTGTTTAATCTGCTCTGTTTTGAACAGAACGGATCTATCCCTGAGATCCTCAAATATGAGTTTATTGGCTGTCAGAAAGTATTTACCGGCAAAGTAGTGGCTTTCCTCCGTAAATTTACCGCTGGTTGATATGAGATTGATCGGTGTTGCACCTTCCTTCTTGCCGGTATCGAAATCATCAATACCAAAGGCAGGAGCTATGTGCACAGCTCCACTTCCATCCGCCATACTCACAAAATCGCCATGTACAAAATAGTAAATTTTTTCACTTGTACTGGCAGGATACAACGGAACATATTTTTTACCTATAAGATCCCTGCCACGTATCTTTCTTATCTCTTTACCGTTAATACCGAAAACAGCCTCCTTTCTCTTTGTCGCCACATATATATGTTCATTCTCAAATTCCATGAGTGAATATTCTTCGTCTTCTCTTATGGCTATAAACATATTGGAGGGAAGTGTCCACGGCGTTGTAGTCCATATAAGCAGATAGGAATCTTCATCCTGCAACCTCATTTTTACATATATTGACTGCTCCTCAACCTCCTTATAACCCTGGGCTACCTCATGACTTGAAAGTGTAGTCTGGCATCTCGGACAATATGGCCCCACCCTGTATCCTTCCTCAAGAAGCCCTTTATTATGCAGCTCCTTCAGAGCCCACCATACACTTTCAACGTATTGCGGAGACATGGTGGTATATGCATTTTCATAATCAAGCCAGTATGCCAGATCATTGCTCATCTCCTCCCAGATTTTCTTATATTTGTACACGTTGAGTTTGCAGTAGTTATTAAATTTATCAATGCCCATGCCGTCAATCTCTTTTTTGTCTTTCAATTTCAGCTCCTTTTCCACTTCTACCTCCACTGGCAGGCCATGACAATCCCAGCCGGCTATGAATGGAATTACCTTTCTGCCTGAAAGCACCTGATACCTGATAACAGCATCCTTTATCGCTCTTGTAAGTACATGCCCTATGTGTGGAAGACCATTGGCAGTAGGAGGGCCCTCCGTAAAAAACCATTCAGGTCCAGTACTGTTTCTTTCCATATATTTTTTGATTATATTATTCTCTTTCCAGAATCTGTCAATCTCTTTTTCGAGATTCCATATGCTGTTTCTAGACTCCTTTTCATTCATCATATCACCTTCACATATACTTTTCAGGCATATATTTTTCATATAATAATACGGGCAGATTACACGGCACAGGAATTACAATAAGTGGCAGTGCCCTCTCCACCTTACTGAAACAGAGGTCTGCATCAATAGTTATCATTGATGGCTATTTCCGCAATATCTGCAGAATACATTCCTATTCTGATGACACTCTCCGTTATAAGTGCAACAGCACCTAAATTTTTATCAGCCCTTTTTTCAATGTTGTGAATAAAATCATTATTCTTCATGTATAAATACTCTGCCATATCTATAACTTCATTCGCAATGGCAACATCCTTCTTTGTATATGATCTGTAACATGTTTTCAACATGTTTATGACATCGGTGAAGAGCGATTCAATATACTCCTTTTCCGCACCATCTAAAAGCATTGATTCCATGTTCAGAATAATGGACACAATATTTTCTGCATGATCGCTTATCCTTTCAAGGGATTTTGCTATTGACTTGATATTGGAGCCGTGCACAGGATCAACATCCAGTAAACGGCGATATTCCGGATATTTCATTATCATATAAAATTGTTTGGATATAAGCCAGTATATTCTGTCAACCTGGGTATCTCTCTTTACTATATCCTCCGCTATGTCCAGATTCATGTTCTTCAGTATTCCAGCTGTATCAACAATCATACTTTCAGTCATGAGATACATTCTGGCAAGCAGCCTGGTCATGGGAAGGTCCATGGAGCTTGACAGGTCCTGCAGGATCACGTAGTCCTTACCTTCTTCAATGATCTCCATACCTATGACCATCGTGGAAAATTTTTCAATAGTGGTCCTCATCTTTTTATCAATTACATCTTTTCCGCTGATTTTAATGATGGCATAGCCAGATAGGTAGATTGCTATCAGTTTTCTTATAAAATGATTTTCGTCATCATTATTGCTTATCTGAATTCCCACCTCTTTTTCAGATTTTATTTCACCCTGTCCTGACGATATCTCCAATACTCCTGTTGATATTTTCTCAATGTTTAGAGTATCGCCCTCTTTAAGATCATTCTCTATTACCCAGTCTTTGGGCAATGAAACAATATAGGTGGAACCACCTGTTTTCTGTATTTTTCTGTACTCCATGAATGACAGTATGGAATATTTCATTATAAACTTTTGTAAAAATTATATAAAATATATTGTGTACCTTTTTAAATCATAAAGTATATAGACAATAACTTCTTTAATCGGCGAAGAGTTACTGTTATCCCAAAATGTTTACAGTGCATTACCGGGTCTGATTTAAATTAATAACCACCATTTTACTGTATGAACCTGATAAAGTCAGGATAAGTACAGGAGCCACAAAACTACATCCGCATGGACATCATGAGCTGTCTGCTACAATTACTCCTGCGCCTGTGTATTCATTACTTCCTGGTGTATTGAAATATGTAACTTCACCTTTACTGGATCCGTTGATGCCCATAATCCAGCAGTATGTTTTATGTGTTAACCCCCGGTAACGTGAAGGAATAAAGTTATGCCCAAATGGGGAAACCCATAAACATATTTCCCATCAGGTGAAACGCCTGCATGTTCATTCCAGGCGTTATGATCATTTGCGAGGTCAACAGTTTGCAGTATCCCATACTTCTTGACTATACCTTCAGGCTTTCTCATGTGCCTTGCTGAACAATTCATCTCAGCCCTAAAGGCTGGAGCTCTCTTGCGAATTATCAGTAATTATGACTGTTACAGTGACGTCAGCGGTTGTCATGAGGAGGAAAGAGAGAAAGTCTTCCACAAACAAAGCCCTGTTATTTTCAGTGGGAGTACCAGACATGGGACCTGCGGCAGGGACTAAGCAGCAACCGTCTCAGGAGCAGAGTAACTATATAACGGTGGCATGCCCATACTGCCACTATACAGCAAATGTACCATCCAACTACAAAGGCATCGCCGTAACATGCCCAAAATGTGGGAGTTATTTCAAGATTTAAACGGCGAGACTTAACACTGGGATAAATTTAAATAATATGAGTATTATCACTCTTTTATGTCTCCAAAAAAAGAATTAAAAGGAAAGAGTAAAAAAGATGAACAAAAGATGAGCAATAAAGATGCTAAAAAAGATATAAACGCTAAAAGTATCAAAAAGGATTCCAATACATCAACAAAATATGAAATAGAATTTCCTAATGAGTTTGGTGGCCATGTCAAAATGCTGTTTGATGTAAGTGGGAAGAGCTCCTTTAGTATTTTTAACTATATTATCCCTGAAGGAATATCTGATGAAGAGGCACTGGAGTATTATATGGGTGAAAAGGAGATAGATGATAAAAATAAAAAGATGCAATTATTTGCAAAACTTCCATTTACATTAAAGGAGGGGTCAATAACCATAGATACATCAGACCTCATTGATAAATACATAAGCGAAGAAGAATCAGATTTTGTTGAAGAGAATATCAGCTATGCATTTGAGATGTTAAATAAATTTATAGATCTTATTGATGAAACCAAAAACGAAGAATTATCAGATGATAGTATAGAGACAATTGCAAAAAAAATGGGATTTATTAAATATATGGGTGTTGACGAGATACTGGACGATAACGACGAAATTGAACTGGAAGACAAGCACATCATGGCATCTGCCTTATGTACCTTATTGGGGGAATTTGAATTTGGAGACATAAGTGATTTTATGATTTCTAAAAACATCGAAAATATCGTGCTTAGCTGTGATCGTACTAATTGACGGTCAAACGTGTGTCTCCATTACAAAAAACAATACGTCATTTGAAGATTCTGTTAAATTATTCTGTTCCTCCACAGCCTTCTGGGAGATGCAACCAGCTAAAGAATTCTCCTTTCATTCTTACCGAAGTTTATAGTAAATTAAAGTATAGATTAATCTGCAATAGCTTTGCATATATATGCAAAAATAAAAATGCCATTTCTATTTGTTTGTTGATAACCAGATATTGATTTTAAATATTATAAAATATTAAAGATCACTTAATAATCCGCAATTCTATGCTATCCATTGAATCCAGAGGTCAACAAATATATTTATGTAATGAAACAAATGCAGAGTTACTGTAATTTATTAACAGTGCCTAGGATGATATTCTAGCATTGTTTATTATTGAACCTTTTTTTATTGTTATTCCGTTTCCAATAACTGAATTTTTTATTACAGCGTTGTTCTCAACAAGGCAATCCTCAGCAATTATGGAGGATTCTATAACTGCATCTTCACCTACTTTAGCTCTATAAAAAATTATACTGTTCTCTATGCTGGACCGTTCGTCTATTGCCACATCGTCGTATATTGCAGATTTCACTATTTTTACCGTGTTCATAATATTGACGTTGTTCCCTATATATACTGGCTCTCCTATTATAGATTCCAGCTTAACACGGTCTCTTTTATCCGCATTTGCGTGATTATCCTTATCCAGAATATCAAAGGTTGCTTTAAGAAGGTCTTCAGGTCTGCCAATGTCCCTCCATAAATCAGACAGCATCTTCCATCCATACAACCTGTATTTTTTTCTTAATAATTCTGGAAACAGCTGTTTTGAAAAGTCAAACGGTTTGGATACTGGAATCTCTTTCAATACACGGGGTTCAATGATATAGATACCTGTATTTATCAGGTTGCTGAACTGCTCCTCCTTTTTAGGTTTTTCCTTAAATTTCACAATTGCGTTATCTGAATCAAGTTCAACGATACCGTATTCTTCTGGATTTTTAACTTCCGTAAGGGCTATTGTTATATCCGCTTCCTTACTTCTATGAAATTTTAAAAATTCGTTAACATTTATTTTGGAAAGCACATCACCACTTGCTACGATAAAGGTAGAATCCAGGTAATCTTCCAGAATTTTGACGGCACCTGCGGTTCCTTTCGGAGTTCCTTCAAACGAATACAGTATGGAGGCGCTTTTGAAGTCATTTATGGCAATACCCTTCATGAGTTTATCAGACAGGTATCCCGTGGTTATTATGATATCATTTATATTTGCAGAAAGAAGAGATTCTATAACATAACCTATACACGGCTTACCGGCTATATTTATCAGCGGTTTTGGAATATGTGTGGTAAGAGGCCTCAGTCTCGTACCTTCACCTCCTGCAAGAATAACCCCTTTCATTGTTCACCTCAGATTAATTTTGCCTTTCTTTTTAAGTTCGTCAAGAAAATTGTCTGCTCTTCTGTTAATTGCATCTGCGTTACCAAACTGTTTATCCACACTTTTATTCAGCTCTTCCACTTCCCTTTTTGTAGCCATAAGCTCATTTTTATTGCCTTTTTTTAACGTCAGTATCCTGGTTCTCATCTCATATGCTTTTTTGCCTTCCTCTTTTGCCTTTTTTACGTATTCAATGTATTCTTTATATTTTGCATTTGCTACTTCCACAACGGAGCCGAATCCATTGACAAAATTTACCAGCTTTTCTTCTTCGTCATCAAGTTCTTTTTTTAATTTGTCAATAATAAGATTTTCTTCATCCGCTTTTTTCATGTTTTCGTCTACGATTTTATTAAGTTCCACCAAACTACCAGAAATCTTATCGTGTTCGGATAAATTTTTCTCCATCTCTTTAAGTTCCGATGTCTTCTTTCTCAATTCCTCTATTAATTTATTTTCTTCCGCAATAGGCATGGACACAGTCTGCTGCCTCAATTCTAAATCCTTTATGTATTCCATTAATTCAGATATGGATTTGCCATAATTTGGATCGTGCTGCTTTCGTATGGCCTTTCTCTTCTCTATAGCTTCAAATGCGACTTTTCTATAATTATTTCTTACCTCTACATGCCTGTGAAAATCCTCTCTCAGCTCTCTTTTTCTCATTTTTATCTGATCCAGTTCCTTCAATTTCTCCGCTTTTGATTTATTTAACATGTCCAGCTCTTCCCTGGCCTTTTTTGCTTCCTCAATGTACATGTTTCTTTTTTGCAATATCATCTGGTGCTTATTTTCAGACGTAATTATCTGCTTCTTTCTATCAGCTGATGACTTATCTGTTGAATCATTCATTTTTCTTCACCATTCTGAAACATACGCATGATCCTGAATGCACTCAACGCGGCAACAGTGCCACCATCCACGTTTACTGCAGCAACGGCACCGCTGTGTGACAGAAGTATAGAGTGCAATGCAGCTTTACCGTTATCAGATACTCCATATCCTGCAGAGGTGGGCACCGCTATAACAGGCTGATCTGCTAAACCTGAAACCACTCCCGGAAGTGCTGCCTCCATACCTGCTATGACTATGAACAGTTTTACATTCTCCATCTCCCTGATGGCATCCATTACTCTGAATAAATCCGCAGTGCCCACATCGTATGCATGCTCCGTTTTTATTCCGAGCAGTTCGGATACAGTTCTGCACTCCTCTGCCACCCCTGCATCCGACGTACCTGCAGCCAGTATGCCCACAGGCCCGTATACGGGCCTGATATCCCTCTTATACGCCATGACATGTGCTTCCCTGTATACTGACAGGTTCTCCACCCGGCCTCCGAAATATTCCATCTGCTCCTCCGTTACCCTTGTAAAAATTATTCCGTTTGATATTTTTG
>JAMCUS010000010.1 GCA_023379385.1 Thermoplasmatota archaeon
ATATTTATCAAAAATATAAAAATAAATAAAACAGGAACCAGATTTGATATTAAAAATAAATATGCATATATAAAAAATATTCATATTCCATTGATAGGTGATTTTCAGGCTATAAATAGCTCTCTTGCTATAACTTCTATACAGTATTTAACAGAAAAAGGAATAATATCTGTACCAAATGAAGTAATACTTAATGGAATAAAAAAGACACAATGGCCAGGAAGATTTGAAATTGTGAGAAAGAATCCAATGATAATAGTGGATGGTGCACATACATTGGAAAGTAGCTTGGTAATAAAGAATAATATTATAAATTTATTTTCAGGGAAAAAATTTACCATAATATTTGGTGTTATGAAGGATAAAAGAGTAGATGATATTATAAAAACATTATCTTCAATATCTGATGTATTTATCATTACAAGACCTGATACGATAAGAGCTATGCCGCCCAATTTAATAAAGAATATCGCTGTAAAGTATATAGATAAAATATATGAAACAGATAATATAAAGGAATCATTAAAATTGGCAGCCAAACAAAAAAAGGATATCTTGATTATTGGATCCATTTACCTTGCTGGTGAAGCATTAAGATGTATGTTATCGATCAAATCAGATCCTGTTAAAGGAACAGAATATCTACCATTGATAAATTGGAATTATATTATTAAACAATTATATGAATATTATTCAGATAAAGATTATCCAGAACCATATTTAGAGTTGCACAAAGAAGATCCCTTTAAAGTATTGATATCTACCATAATATCACAGAGAACAAGAGATTCGATAACTGATTCTGTGGCATCTGAACTGTGGAAAACATATCCGGATGCCGTAACACTAGCTAATGCAGATGTACGAAGCATAGAACGGATTATTAAACAATCTGGCTTTTATCATAATAAAGCAAAAATGATAAGAATGGTTTCAAACATAATTGTCAATGATTATGGAAACGTTGTACCATCTGATATGGAATCTCTTTTATCGCTCCCTGGAGTAGGCAGAAAAACAGCCGGTTGTGTTCTTGTTTATGGATATGGCATGGATGAACTACCGGTTGATATACATGTGCATAGAATATCTAATAGACTTGGAGCTGTTACTACAAATACACCCGAAGAGACAGAAACAGAACTAAAAAAAATTGTGCCAAAAGATTTATGGAAATTTATAAATCATATATTTGTAAAACATGGACAAAATATATGCAAACCAGTTAATCCAAGATGTAATTTATGCCCTGTAAGATCTGACTGTCTTTATGGATGTTGATAATACTCTAATTTTATGTAAATATATAAAATATAAAATATAAAAACAACATTTAAATACAAATATGAAATATCATATTTTGTATGAAATACTGTGCTTACTGTGGCGCATCATTGAATGATGATCTTATATTCTGCCCCTCCTGTGGGAAAAAGGTTGTATGGAGTACACAGGAGTCAGAAGAAAGTGCACCATCTGACGTATTGTCGGAATCTGCTGAAGAAATATATGATACTAAAGAAATACCTGTGCTGCCGGATGATATACCCTTTCAGTTACAAACCAATGAAAAGATATATTCAATAGTAAAGCCAGAGAAAAATAAATTTATAATAAAATTTACATTTAGTACAATTGTTACGCTTATTTTTATATTTATACTTCTTGTAATTTTTTCATTGTTTAAACTTTCAGTACCAAATAGTGGTACTAATACGGTTATACTAGATGTTGTAGCAATATTTGTGGTTATTTTTATAGTTATAATTTTATTGTCTTTTGTTACAGCGGTTGTAGCATACAACAAATATTATTATTGGATAACAAACCATCGTGTCATAGGGCAACGTGGTATAATTGGTTATGTAATTGACTCCATACCACTTGAAAATGTTGCAGATGTTATAATAAGCAGACAGATTCTTGATAGGCTTATTGGCATCTCTACATTGGTTATAACACCTATAGGCGGAAGAATGGTAGGACCTAGTGGTTATGGTTATAATACATTTAGTGGATCTAATGTGTTCCAGGCATTGTTGCCTGATAAAGCCACGGAACTTCAACATCTAATATTTAATCTAAGGGATCTAAGAAAAAAGAATACAGGACGGGTTTTATAGCTTAATAAAGTGATTTATGGATACAGAACAATTTATTATTTCTTTGGTAGATGCAAAAAGACTATCTGTTTCGTGGTCCATCTGAATACATTGAAGGCATCTACTGTTATCTAAAAAATATAATGGTAGTTTTGATGTATTTTATGGATATGAAACAATCTATAAAGAGGGCTGAATTGTATATAAACTATTTTACTGCAGGGGTGTATGGTGATCAAAAATGATAATTATTACAATAGTTTTGCATATTACCCCGTAAATAAAAGTGATTTGTAATCCTTTTTAAAAAAGTTACTCTTTTTTAGGAGCCGTGAACACTCCCCTATTGCTTTTACTATTTCCCCAAACATTCTCTGCGATTCTCTAGCCATTTTTGCTAGCAGTGTATACGCAAAGATGAGGCTTACCCCGTGTATAATAGGCATCACCTCATCCCTTGTCTGATACTCTCCTAGACCTAAAGCTTTTCCATCTTTATGAAATTCTTCGATCATCCATCTTACCCTCCAGATCTTCAGATATTCTTCCAGCGTTATTGTTTCTTCATTGCTTATTAGATATTTGTAGCTGTTATGCTTCTTATCATATAATATTAACAATGATACTACTAATCCATTTGATAATGACACCTTCGTCATCAGATATTTTCCGTACGTTGGTAGTATATTCATGCCTACCCTGTCTGTAAGATTCTCTTTCATTAAGTTTGCCAGTTCATCCAAACTCATCCATCCTGTTTTATCATGTTTCCCTCTTACCACACTTACCTCTGACTGCTTTACCACTCTGTTGCACTTCAGTTCTGTCACGAACAATTTTGCATTCTTCAGAAAATCTGATGATGCATACCAGGAATCTGTCACTACTTTCACTACATTAAAGTTCTCATACGCATTCATTAAAAAATCTGCAACCAAATCTATCTTCGTTTTAAACTCCTGTCCATTCACTTTACAGTACTCTTTTTTCTTGTATAGTTTTATAACAAAGGGATAAAACCTCTCTGTTACTGTATCATACAGTCCTGTAGTCACAATCTGATGTGCTTTTACACTCTTTCCGATCTTCCTATCATGAAACCATGCAATAGCCTTCATTACAACACTACCAGGATGTTCGTTGAGTGTATCATCTATAACTAAAATTACGGGGTGATTGTTAATATCATCTTTGAGTGACAAAATCCAGTTACGCAGTAATTGAACAGGATCAATTGATTTCATAGCCCTGTTCATAGTGGACTGATTAACATTGGAGACGAGTTCAGTTATAGCGACAATACTCTTACGTTTTTTTTCAGGAGGAAGCATAAGAGCCATAACATAGTTAGAGAAATGTGTTTTTACAGCTGGCTTCATATTGGCAGCCAGGAGATCAATGAATTGTATAAACATGTTTTTAACATCAGACATATTTTCCATAAAATCGCCTTTTTTCTTACCATATGGTGTAATATGGCAACATAAATATTTTATTTAACAAATAGATTTAAAAATTATATTGAAGAGTATGAATAAAACATGCGAAAAAAGATAAACAAAAAAAGTAAATCTATAGGCCAATAGATATTTTTATATAATGAAACAAATGCAAAACTATTGTAAAATATAAAAATTAAATGGTTACATAAATGGTTATAGCGTCTTTTACTTTACTTTCGTATCCTTTTTTGTATCGGAATCACGTTCTATCTTTCCAGTTGTTTTGTTGGACTTATCCTTATTTGATGGCCCTTTCCATTCCTGCACTTTATCTCCTTTTTTCTTACCAGACAGCTTGGGAGACATTTTCTTTCTGTATATAAAGTATATTACCACAATAATAACTACAATAACCGCTATGACGCCTCCATAGATTGCTGCGTCATATAGAGTAGACTGGGCAACTGATACGGTAATGCTCATGCTATTTTTGGTAGTAAGGTAGTCGGGAGACCATTCATTTAAACACGTTACATTGACTCCAATCGTAGATGTACCTGCTTTTGTGGGCGTCCATGTTATCTCTGCCTTCACTGTTTTATTATATAGCAATTTAAAAGATAAACCCTGTCCGAGTAATGTTCCGTTGGTAGAATAGAATGATACAGATGACGCACTATTTATAACGTTACCTGATACATTAAAGATAGCCGATATATTTTCAGCACTTGAGTTAACGCCACCAACATTGGTTATTAATACAGATAATACTGCAGAACTGCCTACCTGAAGATTTGAGGGGGCGGTTAAATTGGATACCTGAAGTATAGGTGTTAGTGTTTTATTTACAGATACAGTAAATAATACAGAGGTATTGGCATATTTCCCAGCTAACGTGGTTACGTTCAACAATACCTTATATGGTGCTATAGCTGGAGGAAGGGTTATTGTAAATGTTGATACCGATTTATTCAGGTATACGGTGTTATTGTTGGTATAGGATATTGTCCACTTATAACTGCGTATTACACCACCACCGGCTTCATAGGATGAACTTGCATTGAACTTAATATGTGTACCTTCCAACACAGATGTTACTGAGACCCCTTCGCTATTGGTTATGTTAATAATTGGGACAGGCAGCTGGGTATCGTTAACCAAGACGGTAAAATTAGAAATCTTAAGGTTTCCTGCAACGTCATAAACCTTTAAGCTTGCGTTATATTTCCATCCATGGAAAGTAATATTTTTGGTGCCTATCATTGTGTAATTTAAGTAGTGCCCATACGCCAAAAATGTATAACTTATGCTTCCGTTGACGGATGTGCTTATGGTCTTATTTCCAAATATCCATGTATAATTCAGGATCTTTCCTCTATGCAATGTACCGTTGTTTATAGTATCGTATGAACCAGTCGTATTGAATGATACCGTTTCACCCCATTTTACCCATATAACCCTGGGGTTTGTGCCTTTAGTAACATTTGCATGGTATATGACTGTTGGTGGTGCTCCATCAACCAATATGTAAAATTTGGTTGTATTAACCTGGCCTCCACTTCCTGTTATTGTCAGCGTACCATTGTACTTACCGGCATTTTTGTATGTGTGGATTATGGTAGGTTTGGTGGTATTTGTGACGTTTTTATCGCCGAATGACCAGCTATACTCAGTTATATTTCCCACAGGAACAATTGAATTTTGTGCACTAAATGTTATATTTTCATTCTTTTTTACAATAACTGTGTAGTTATTTCTGGTTGAATTGAGAACGTTACCCACGCCAAAGAAGGATGCACTGACATTTGCAATAGCTGTAATATTCTTAATCTTTTGTATGTAAAAGTATGCCACACTGGATACAGCAGAATTTTTTTCAGGCTTCAACGTGAAGTTGTACCACCTGTTATTGTTTGATGAAACAACTGCATTTGATACGCTATAATTTGTGACTACATAACTTTTATTGGATAAACGGATATTATATAATAAAAGCCCTGTGGAATGTGGATGGGTAAATACTGTTGACAGGTTATAGCTATCACTGGCGGATATAGAGGTTAAAGATCCGTAAGACATATTGTTATATGATATTGCTACAGATCCATCTGGTAAAAGATTGATGGATGCATTGGTGAGATTGCCTGTTGTAGCTTTGCTTATGTTGACAAACGGAGTACCGTTAACATTCAGGTTATTCTGTGATGGTACATAAAATGGACCTCTGCTTGTAAGCCATGATTTAAAACTGCTGTTTATGGTAGTATTGAGATTGATTGTGCTCCCACCTGAGAAGGATAATGCAATCTGAGCTGGTAGATAATGAATGTACGAGTAATTCAAAGAGGTAAAGGAATATGCCTGGGATATATACTCAAATTCATTCAGTGTTATATTGTTTCTTTCGCTAGCATTTCCAAAGTTACCTACTGTTATATTTGCAATTTTCTTTTCAGTATGGTTTAATGGTGTGAGTACGACATTTCTGGAAACATATCCACTGCTGGTAACCTTTACATTTGAAACATTTGTATTATACCCATTCGCACTTACAAACATAGTAAAGTTTCCTTCAAATGCACCTATTGAGTAATAGGAAGTCTTGCCCGGGATATAAACATTATACAGCATATGATAACTTGTGTTGTATAATGTAACGTTCATATTACTCACAACAATATTCTTGTTACTCATGCTGGTTGTATACCCCTCTATAAAGGTGGTATTCATTGTTATGTTGTAGTAAACACCAGAATTAACAGGTACATTGACCGTCACTACGCCACTATTGAATGGTGAGTAACCAGGATATACTGATTCCACTGCAAATGTCCCGTTGTACGTAGTTATATTATAATTCCATAATTTTAATGTTCCATTGTACATTGCAGTGGTTGTAAGTTCATAGTTGTTTGATATGTCGTAAAGCTTGACTGATAAAGACTGTGTAGGTGACGTTATACCGGGTAGCAATACAGTACCCCTTACATAACTTGTCATTTTATGTTCATAAACATGCAGTGGTCCAACAGAAACATTATCGTTCAGCCCAACATATACATAATTCATCATTGTTGTGGTAGGTGTATATGTAACTTCAACCCCGTTGGGTAATGTCAATGTTTGTGACGGTATTATGATTTTATAATAGCCTGGTTGGACATTAAATGAATATTCTCCGCCGTTAACTGTCTCATTTACTGCTACAATTGATCCTGTTGCAGCGCTGTACAGTTTAATAACAATACCTGGAAAATTCTGAATGTTTGGTACGGGAAGACCATTTTGATTATATACGTATCCTGTCAACTGCTGAACCCCCGTAGCTTTTGTATTTCCTGTTATATACAGTGTACTTGCTAGCAATAATAGTACTATACCCACTATAGTAAGTCTTGTTCCTATTTTCATTTATCCAATCCTCCATTTCTAATTTCAAATATGTTACTTTGCGTGTTATGTAATCCTAGTTAATATATCTTAGTATTATTTTTTCTAGGATTTAATTACCTACACAATGTTTTTGCTATATAAAACTTCATTACATATTTTTACTTTTAATGTACAGTAACAGATCATCAAGCTTTATAGCAATTTGCTCTTGAGTCCCCATATTTTTCAGCGTTATAACATCATTTTCAATTTCACTTCCAATAATAAGTGCATATTTGACCTTTGCTCTGGATGCACTTCTAAGCCCTTTATCCATTGATCTGATCTGATAATCAAACATGACAGAGATATCGTTTCTACGCAACGCTGTAATAATCTTTATTGTTTTATTAAAATAACGTTCATATATTGCAATGACATATACATCGGCACCGCCTACATTGAATGGCCATATCTTTTCTCTTTTTAATAAAAGCTCAAGTGTGACATCACCTATCGCAAACCCTATGGCTGGTACGGATACTCCTTTAAACAGTTGCAAAAGATTGTCATATCTTCCACCTCCGAAGATTGCTCTGAATTCTCCTGCTTTATCCCAGCACTCAAAAACGATTCCAGTATAATAAGATAATCCTCGCACAATAGATATGTCAAGTATGATCTTTCTTTCGATTCCATACCATTCAAGAACCACGCAAAGGTCCTTAAGTTCCTCAATTATCTCATTAAGTTTTTCATTGCCTTTTACCATTTTCTCAAGACGTTCAATTCCCTCTTTTAATGGCATTTTTAGATCTATTATTCTTTTCAATAGGTCCGCATATTCCTCATTTTTTATGATGTTCCTAGCCTCTTTTTCGAATGTTACGTTGTCTAATTTATCCCTTTTATCGATAAGTTTATAGAGATTTTCAATGACAGATTTATCTAAACCATCGAATAGATAGGAAACTATTTTTCTATGGCTCAACCTTATTTCAACGAATTTTTCAACTCCGGCTCGCTCCATCATCATGTATGCAAGGTAGAGTATTTCTGCATCTACGTACCTGTTTTTAACGCCTATCAAATCAATGTTAAACTGATAAAATTCCCTCATTCTGCCTTTCTGTGGCTCCTCATATCTCCATATTTTGGGATTGGAAAACCACCTGATTGGTAAAGGCACGCTACCTATTTTATTGCTAACCATTCTGGCAATGGTAGGTGTCATTTCAGCAATAAGGGTAACATCTCTACCACCCTTATCTTTGAATGAAAATGTATTTTTAACAATTTCATCTCCACTTTTTAATTTAAATAATTGTAATGGCTCTACGCTTGGTACATCTATTTCTTCAAATCCAAATAGCTTTGCAGTTTCTGCAAGAACGTTAAATATAGCCCTTTTCTGTATCATTATTTCTGGATAAAACTCTCTGAAGCCTCTCAATGGCTGGATGTTATTCAGATCCTCTTTACCAATTTTATCATTATCTGATTCTCTGTTCATTTACACACCATTCATATACAAAATATTCATTGCATAATATAGGAATTTTCAATTCTTTTTTATTGTAGTATGCCTGACCCATTTTTCAGATGTTTCCGGATAATCTTCTCTATAATGTGCACCCCTGCTTTCCGTTCTCAATAATGCAGATGAAGATATTAGATACGCAACATTTAGCATGTGGTATAGCTGACTGGACATATAGTTCTGACTCTCTTCTGTTATCATTTGTATCCATTGAGATATTTTACCACTTGCATCTGATAGCCCCGTTCCATTTCTAATTATGCTTACATTCTCCCACATGAGTTTTTGAAGCGATTCTATTGAGGGTTTATTCTCCACCTCCAGTTTTATGTTTTTATCGGTAACTGAAACAATTTTATCGTATGCATAGTTCTGGTTGCTCCATTTATACCCTATGATCGCCCGTTCTACAATTCTTTTGCCAAAAACCAGCCCCTCTAGTAAAGAGTTGCTAGCCAACCTGTTTGCGCCATGAACTCCGGTGGATGCTACTTCACCGCAGGCATATAAATTCTGAATTGTGGTTTCTCCCCATATATTTGTCTTTATACCTCCAATCATGTAATGGGCTGCTGGTGCTATTGGAATGAGATCTGTAGTTATATCAATTCCTATTGCACTGCAGGTTTTATATATGGTAGGAAATCTAGATATAACACGTTGTTTGGGTATATTGGTCAAATCCAGGTATACATGATCAGAAGAGGTTTTCTTCATTTCGTTTATAATTGCTCTGGATACAATATCACGTGGCGCCAATTCAGCCATTGAATGATAAGATTTCATAAAAGGCTCCATTCGGGTATTTCTCAATATTGCACCTTCACCTCTCACAGCCTCTGAAATAAGGAAAGGAACAGATTTGGGATGCTTCAATGCTGTGGGGTGAAACTGAAAAAATTCCATGTCAGATATGGCTGCGCCTGCATTGTATGCCAGGGATACACCATCCCCTGTAGCTACTTCAGGTGTTGTATTATAGTAAAATAGTTCTCCTGCACCGCCTGTTGCAAGCACCACATTGGCACCATAGATTGTCTCCATCTCTTTCTTATTTTTATTGTAAATGGTAACTCCTTTGGCTTTATTATTCTCCACCAGTATTTCAGATACAAAACAGTTTTCAGATATATCACAATCTGTTTCAGCAATTTTATCGCTCATTTTTTTTTCAATTAATGACCCTGTTGAATCGCCTCCGGCGTGAAGTACACGGGGAAAACTATGGGCACCTTCCATTCCCAGTGAGATAACTCCGTTAATAGTATCAAATGGTACACCATAATTTATAAGATCGCTGATTCTATCAACCGCATTTGTTATCAGAATTCTTACAGATTCTGGATCACATAGGCCAGCACCTGCATTCATTGTGTCCTGAAAATGTTTTTCAAAGCTATCCATAGGATCTATAGCGGCTGCAATTCCACCCTGTGCGTATTTGGTATTACATTCCTGAAGAGTACTTTTTGTTATGATCTTTACCTTTTTGTTAAATTCATATGCTTTAATAGCTGTATATAACCCCGCTATACCGCTGCCTACAATTATAAAGTCATATTGATTTTCACTGACCATGTTAATAACCACCCTCTAACCACACCACAGACAGTATCTGCATAGCAGGTACATTAAATTATTCACAACCTCATTTACACTCATAGTTAACATTATAATAAATTGTAGGCATATAAATATATTGATTATATGCCGCAGGTCGGACTTGAACCGACGACTTCAAGATCTTCAGTCTTGCACTCTCCCAGCTGAGTTACTGCGGCACCTGTAAAACGGAAATAGATTCACGTTTAACTGTATTGACATCTTTTAGAAGAATGTTGGACATTATCTCAATTTATTGCTTTCATGCATTTTTGTCTATCCAGACATATACAGCCATGCATAAAAGTTCACGGATAAACCTAAAGAGGTTGTTGTATATAAATATAATGTGTCAAAAAGGATTACTAACAGTGAGATATAAATACAGATAAACTGACATACTCTCCTCAGCTAAAGTATTGAGGTTTTACACCCTCTCCCATTTCCCTAACAATCAAGAAATTGGCAGTAAAGAAATGTGCCATACAACTAATCCATAAAATCATCTATAAAATGTCCTGTAATCCGTATTCTATGTGATCCATCTCTATGGGAGTGGTTCTATCACCAACAATGGCTCCATTGCTGTTAGCAATAATTGATGAACCTACAAGACCTACTCCGAAGTTGACAGTGGTTGGTGTAACCTGAACTTTTAATATCTCTTTAAGCATATTTTTCTCTTCGTCAGAAACTTTGGGATGGCAGAGTATACCTTTATTTGTTGCTACGGCAGCCATTCCCACTGTGTTGTACGTCGCAATGGAAAGCTTCACAACCTCAACCCCCAAGGTATCTGATATCTCCTTTATATTTTTGCTACCAATATCTCTGTTTATCACAGCCCCTTTATCATTTACTAGAAGGTTATTACCAATAGCGTTTAGTTTTTCTTTTATAATGGTAACATTCATATACTTTTTTAAAACACTGATCTCGTCTTCAAACAGATAGTTAGACCCTATAACTCCGTTAGAGTTCATGGCAATTAAGGAGCCCACCAGTGTTGACCCCATGGCATTCGTATAGATCACCTCTGCTTTGAGTGTGTCCCTCGCCTTATCAACAAAAGCTGCATCTGCATCTCTGGGCATTACAATAAATCTATCATTAGCCCTGCAGAATATACCTATATAGCTACTGCCATGGTATGTTCCGGTAACGAACATCATTCCTTCTCTTTCTCTTCTTTACTTTTTTGTTCGTCTATCTCCTCTTCACGCTCCTTGATTGCCTCGGGAAGATCTACCTCAACCAGCCCGTCTTCAAATTTAACTACCTTCACCCTTATTTTTGAGGGTATATTTCTTATGCCATTTTTCCATATAAGTTTATTAATGTGCGTATCAATCCATACGTCATCAATAGATGACTTCATATGTTTTGCTACGAATAGCTTTATCTCTTTTATGGCTCTGGGAGCCCTCTTCGTCCTTCCGGCTTTGAGTTTAGCATTCCGGAGCGGAATGTTATAAAATCTCTCAATTTCTTCAACCATATCAAATCACAACCTCAGGTGTCCACGTTTCCAGCTTCGTTCTTTTGGATTCCTCATAAAATGTCTATCTGTTTTCTCCATTACCCATGCAGGTACACGCTGATTCTGTTTCATATGTTTCAGTAATCTTAATTTCTTGCCAAGCGATTTTTTGTGTGCCATAGTTATCTCCTCACTATTTTTATCTCTTTTTTCTCCGGTATAATTTTATCCAATATTTTTTTAAGCGTATCATCATCAATCATATTTCTTATCTTGCCAGACATTGCTAAAGAAATAAGTTGCTGTTCAATATTGTCAGCTACATCTGGTTTGACAAGTCTGATCCTTGCAATTCTTTCCCTTGCCTCTGGTGTTAAAATTTGTCTTAATATCTTTTTTTTCTCTTCGTTATAATGCTCTCTTTCCTCCTTTTCCGTATTCATCTGTTCATTATAGAGTGATTCTTCATATTCCTTCTGTTTTTTAAGACGGATACGCTGCATCTCCTCTTCATCACTCATGGTAACACCTCATTCTGATTATTACATATATTTTTTCAATTCTGGATTCTCTTTTGATAACTCTGACAGAACCTGATGTGATAAATTATTTATTATCTTAACTCCTGCTGGGGTTAAAATTCTGCCTCTATTTTTATATTTTGTTACCAGCCCCTTTTCCTCCAGTTGCTTAAATATTTCAGATATGATAGATCTACTGCCTTTTGCCGTGTGAGACGGTGCAGATCCGTTGTTCTTTTTACCGCCATACTCGGCTGCAAGCTTTGATATGCCGATTGGAGATTGGAAATATAATTTTCTCATAATAGATGCAGATCGTATCCACCACCAATCATTCTGTGTGGGAGCCCTTTCCTTATGAACACCTGTCTTAACATATTCACACCATGCAGGTGACTCTATTTTTATTTCGTTTTTGAGATATTCCTTTAACCTGAATATAAGCAGTTCAGGAGGTACGTCATATATCACTGTCATCTGTTGTATACACCTCATTTAATAAGATACAATTCCTATATTTAAAGCATTATCCCTGTATATATCTTGGTATATAGGTTGCTTGTACCATTAAATAAAACCTTCAAATCCTTTAACAACCTCAGGATATCTCTCCTTAACAACTTTTAGAAGGTTATGTGCCGTGAGTTTTTCCAGTTTAACATCCTGAAGAATATCGGCCAGTTTATCAAAGGTAATATCATCTATAACAGATAATCTCTCCTTTGCCATCCAGTTTCTATAAAACTTTTCTTCAAGTTCTGCTCTCCAACCCTTTTCGTATTTCTGAAAGAACTGTTTTGAAAAATCCCTGCTCTCCAACGCTTCTGCAGCTACATTTCCAGCTATTTTCCCAGCAATGCATGCTGACGCAATACCACCACCGGTTAATGGATCAATCATTCTTCCTGAATCACCAACCAGCATAATGTTGTCTTTTGTAACTTCTTTCAATGGCTGGGATACAGATACAGCTCCTGCGACCATATCTATTATCTTTCCTTTTTTTAAGCCAGGCATTTTTTTAATAAAGTTATCTAAATAGGTTTTTGTTTCCGATTTGTGCTTGAGATACTTTAGCTGAATTCCTATTCCAACATTTGCTACGCCATCACCTTTGGGAAATACCCATACGTATCCACCAGGTGCTGCACTTCCTAAATAAAAGTCAGAATACCTGGTATCGCATTCAATTCCCGCCATTCTGTATTGTAAGCATGATTCAACATCATTTACACGCAAAATTGTATTGATTCCTGCCCATCTGCCTACCTGTGATTCAAAGCCATCTGCTCCTATAATCAATTTTGCGAATATATTGAAATGCTCACCCATGTGTTTTGCTTTGACACCTATCAGCTTATTATTGCCATCCTTTAATAAGCCTACAGCAGAGGTTTTTACCATATATCTGGCGCCTGCTTTTGCTGCATCAACTGCAAGTGCTTTATCAAATTGGTCCCGTTCAATCATGTATCCTACTTCATTACCAGCCATTTTCTCATTCACTACTATATGTTTCAAAGAGGGAGAAAAGATTCTTGCTCCTTCGACTTCATTGGCAATCCATTTGTTATCAATGCGTATGCCAACATCGGATATCCAGTGTTTGGAGATGCCTTCCCCACATCGTACTGGAGACCCAATTTCCTGTCTCTTTTCTATTACAAGAACATCGCTTCCGTGCATTGCTGCCCATTTGGCAGTCATGCTACCTGCAGGGCCACCACCTACTACCACTATATCACATTTTATATCTTCCATGATATCACTTACTCCAACGTTATTGCTCCTACGGGGCATACTCTAACACACAGATTACATTTTGTACATAAAGATTCATCAAATTCAATTATGGTCTCTTTCAGATTTATACAATTTCTCGGGCATGTGCCAACACATGCACCGCAATATAAACAGAGCTCTTTATCTGATTTAATCATATTTTCACACCTTTTTTTTATTTGCCTTCACCTATTTCACTGTATACCGGGGAGTCAACAACCACTTCACCGTTAACACCTATTGTTGCAACACCTTTTTTATTTTCACTTTTCACCTTTTTCTTCCATTCTTCTACAGGAACACTGAACTTCTTTTCAACCTCTTCTCTGTAGACAGGCCCACTGTTGTATGAACAGAAAGGTATTATTCTGCCATCAGGTGATGTATAATGTATATCACATCTCATAAGTCTTTGTATGTCATAATCATATGAGTCCTGGAAGTGCATAGCTCCTACATAGAGTGCACCCCACGTAAAATCTGAAAGTGGTCTCTTATCTCCTTCAGAAAAGATCCTGCTCATTACATCCAGTAGATTATTTTTGTTCAGGAAGTCAGGAGCATTTTCAAAGTCAAAATACTTTGAAATTTCCGTTTTAAGCTTCAGAGCCCCGTAGGCGGTTTTTATTCTTCGTATTTTAGAATTTTTGTATTCATCTATAATTTCCTGTATTTTTCCAAAGAATCCATCCACATCCATAAACCTTGGCAATGGTATAACCTTTTTATCCTTATTTACAAATGCAAAGGTAGCCAGTCCACAACCAGGATGGGTTGTTAAAGTCATTTTTGGTGTTCCTTTCAGTATGCCTATCAATTCAGAAATGGGTGCTACAGAGGGAACAGGAAAGAAATCGCTTTTTTCAAAGGGTCCTTCTGTGGTAAGGATTCTTACAAGATCGGACTGGGTAAATCTCATAGAAAACCTATCATTATCGGGTATACGTGCAGTTAACGCGACTGGTTGATAGTTAACTCCTCTTACTATATCCAGATTGTCAATGGCATAATTGAGGATCGGTACGACCTGGTGTTCATTGAATCCATTAACAATTGTAGGAACAAGCACAATCGTTGGTGGCTTCATATTTTTGCCTTTATATTTATTATATACAGTCCGGACGTTATTAACCACTTTATCCTTGACTCTGGTTAATGGAACCGCTCTTGTTTGCATGTAAACTGAATCGTCTACACCATCAAACTGCAGATAAATTGTATGAAGATGATGCTTCATTGCACTTTCAACAAACTCAATGGATGAGGCAAATCTGATCCCATTTGTAGCTACCTGGATCTGGCTAAACCCCATATCCCATGCTGTCTGGCATGCATCTAGAAAGATAGGAGATATTGTAGGTTCGCCACCAGAAAATTGAACTGCAACTGCTGGTACGGGTTTCTGATCCCTTAACGCTTTCAGCATGAATTTTACCTGTTCAAAGGTTGGTTCATATACGTAACCGGCGGCATTGGCATTGGCAAAGCAGACAGGACATTTGAGATTGCATCTATTTGTAAGATCCATAAGTGCTAATCCGGTATGGCTCTTATGATGATCACACATACCGCATGTTGTCGGGCATCCTTTGAATATTTTATAATATGGATTCTCATACGCGACGCCGTCCCTTGCATACTGTTCCATTCTGAGATATAATTCAACATCTCTACTAATTATATCCCAGTAATAACCATGCACTTTACATGTTTTTTCCATTATTACCATACTATCTTTCTCTTTTAAAACTGCAGGTATAACATTCTTGCATTCAGGACATATAGATGCAGTTTTTCTGGGTAGCCCTCTGGGAGAGCTAAATGGCTTGGTTGTTGTAACGGATACCAATTTATCACCTATTTATTGAATTTATTACATCGTTAATAAACCTTATGTAGTTAAAATAACTACAATGCATTGTTATGAAAGGTTTAGATGGTCTAGCATCCATGTTTGGATCAAAGATGGTTAGAGAATACAACGACGTCCTTGAGGTGCTGCAGAACAGTGGTCTTACACTCTACGAATCAAAGGTGTATCTTGCACTGGTAGTGAAGGGATGGGGAGAGGTCTCCGTTATAGCGGCTACTGCAGATGTTCCCAGGACCTCTGCGTATAAGGCACTGGAATCCCTTGTTATGAAGGGATTTGTATATACAGAAAAGGGAAGACCTCTGATCTTCAAACCGTATCCTGTAATGGAGGTGGCGGAACGCATTACTACCAGAATTAAAGAAGTTTTTCAAAAATTAAATGAACTTTCCAAAACAATTGAAGAGTATGGTGAACCAGAAATTGTATATATGCTGAAGGGATTTGATAGTGTCATTGAGAAGATAAGGGATATACTTTCTAAATCTACCTCAATTTTTATAATATCTTCACCTAAATATAATGAGATTAGAAATGAAATTGAGAAGGATCTGGATAAGGCTGTAGCAAGAAATGTTAAAATCATTGTAATACACCCAGAATTTCACAGGGTTTCCAAAAATGTGGAATCACATGTAAAGAACAACCTTATAACCACAGATGTCCTTGGTGATTCAGAACATGCATTACTTGCCTCCAACGATCTAACAATAGGGGGATACACCAACAACCCGCTTTTGGCAGAACATCTTCGCCAATTTCTTGATTCAATAATCAAAGGCTATTGAAATTCATATCAATGTCATTCATCGTTTATTCGCCTTCATTTGGTTAAAACATCACAAAATTGATGTAGTTAACGGTTTTGATCTCTTATTGAATAAAGAGGTAAGGAATGGGCATATGATGCGTACTGATAATGGTATAATAAAACCGGTTATAGGTGTATACACTTCGGATTCCGTTCTATATTTTGAATTGATAACAGTGCTTAGAAAGAGAGGAATTCCATTTATCTCATTATCCAGCATTAAAGAGATTCCAGATTACGTTACTGTAATAATTACAACCGAAAATGAATCTAAATTGATCAATGAAAAGATAAAAATCTATGGATATGATCCTGAAACGTTAATCAACATAGCTCTTGTAAAGCTGTGTAAGGTAGAGAATTTGGATACAATAGTTCTGGGAATAGATCCCGGTCCATATCCAGCCATGTCTACAATTGTAGACGGTAATCTTGTTGATGTGGAACAGTTTTATACGCTAAGAGAGTTAAACAAAAAAATCAGGGGCTATAGACATGTAGCTAGTAAAATTATATTAAAAATTGGAAATGGAGATCCGTTGAATAGAGATAAAATTATAGAACATCTTTCTAAATCCGTAGACAGGGTTATAATTATCAATGAAAAATACAGTTCCAGGCAGGGTCTAGCCTTCTCCGATCTGCCTTTCAAAACATTAGAAGAAAAAAGGGTAAAAAGCAATAAAGGCGCTTCTATTATTATAGGATATTCCAGTAACGAAGATATTTTAGATAATAATAATAAAGATAAAAGGAGGAAACATCATTTTTGATTTTATAAATTTTTAATTTTTTGGTTCTCTTTTTCACTGTAATATTGATTTCCAACCCTGTCATATATTTCTTTTGATTTTATATAAAATGTTTCGGCTTTATCTGGTTTACCCATCTTAACAAGTATATCGCCATATTGATCATAGAGCCTGGCTATTTCAGGACTATGGATAGAGATAGAGAGAGCTATCGCTTCTTTGATCAGTGCTTCTGCCTTAACATAATTATTTGTATAGATGTAATACAGGCTTTCAGTCGCTTTTATAAGGGCTACACTTTTTGAGGATTGGCCGTATCTGGTATTCAGTTCATATCCTTTGTTGATGTAGGCTTTGCCTTCAACTAAATTATTGGATCGTATCTCTATCTCCGCCTCAAGATTATAAATTTCAGACATAATAAAGGATATGTTATGTTCCTTAGCCACTTTTTCTCCATATTTTATATATTGTATGGCTTTTTCTAATCCATTTTTTTCAAGATATATATTGGAGATATTAAAATAAGCAAGTACCAGATTATATGGTGATTTGATTTTTTTGCTCAGTAGAATATTTTCAGCAAGCATTTTTTCCGCTTTTTCAAATTCCCCAAATTCTGCATATATGACTGCTATATTACTGTTGGAACTTATTACACCACCAAGATCAAAGATTCTTTCTGCAATATCCTTTGCTTTTTTGTAGTAATTCATGGCTTCTTCAATCTTCCAATTCTCATGTTTAAGTACGCCCAGATTGTTAAAAGTATACCCCTGCTCTCTTAGTAAACCTAACTTACCACGTATTATTGCTGATTTCTTCAGATATTCTTCAGCTTGATCTAGCTCTTTTGTTGTGTATAGCAGAGTACCTATGCGATGCAGTGCGTGTGCAAATTCATTCTCTATATTATTCTTTCTGGCAATAACTTCTGCTTTTTTATAGTATTCCATTGCTCTGCTATTTGCACCCTTCATTTCATAGATATGTCCTATATAATTATAGATTAATGATTCATATTTTATATTTTTATCTTTAACTATTGATAATGCTATTTTATATTCACTTAAGGCAAGATCGTACTCACCTTTTTCAAAGTGGTACGTACCTAACTTTATATGAATATCCGTTATTTTATCGTAAATCTTCCATCGTATCGCTATTTTCAGGGCTTCTTTTAAAAACAGGTAGGCTTTCTCTACCTCCCCTTTTCCGTAATAAAGGTCTCCCAGTGTAATGTTCATATCGGTTGACTGTTCCCTGCAGGTCCTGTCATTCTCAAGATACCTTCTGTCATATATCTCCTTTATACGTTCGCCCACTCTTATGGCGTCTTCTATGGCATACCCCTTTATCAGGTAATCCATATGCATCTTTCCATACAGATAGGCCTCACTGTATGAATAGGTAAGTTCGCACATCAGTGAAAGCGTATCTGCATATCTTTCTTTATTACTCCCGCCTATTCTTTTAATAACATCTATTATTTTAGTTGCATACTTTCTTCTATCCAGATTTCCAATCCACTTATCAACTTCAGTCAGGTCATTTTGATGCGAAAAGGAGATGTAATCTTCTGTATCTTCCTGTATTATATCACTGCTTATAAGATGCTCTATTGCATTTACCATAGATTCTTCATCACATTTGATGATATCAATAAGGAATTTTGTCTTTATCCTGCCGCCGTATACACAGGTTATTTTCAGAAGCTCCTTCTCAATATGGCTCATATTAACAAGCCTGTTTATATCACCAGTTCCCAACCTTATGGCTTTCAGTGGATTTCCTTTTGCCTCTTTTAACTGTTCTTCTGTAAGATGGATCTCCTTTTTATTCAGAATTTCATTAAGCTCATTGAGATTATACGAATGAATTTTTACAGCCTCTATATTTTCACTTTTTATCTCTTCAGCAATCTCATTAGATAACTTTTTTATAGATTCAGCCGATCCAAGGAAAGATACAGGCAATGTTGATATGACTCTGGATAGATAAGATATAAACTCCTGAGTTCCAAGATCACAGTGGTCCACATCGTCTATCATAAGAATAAGTGGGTGGTATGACCCGCTTATATTCTTTATCTCCTGAAGTATATTTTCAAGAACCCTGAAACGTGCCCCCGAAAGGTTGGGTTCTATATCTATACCTGATAGGGCCATAGGGATAAGCGATATACCCCCAATAGACTCCCTGAAGTTTTTTATGCATGACTGGATAACACCGTACGGTGTATTACTGCATATCTTACCGCCAATGGATGACACCACTGCACCTTTCTGCAGCAGGTCAGATTTTATTACGGACAATAATGTAGATTTACCTATGCCTTCCTCACCAAAAATAAGAATAGAGGATCCACAGCTACTTTTTGCCGAAAGTAACTTATTTACAATCAGATTAAGGTTATTGCTATAATTATGCATAGAATATAATATTGAACTACCATTTTTGTTGGTTGGGTTAGTATCTATCTTCATGAGATATCACATTCAGAGGTTATGTACAACTGGCATAGCCAATCTATCACCACCTCTTTTACTTTTAATTAATTAAATGATGTGCAATTACTTTAATATTGGCATAATGTAAATTATAATGGAAGATTATGCTGTGTAATGGCAACACTATAGAGCAATTTATATACGTGAACACATATATATGGAAAAGATAAACCATTTGATAATGTTGAGATTGTTTCACTGAAACTTGATCTGTTCAAATAACCAGAACAGATTCTGTCCATTGCAGGGGTAGTCAAGATTGGTCAAAGGCGCCAGACTGAGGCTCTGGTCTCGTAGGAGTCCGTGAGTTCAAATCTCACCCCCTGCATCACAAATAGATGATGCTATTTTTTAAAATGTTGATTTATTAATGATGAAATAATTGAACAATTATATTTTAAGTCAAATAATAGATAAATTCATATACAATAAATGAGATTGTATAATGGGGTATTACATTGGTAGATATTAGGGATCAGATAGAGGATAATAGGGGAACGATTAAGAAGATTCAGCTTCTTATACCTGGTTATGCAGGGTACAGAAGAGGTGAGGACTTGAGAGATGCTGATAATATTCTTAGAAATCAGGTTGCCAACATACTCCAGCAGGGGATATCTAAGCTTAATGATGTGAGGACACAGTTGCTGGATCATCCTGATAAATCTATGATTCAATCCATTGGTAATGTAATTTTTTCAGTAGAGGATATTGCAGGAAAGATCAGACACATGTCTCTTGGATACAGCGGTATTTCATGGGACATAAAGGTTACACCTGAAGTTGAAGAAAAATTATATGAATACGATATGCAGTTGGGATTGAATGTAAAAGCAGTTATAGACTCTATTGCACCGTTGCTTGCATCTGCCCAGACAAATGATAAAAACAAATTTTTGGCTGGTATATCAGATATCAAGGGGAAGTTATCCTCTATAGAAATTACATTTAATAACAGATTGAACGACGTTAAGAATATAAAGGCTCTTTAAGGATGGTGAAAGATATGTTATTTGGTGGAAAAAAAGATAGTGCCTCTACAGCTACTAATAAAAATGGTTTGTTAGGTTCCATGACAATTGCCTGGGATGATCAGTTCAAGACTGGTAACATTATGTGGAAGGTTCCAAGAAATATTCAGTTTAACGACAATATTGTTGTTAGAGAAGATGAAATAGCTGCCTTTTTTAGAGATGGGAAAGTTTTGGCATATCTGGATCAACCTGGAAGATTTGCATTAACCTCTCTTAATGCACCTCTTGTAGGAAAACTATTCAGAGAAGTAGCAGGTGTAAGGCAACAGGCAGAGGTATATTACATACAAAAAAGGATATTGGACGGAAAATACGGTAGCAAAGAGCCCTATCCATTCAGAGATACGACCTTTGGAGTTGTCAATTTACGTGTATTTGGTGAATACAGGTATCGTGTTTCCAACGCTGAAAATTTCATAAATCAGTTCGTTGGAACATTTAATTTAGAAAAATCAACGGATGTTGAGGATAGACTGAAAGATCAGATGGTAATACTGTTATACGATGTGATAGGAAAATTGAAGGATAACGGCATGTCTGTTCTAGATTTACCGTCAACGCTTACTACAATAGAACAGATGGTGTTGGCAGAATCTAAAGAGCATTTTGATCAATTTGGAATAGGTATAGATAAGTTATCTGGCCTGTATGTAAGCATGCCTGAGGAAGTACAGAAAGCTGTAGATGAAAGGTCTTCAATGCAGGTACTTGGTGTTAACTATATGCAGTACCAGGCAGGAAAAGCTCTGGTAGATGCGGCAAAGAACCCCAGTTCAGGAACAGCTTCTGTAGGCGTGGGAATAGGTGCAGGAATGGGAATGGGGTACATGATGACAGGTATGATGAATCCACAAATGGCTGCAGCTGCACAGCAACCACAGGCTGCTGTTCCTGGAAGTATGCCAGGTTCACCGTGTTCTAAATGTGGAACGATGATACCTCAGGGATATAAATTCTGCCCCAACTGTGGAGCACCTGTAAACCTGCCACCGCCAGTTCAACAGCATGCATGTGTAAAATGCAATGCACAGATACCATCAGGTACCAGGTTTTGCCCTAGCTGTGGAGCACCGCAACAATAAGAGAGGACATATTTATCAAAAAAGATCACGAAGTTGGTAGTAGAACGAAAATGTACTCGGGGACCTTCTTACACCACCTGGAACAACGAATAACCCTTTTACAAATTGTTTTTGAAAAGCAGCAGATAATGTGTTTCACTTATTATTTTACTTTCTATAAACAGATAGCCCGATTGCCTCATTATCTCTACCTCCCTATCTGGACTTAGCCTTATACGTAAAGGTGGACCGTATTCACTATTTATTGGTTTCCAGTCAATTATTATAATTTTACCATCATGTTTTAAAATATTTTTTATCTGTTCAATTAAATATATCCTGTTTTCATATACAATATCATGAAAAACATTGGCCAATAGAACAACATCAACAGTATTTCCTTTGATAAAAGAGGTATCAGTACCATTTACAGCGTTTATGTTTGCATATACATCCATTCTGAGATGCCTTAATGAAGATATATCTCTATCAATAGATATAATCATATAATTTTTATTAAATTTAGCAATAGATTTAGAGAAGAAGCCAGTACCTGCACCGAACTCAACAATTGTTTTTTGATTGCCTGTTATGTAGTGCTTTAATATGGTTGGATCATGCATTTCTGTTCTGATGTTAACATCATTCATTATTGACGAATTAAAATGAGGATTCATCTCATTTATATTCTCAGTACCTGTATTGCGATGACTATTCACCTCATCACCTTTTATCGGAATATATTATTTTTGTAAGTTCATTAAAATGATTTCTGATTGTAACAGGTGTCACATTAGCTACCTTTGCTATCTGATCCTGGCTTCGTTCAATGCCAAGCTCAAGGCAGGTTATGTAAATGATAGTTGCCAGTAAACCGTTAGGTAATACACTTGAAACATGATATTCACTATTGACAATGGAGACATATTCATATATTTTTTTTCTTGCATCACCTACTAAATTAAGATCATCAGAGAACCTTATTACGAAATCATCCAGTGTTAATAGTGGTATTTTGAGTTTAAGTCCGTGGGAGATAGTTGCATAAGCTCTGGTTATTTCAAGTTTGGAAGATTTGGAGTACTGCGAAATCTCTTTGATGGTCCTTGGAACGTTGCGTAATCTTGTAGCAGCATATACAGATGCGGCTACAAGTGATGTAATTTTTTTACCATGTGTTATGTTACTTTTTAAGGCCTTTCTGTATATGTTTATGGTTTCTTCTCGTACCTCTTTAGAAAGAGACATAACGCTCGAAAGCCTGTTGATTTCAATCATTGCCATTGAAATGTTTCGTTCTATACCTTTGGCATTTCTTATTCTTTTGTTTAAACGTCTGAGGTTGTTAAATTTATATATAATATCGTTTGTAAGTTTATTACCCTGAATGTCTCTCATATCCCTGCCAATTTCGGTGGAGGTATCGACGCCTATACTAGATGTAAAAAAATCTCCAAACCCAATTGCCTCGTTTTTATCATTTATGTTTACATAGCCACGTTCCTGATTTATCATATTTTCAAAAACTACAAGACCACAGTTTTGGCAGACAAATTCTCCCTTTTTTTCGTCCTTCACTATATTTTTACTTTTGCATTCAGGACAGATAAGCTCTACAACAGATGCATTAATCCTATTTTTTGATTCTTCCTTTTTATCTACTATTGTGTACATATTCTCACCCTCATTAAACAGTGTAGATGTATGTAATCTATAATTATTGTTTGTATGTTCATTTTGAACATACATATAAGCGGGTGAATTTCATATGCAGACATTTACGGGGAGGTTGTGCATACAACATCTCTGCCTGTTAATGCACAGTATAGCCTGTTTCTTACTTTTCCATTTATGAACATTACATTGATGCCATTTCCTGATATTTTTTTCATAACCTCTATTTTTTTAAATATAGATCCTGTAACATCTATTTTCTTTTTCATAGATGCAATGTTTTTTGTATTTATTGATGACAGCATTGAAATGACTTTTTTATTTTTATCTAAAACACCATCCACATCCGACACAAAAATAACTTTTTCTGGTTTAATTTTTTCTGATAATCTGTAAATAATATCATCACCAGATATTATAGAATAACCCCATTTAGTATCAATAACAACATCCCCGTATATAACTGGTATGAGACCTTTATCCAGTACCTTTTTTATCATGGCAATATTTATTGCCTTTACAGATCCTTCCTTCTGAACTATAAAAGAATGTGGTGCAATAGCAAATGGATTTAAACCATGCTTTACCATCATATTTCCAATAAAAAGATTCAATTCAACCATATCATATGAGATCCTGGACACAATTGATCTTGTTAGATCCGTGTTATCAACGGTACCATGCCCAATATTACCCTCCTTTGCGAGAGTATGCCCAAAAGATCCACCACCATGCACAAGTATGATCTCCTTTTTTGCATTCGCAATTTCTAAAATTAACCTGTCAATCACATTTCTGTTTAATTTTTTGTAACGTGATTTGTCTGTGATAACACTACCACCCAATTTAACAATATTCATGACTCACTTCAACAACCAGGGGTTATTTAATTCTGCTAATCAGTGGACTACCCCGCCCTTACGGGCATGGCTTCCTGCTTCATCGCTTTAACTTGCATATCTTTACGGTATGTAGAGGTAGGAGCCCCAACAACCTTTTTGTAGGCTACTCTAAGTTCTTGAGAGTTCCACACATCCTGTATGTACCTCTCTCTTATATTCAATGCACCGTTGAGGTCTCTGCCCGTTACCAACCCGCAGTTATTATGCGTCTATGGATTCGTACAGGCTGGTCCTTCTTTACTATTACACCGCAGGATGAGCATATTTGACCTGCCCCCTGAGATTTACAAACTCCATGAATTTACCAGCATTTTCGGCTCTGTAAACACATCGGTCTATCGGTTTGCTTTCCAGTAGGCGACGTCTGATATACTCTTTGCAAGATTGTGATTCTGAACCATGTTATTAACATTTTTAATATTTTAACAGTTTTTTTATCAGGATATAACCCATATTGATGAGTTCTGATAGTCATAATGATATACTAAATGGTTATATAGTATTTATATATTATTGTGTTTATCTATATAACCATAAAAACTTTTTGTTCGCTTTCATCCCATATCTTATTGGATGGGAAAGGGTCTTCTCGGTCGCAGAGATAAAACATTAACTGTACATTAATGTAGTTTTATTTGATTCCTTTATTTGAGAGGTTGTCTGTTTCTGAATAGCTTTTATCTGCATCTCTATTTTAGCTGCCTCTTCAAATAGAGGCTCAGCATCCACCTTTGTTTTTAAAAGAACATTATTTATAACCTCTATCAATTTTGCTGATGCACGTGCATCAGGATAATCTTGGTGCGCTTCAGAAAGAAAGGTAATTACGTCATAATTTCTTCTTTTGCCTTCGTTGAGAAGCACACCGGTAACGCCATTTATAACACCATCCGTGAATATTGCTACGTTGGGCTCAATAAAAAGTTCTTTGGCCCGTCTTGTTGATGCAATACCATATATACGCGTATCCAGTGCTTTGTTAGGTTCTTCAGCAGTAAGTCCCTGCGGCGATACTATAAGTGCACATTTATTCTCTGTGGCCCAATTCAACATTTTGTTAGCTATTGCCCTCAGTATTGTCTGTTGAGGCTGAAATTCCGAAATAAAGGCAATAATCTTATCCTTAATAATTTTATGACCATTATTTTCATAGTTAATTGTTGCATAAATTCTAACAGGATTTAATGGTTCACTATCCCGTATTAAAGATACAGCCGGAAAATAATTGGATTCCATAACACCAATCTGAACCATATCCAGTACATTTACCAGATAATTTGCAACAATAGAACTTACAAGACCAACACTGGGAAAGCCATCCAATATTATTGCATCTGATAAATCCATCTTTTTCATTTCATAAATTTCAATATCTTTTTCGCTAATCCCCATATATGCCATATTAATACCTACAACCTGCTAATAGCTACCAAAGCTGTACAGCCTTATAACATTTTTGATTATTTCTATGTCAATTATATATAGCTATATGAATAATATTTTTATATTATTTTACGTTGAACCCACGAAGCACTGAAAAATTTATATTTATATTATCTACATGGATATTATAAAATGATACTTTATGAACGTTGTCGTAAAGAGACAGGACAGTATCTAAAACTGTAAAATCTCTGACTTACGGCGAGTTCACAGCAGTGTAACACATAGGGATTGCGTAGAAATAACATGGCGAAGATTAAGGACCTGTAGGCCGATCTACATATATACGATCCTTAAATCATTGATTTTTACGTAATATGTCTATATTTATTTTTAAATTCGTTATAATATCATTCGCTTTTTTTGATATTTCACTCACCATTTCTCTATTTCCATATCTATATATCTTTATGGTGGACAGTATCAGCAGAACATCTCTCACGCTCTCTTTCACATCCATCATATTCATTACCTGAAAATGAATATATAATGACAACATATTCAGAAACATGTATGAAAACACCATATGTTCGTCCTGAAGATACATACTGTCCACACCTAAATTATTCTTGTATACATTGAATGCATACTCTATGTATTCTCTCCGGTTTCTCATTTAAATCTGTTAGTCGATGTTGACAAATCTAAGATAAAGAGGAAAGTAGAGATGATGAGGCTGGCCATGGACGCATACCTGAAGGAGAAGAGAATGAACCGATTCATCGAATACAGTATAGAGTACAACGGAAAATTCTCAGTAACCATAGCGGAGAAGAGAGAACTAGTCGATTTTATGTTTGGGAAGAATATAATTTTCACCGACAGACTGGAGATGGATACAACCGATATAGTGAAGCAGTATAAGGACAGGTGTGTCATTGAGGATTCATTCAAAAAGATGAATTATGAGGATAACATATCCGTCACGCCAATGTATGCATGGACGGATCAGCAGATACTGATACATATATTTGTGCGCGTTACCGCCTTACTAGGTCTGAGACTGCTGAGGCTCAAGATGAAAAATGTTGGAATGGAGATGAGTGCAGAGGAGACACTGGAGATCCTGAGAAATGTCTATGCAATCGGATCGTTATACGAAAATAGAAAGATTGAATGGAGACTCAGTGAGATGAATAAGGAGACAGAAAGATTGATTGACCTGTTAAATCTAAAGATATTCTTTGATAAGACGGTAGGTAATACAAAAAATAGAAACAAAACATCGTTGTGAACTTGTAAAAATCGATTGCTTTGAAACTATGTGCTAGGGTGGGTGTTATAATTGCAGTTCGAACTTGCAAAACACTAATTATTTTGAACCCCTCATCTTATCCCTTTGTAAACTTGAGTCAAATGATTCCGTAAATTTGATATTCTTGCATACTATAAGGCAGTTTAATGAATTTTATAGATGAAATAAAAGAGGAGATGAAGGATACCATTGCTAAACTTAATGAGATGAAGTTATGCATAAGATGCAGAGGAAGAGCTCTGGGAAAAGTGGGTAAAGGATACACGAATATAGAACGGGGATTAGCAATAGGTGGTAAGGACTACGACAAAGAATGTGAAATCTGTTCCGGTATTTTTCTGAATTTTGAAAAATATTATAACATATCCATAACAAAACTTGACGGCATTGAGTTCAGTAAATTCTCAGTAGGTTCCAGGTTTGATTCAGAAATATACGCCAAAGAGGAACAGATATGGAATGAATCCGGAACGAAGTGGGGAGAAAGTATAAAATCAGAATTTAACAGAGAATTTGGTAAATACTTTTTACATAAAGCCGGAAAGGAGGCCAGTATAGAAGAGCCAGATGTAACCATACTGGTGGATACCTCCTTTGACACAGTAACGATAGTTGTATATCCAATTTATATATACGGAAGGTACAGGAAATATATCAGGAGCATTCCACAGACAAGATGGAACTGCCGGGCATGTAATGGTAAGGGTTGTGATAGATGCAGCAATACCGGTAAGTTGTATGATACAAGCATAGAGGAACAGATAGCATATGAGATTGTAAAGGAGACAGAACCTAAAGATGAAAAGTTTCATGGTATGGGGAGAGAGGATATTGATGCATTGATGGTAGGTGACGGTAGACCTTTTATTATTGAGTTGAGAGAACCTAAAAAACGGATTGTGAATCTGGAACTTATGGAAAAAAAAATAAACCAGCATGGCACGGGGAAGATCGAGGTTACCCATCTTTCATATGTCAAAGGGAGCATGGTAGAGAGAATAAAAAATGCCACTCCCGATAAAGAATACATAGTAACGTTTATAACCGATGCTAAAAAAGATACCGTTTTATTGGCAATTGAAACTATAAAAGGAAAAACAATCATGCAGAAAACACCTACACGGGTTCTTTCTAGAAGGGCAGACCTTATAAGAAAGAGAGAGGTAAAAGATATTATATTAGTAGATAATATAGATAAAACATATAAATTAAAGATCAGAGCAGAATCAGGTACATACATAAAGGAACTGATAAATGGGGATGGGGGTAGAACAACCCCTAGCTTTACAGAGGTTGTAGGTACTGGTTGTGAGGTTAAGGAGCTGGATGTGGTTAAGGTTTATTATTAAAAGTGGTGATAGATATGGTGAAATCTTCTAAAGGATTTAGGTCTAGGACAAGAATGGTAATGAAAAAAAAGGTATGGGAAAAGGGAATGCCGCCTGTATCCCATTACTTTCAGCATTTTGATGACGGTACTAAGGTGATTATCAATATAAACCCCTCTGTCATGAAGGGAATGCCACATCCCAGATATCAGGGAAAGGTGGCTACGGTGGTAGGCAGAAGAGGTCGCGCATATGTGCTGGAGTTGATAGATGGCGGAAAGAGTAAAATAATTATATCACATCCGGTGCATATAAGAATATGGCAATGAGTGTGATTAAATGGCAGAAGTACACTATTATACGGTTCATGAAGTTAAAACAATTCTTGAAGAGGAATCTAAACAGAGGGAATTATCCCAACTGGCTAAATCTACGCTTACATATTTGCAGAAGTTGAATACAATAAAATCAAAAGAGATACGTAAGATGGTAAATGAGCTGATGGAGGTAGTTAATATAGATGAGAAACTTGCTGTTAAAATAGCAGATGTAATGCCTCAGTTTCCGGAAGAGGTAAGAGCGATTTTTCAAAAAATAAGGAATTATAAAGACGATGATATAGAAAAGGTACTTTCAATAGTTAAAAAGTATCTTTGATCAATTTTAATTAAGAGGGGAAGAGTAGATGGGTATTATTGATAAGCATGAAGACTATGTTTATGTTATAGATTTTCTGCCTCACGGTAGAATGGATGTAAGACAGGTCTCCAGGGATGCAATTGCGTATGTTGTAGGTGAAAGTTATTTTAAATTATTTGAGGTCATATTGCACCCATCTGTATCAGTCGGCATAGGGGATAGAATATATATAGGTAAGGAAATTGTAAAGAGAAAAGAGGTAAAACAGGTCAAAAGAAGGGTAAACTATGACGATATAACACCCACTGCCCAGAATCAACTTGAGCCGATAATAAAGCAGATCGTGGAGAATAACGAAGGTAGATTTGTCGAGTTTATCAACAATACACAGCCAATATCCAAAAAGTTTCACATGCTGGAGCTCCTGCCTGGAATAGGAAAAAAGACCATGCTCTCTCTTGTTGAGGAGAAACGAAAGGTACCCTTTAAGAGCTTTAGCGATATAGAAAACAGAGTACATATACATAATCTGGTAGATATCTTTTTTGAAAGGATAAAGATGGAGTTAATGGATCAGAATGAAAAATATCACCTCTTTGTATCCAAATAAACAGAACAGGCATAGATATGCAAAATTAAAATATGGTCAGAGATTCCTGGTCAATGAAAGGTATATTGACATGGAGGTGTCCTCTGCTTCTATAAATTCTTCGGATAGGGTACTGGAGATAGGCGGTGGTACAGGAAATCTCACAGAAAAGTTGATCGAAAAAACAGATAAGGTAACGGTTATAGAGAAAGACCCCTATATGGTTGAATATCTTAAAAAGAGATTCAGAAACAGTACAGTTAAGATAATAGAGGGTGATTTTTTAGAAATAGATCTATCAAAATATAGAATTGATAAAATTGTATCAAATATTCCTTACAACCTTTCCAGCCCTATTCTGTACAGGATCTACACCATGAAGTTTGAATCAGCAGTTATAATATTTCAGAAAGAGTTTGCAGATAGGCTGACAGCCCATACAGGCTCGAAGGATTACAGCAGGTTAACCGTTACCTCTTATCTCCACGCGGATATATATAAATTATTTGATCTTCCCGCAGATGCATTTGATCCCCCCCCAGAGGTACGTTCTACCGCTGTAAAGATAATACCTGTCTCTGAAAGATCAGACAAGGTATTATCAGAAGAATTTACAGATCAATTTATAAGAGTACTGTTCATGCATAGAAGAAAAAAGATCAGAACAATACTGAAGGATTACATGGATATGGAGACACCACCTGAATTCATGCAATATCCGGATATGAGGGTTGAACAGATAGAGCCTGAAGAAATAATTAAACTTTCCAATTCACTTTACAGGAAAAAGATCGAATCACATTAAAATTTTTTTAAACGGTAATGTTTGCAGATTTTAGCCTTTCTTTATACATTAAAATTTCATTTCCTGTTAGGTACGGAATGTTATGCTCTTCTGCGTATTTCATGGCCTCCTTTTTCGAAAGGGAGTAGCCATCATCACCCATCATCTCACAGATTGTAGAGGACGGAAGCAGCCCTGCCGCATACATCATAAAGAGAGATAGTTCAGTATGGCCCCTACGTTGATTTAACAGATCATTACTGCCATTCAATAAGGATACGTGCCCCGGTGTTCTAAAATTTTTCTCTAAAAGGGATAAAATTTCATTCTGTTCATGAGTTCCGGCATATTCTATAACCCTTGCGAACTCAGATATGGTGAGCGCCCTGTCTCTATCTGTTATGCCCGTAAAGCTCTTTCTGTGATTTATGGTTATACTGAATGAAGATTTTGCGTCATAAGGTATGTCATTGGCCTCCATATATTTGAGTAATGGATATCTATCCCATATAGATCTGTAAATATCAACCATATAAGGCATATCAATTTTTTTCCAGAAGCTGTACGGTACACAGGTACAGATAAGCCCTCCACCATCTTTCCTCATCGTTCTTATTGCAGAATCTGTTACACGACCGGATGCGATAACAAAATCAGTCTCACCTTCTCTGTTGTCAAAATCATATATGAGTATAAACTCACCTCTGCGGAGTGACTCTATTGCCCTGTCAACATTTTCATACATGAACGGTAACATACCTTTAAGGTTAAAAAAGATTTTGTATTTACCAATTCTTTTGTAAAATAAATGGAAAGGAGAATACAGTGAAGACATTTACATTATTTTTTTTATTTGGAGGTGATCCATCTGCAGGTTCCCCTACAGATACCTTGTTACGACTTAGCCCCCCTTACTGAACTCAAGTTCGAAATATTCACATAGAATAGCCCTCACTCAGGCCCAATTCGGATGGCTTGACGGGCGGTGTGTGCAAGGAGCAGGGGCACATTCACCGCGGAATGTTGATCCGCGATTACTACGGAATCCAGTTTCATGAGGGCGAATTACAGCCCTCAATCCAAACCGTGGTTGGGTTTAAGGATTACCTTCCCCTTTCGAGGTTGAATCCCATTGTCCCAATCTTTGTAGTGCGCGTGTTGCCCAGGAGATTCGGGGCATACTGACCTACCGTAGACCTCCCCTTCCTCTAACTTTGCGTTAGCGGTCCCCTTAAAGTGCTCTACCTCCGGAGAGGTAGATAGCAATAAAGGGCGAGGGTCTCGTTCGTTATCTGACTTAACAGAACGCCCTACGGTACGAACTGGCGACGGCCATGCACCACCTCTCTAATGATCAAGCAAGGTCATCAGCCTGGCTTTCATCCATTAGTCGCTCCTGGTGAGTTTTCCGGCGTTGAATCCAATTGAACCGCACACTACTCCCGTTGCGGTGCTCCCCCGCCAATTCCTTTAAGTTTCAGTCTTGCGACCGTACTCCCCAAGCAGCAGACTTAACAACTTCTCTCCGGCACTAGATTCCCCCTCAGGAAACCTAACACCAAGTCTGCAGCGTTTACACCCTAGACTACCGGGGTATCTAATCCCGTTTGCGCCCTAGGGCTTAGTTCCTCACCGTCGGATCTGTTCTAGTGAAACGCCTTCGCCACTGGTTGTCCTTTCAGGATTACAGGATTTTACCCCTACCCCGAAAGTACATTTCACCTCTCCCAGTCCCAAGTTTAGCAGTCTCCTCGGAATTAGAATAGTTAAGCTATTCTATTTACCCAAGAATTTACCAAACCGGCTACGAACGTTTTAGGCTCAATAATAATGAGCACCACTCGAGCCGCGGGTATTACCGCGGCGGCTGGCACCCGTCTTACCCGGCTCTTTCTCCTCATGCTTTTTACACATAAGAACAGCTAACGCATAGCGTTAGCACTTGGAGTTCCCCCATCGTGGTTTCCCACATTGTGGAGGTTTCGCGCCTGCTGCGCCCCGTAGGACCTGGATTCGTGTCTCAGAATCCATCTCTGGGCTACTTCTCCCAAAGCCCATACTCGTCTTAGGTTAGTGGGTCCATTACACCCACTACAGCCTGATAAGCCGCAGACTCATCCTTAAGCCCCGAAGGTTTCAATGTTCAAGCATTCCAGCATAGAACATTTATAAAGTATTATTCTCAGTTTCCCGAGATTATCCTCTACTTAAGGGCAGATTATCCGCGTTTTACTGAGCAGTATGCCGAGGTCTTACACCTCTCGACTCGCATGGCTTAATCGAACTCCAATAGCGGTGCCCGCCGGCAGGATCAACCGGAATGTTAATTTTAATTTTTAGAATTAGCGTCTTAGCTCTGCAACATCCTTGATAATGTAAATGTCAGGCCATGAGAGGTCACGGATAATCCGGGTTTCTCATACCTCCATATCTCCTTTTGTGCACCATGGAACACCCGAAGATCATCGAAAGCAGGTAACTGCTATCTTTCATGGGCCGTCATTAGGTACACATCTCATCATTTACTGATGAGCAATTACCATAATAGCCGCTTATTCTATATAAATTTTTGGTTTATCAATCTGGAATATCCTTGGCTAAAATATTGCATAGTATATCCAAATACAGAGACAATTACGCAAAATATAAAAATAGATACCTAAAGTAAAAATATAGTTTTATCTATATACGATCATATGTTAACAATTAAAGAAATGAAGGTTTTAGAAAAAAATTCAGAACAGTACGGAATAACCGAAGATATTTTAATGGAGAATGCAGGAAGAGGTATAGCTGAAATTCTATTGACAAAATTTAAGGTTGAAAAAAAAAAGGTGTTGATTGCTGCAGGCTACGGCAATAATGGTGGTGATGGTTTTGTAGCTGCAAGATACCTGCAAAAGAAAGGGGTGGACGTTTCAATATGGCTTGTTGGATCACCTGAAAATATTAAAACGTCTGTGGCAAAAATGAATTTTAACAAAATAGATAAAACGATATCTGTTCACTGGGATATTCCGATGGATGATTTGAATAAGGTGGATCTTGTGGTGGATGCATTGCTTGGTGCAGGCTTGAGGGGTAACTTATCAGAACAGTACAGATATGCTGTAGACACAATAAACAGATCTGACGCTGAAGTGGTAGCTGTTGATGTTCCTACCGGATTTGGGACAGATCTTTTTGTAAATGCAGATGCAACGATAACCATGCATGATATTAAAGAGGGCATGAACACCCATAACTGTGGTACAATATACATAGTGGATATAGGCATACCCCATGACGCTATGCTCTACACAGGAATGGGAAATATGTTGCTATATCCTGTCCCAAAAAAAGAGGCTAAAAAAGGCGATAACGGAAAGGTAGCCGTAATTGGTGGTGGTCCATACACAGGAGCAGTCTATTTTGCATTGATGGGTGCTTTAAAAATAGGTGCGGACCTTGCATACGCAATTGTTCCTGAATCCATCAATGATGTCATGGCTGCATATTCTCCGGATATTATCACCATAAAATATAATGGAGAACATCTGAATAAGGAGATAATAAGCATATATAGTCCATCAGATTATAACGCGATCGTCATGGGAATGGGTATCGGAAGAGGTGGTGAGATAGAGAGAACCTTTTGTGAACTGATTAAAAAAACGGATAGGCCAATGGTTATAGACGCAGATGGATTGCATGCCATAAAGAAACATTTATCAATCCTGAATGGAAAGAAAGCTGTATTAACACCGCACAGAGGAGAATTTGAAATGCTCACAGACATTAAATTGGATAATGATCTTGATAATAAAATTATTCAGGTAAAAAAATTTGCAGAAAAAATAGATCAGGTTGTGGTTCTTAAAGGGGTTATAGATATTGTTACCGATGGAAGATCGGTTAAGCTTAACAGAACAGGTAATAGCAGAATGTCTGTTGGAGGTACGGGTGATCTTCTCTCAGGAATAATAGGTGGCCTTATAGGTAAGGGTATGGATTTATATAACGCAGCTGTGCTCGGAACTTATATAAACGGATTTGCTGGAGATATTGCTTTTAACAAAAAAAGATGGAGTATGACTACCTCAGATGTCATTGATGAACTATCCAATGTATTTATAACCCACAACGTATAAAACTAACAACATAAGCATTTAATCAGTGCACATTTTATTTTATTTTGTTAAATATAAAAATAGGAACAGGTTAATGTCAGCCCGCTTTACGGCATTTTAGGTGGCGGCGGTACAGGCTGCTGTGGTGGTGCAGGTGGTGGTGGCCATTGCCCGGCACCGCTATTGTTCACTGGTTGATATTGATTCTGCTGTACAGGCACTGACTGCATTTGCTGGCCTTGAGCCATTTGCGCTGGAGCGGTAGTAACACCTGGTTTCTTTTTCCTGCCCATCATGATTAATGCAACTGCAACCACTACGATGACTGCCACTATTATCAATATGAATAGATAGCTAATTCCAACTCCAAATATTGAAAACGCGGATCCACCCAGAGGACCACTTGACGAGCCACTTGATGGGCTGCTCGTTGGAGTGTTTGTGCCTGTAAGAACCATCTGCAAAGTGGTAGTGATATTACTAGCACCATTCTTAAAAGCAACTTTTTCTTTAACCACAATTCCTGAGTAGGATTCAATATACAAAAATAGAGATACTGTTGTATTACTCATGCTTAATTCATCTGTAGTAAATGTACCTGCAGGAACTGTTACACTGACATCTCTTGTAAGCGTTAAATTTTTAAACAGGGCTATCGATCCTGGAAATAGATTCTTAGGAACAGTACCGCTGTTTAGATCCTGTAGAACAGTCACATTCAATCCAGGAAAGCTAGATGGATTCGCAAAGGTTCCAAGGTTATTGCTACTGCTGCCAGAGCTGGATACCGTTGAAGTCATATTGATGTTAAATGTCTGTATGGTAAGGTTAACCATATCTATTTTATACCTTATCGTACCGTTGAAATAATGCCCGTTATATGATGAATTCATTGTATAATTTGCGTAAGATCCATTAAATACAAATACTGGCTGGGCTGCATGAGTATTCTGCATAAAGCTAATAAATACAGTTGAGCTTGAGCCACCTGAAATTGATTCCGAACCGCTTGATGGATTTGCTACGTACCCACTTACACTATTAACTCTGTATCTATAGGTACCTGCAGGAACAGTGAAACTTATACTGCCTGTAGTTGAACTCTTCGTTGTGGTATTCAACGTTACACTCCAGTTGGTTCCGTTAGCCAGGCCTGATTCATAAAAGTATAACGTTCCGTTGCTACTGGTGGATGACAGATAAAATGTGATGAATACACTGGATGGCCCACCATTAACCGTTATAGATCCAGCAGATGATGGACTGGCACTATACCCACTAACGGGATAGATATAGAAAGAGTAGGTTCCGTTGGGAAGACTGAGCGATATGGTACTAGTGTTAGAGTTATAGTTAAAGTTATTTATATTCACACTCCACGTAGTTCCGGTCGGCAGACCAGACTCATTGAAGTATACTGGATAGGTGGAAGTACTATTGGAGGAAGTAGGTGAAAAAGTGATTGCCCATAAGATTTCGGCGCCGGTGATTTTGTAAATTCCGGTTGGTCGATTTGCGCTGTACCCGCTCACAGCTCCCAGAGTGTATGAGTAGGTTCCGTTTGGAAGGCTAAGCGATATGGTACTGCTACCAGAGGTGTAGTTCATGCCGTTGGTATACACGCTCCACGTCGTTCCGCTTGGCAGACCAGACTCCGTGAAGTATACTGGATAGCTAAAATATTTTGTCATTGGAATATTTGTAGATACAATATGCTCTTTCATGGAGATAGAATAACTGGTGTATGTCACCATTGCAATAATTCCAGAGGAATTGTCTACCCAAAATATTGTACTGGAGCTAGCGTTTGTGTTGTTAACTTCGTCTGTGGCTAATGTGCCTATTGGTACGTCTACGTAAACACCTTCTGTCACCGTTATCTTGCTGCCACCTGTTCCTTTCATGCCACTAATATTACCGTTATTCATAGCAGTGAGTTCTGTAACATTAAATCCCGGAAATGCAGCTGTTGTGTTGGCAAAGGTACCGGTTTCATTTTCATACTGATAACTGGTATATGGACCAAACGAACTGCTAGAGATACTGAAAACATTGAAACTCTGACTTGTGGTATTAACATCCGATATTGTATTAGATTCGTTCATATAAAAAGTAGTTGTTCCATATGTCCCAACGCCCGTATAGTTTGCGTACGACCCATTGAATACAAATACTGGTTGTTGTGCAGATGGATTCAATGAGAAGTTTATATTTTTTGTGATATTACTATACAAAAATATTTGATATACCTGCGTATTGGGTAAATACCCAGATCCCTTGTAATAAATAAAATAAATTCTACTGCTATATTGTGCACTTACAAGATTAAACGATATTGTAGCAGTGGTACCCGTTTTCGTACTGTTTGTTGTGCCACTCGCGGTGCTATTCACTGAAACTTTCCACGGAGTGCCTGCAGGCAACCCTGTCTCTGTAAAATTCAGTGTATAATTTGTTGTGCTGTAGGATCTGATCAATCCTGGCCCCTCTGTTGAATGAATACTGGAACTTACCTGTGCTGATGGCTCATGCTTTGCTGGACTCTGGCTAATGTTATGATTGCCAATACCGTAAATCGGGAGTACACCTGCGAGTAGAATGAGGCATACCGCTGCAACTAATACTACACCATATTTACTATAATTATTATTTCTGCTCATATATACCATTACCCTCATCAATATGCTACTATATATAATTTGGCTATATTTTACCAGAATTCTTTTCGCTATATTTATTAAAACAACCGGTCACTGGCAGAAGTATATATCTGCTTTTTTTATAATGCTATATAGTTCCATCCAAAATTTCATAAATTTTCAGGATAGATCATGTGTACCTGCCTCTTTTTGATATTTCAATCTCTTTTTTGATTACCTCTTCTCCGTAATTCCACGAGGTAGCGTATTCAAGAAGCAGTTTATCAAGCAGTTCCCTGTATTGTTCATGCGCCGAAAGGAATACCTCCTTCAGCATGTGGATGTCCACGGCAAGCTCCTCTATGGAAGCTCTGCCTGTTCCCAGAGAAAAGTCTATGAACACCAGTTTTCCATTGGATACTATAACGTTTGAGGTGGTGAGATCCCCGTGTGCTATTTTATTGGAATGCATTTTTATAATCTCTTTTACCAATTCTTCAAGATTATGCTCAGCATTATTCTTGTTTTCCAGTTCCTCTTTCAGGGTCTTTCCGTTTATATATTCCATTACTATTGTTAGCTCAAACATATCCACGTCGTATATCCATGGTACTGTAACGCCACTTAGCCTTGCGTTGTGAATCATTTTCAGTTCATGCTTCATTCTGCTGACTCTGATCTTCCTGTCCAGCTGCTCCACTCTGTACTTTTTTGTGATTCTTTTTTTATATATTGCATCCCTGCCAAACCATGTTCCATGAATTATTACAGCTTCTGCACCTGTAATATCCTCTTTACTGTTATTCTGGGGTTCCGTCATTGAAGTATATTATGGAAATCGTTTATATGAATATATTCAATAAACAGGATTTACCATTGATATTCTTTTACGTTTATCCATAATTGGCTGGGCTTGTCTTCATAACCTCTCTTAAAAATACTGTTGCATAACAGCCTTTTGTGAGATTGAAGTCAAAAAAGGCGTGGTTATCCCTGACATTCCACTTCAGATCAAACAGAAATCCATTTGCAGATCTTACATAACCTGTTGAAGAGAACTCTCTGTGATCAGGATTCATGAAGAGCGGAAGCTCTGATTCATCAATAACCTTATGTTCAAACTCGCCTGGCTTTCCATTGCTAAAAGTAAATGAATGTCCTACGATCGGTAGTGCAAGTACAGCCTTTTTTTCAGATATTTTGGATTCAATTTTGGATATGTTATAGTTATCAACAGTAATAATTTTGTCCTCCATAACGCCCTGCTCCCTGCTGACAGGGAAGATCCTGTCACCTAAAAACAAAGTATTTAGATCGCCAACCTCCTTCATGCGCAGGGAAAGAAGTTTATTGAATATATATGATTGATATGCGTGAACAAACATCATCTGCAGATTTTTGGATAAGACGGAGAATCCATTTTCATAATCAGAATTGCTTTTGATGATCTGATTGAGAATTGCTGTTTCAAAGGTGAGCTTACCGGGGTAGAGCTTAATCGATTGGTTTGCATCAAAACTGTCATCAAAAAATTTTCTTGCGTTGTATACCTCAACGTCCTCCTCTTTGACTGGATTGCCCACGTATAGCCTTACCGCCTCCTTCCAGTTTCTGTGTATAATCTCTTTGCCTACAAGGTGCGTTACAGGTCTCAGCACACCGAATCTCTGCTGCCCGAAAAAATTGGGAAAGGTGCCATTAAGTTCATCAAGGGTGTTTTTGATATAGTCGGAGGTAACCTGATCGCTGTACTCTATATCGGATACGATAATAGAAAATTTGTTGCCCCATAATTTACCCAGGTCAATACCTTTATTTGACCTGAATGCATTCACAATTCTGAAATCGTTCAGATTTATCCGGGATATTTCGTTCATATCACCTCTGAAGGATATGTACTGCCTTTTTATTGCTCTTCTATCCTTTGTTCCAGCAATCTTTATTGCATGTCTGCTTACCCTGAGCTGCGCAGAAATGGCTTTCAATAACCTGTTGGTTTCCCAGTTACGCGACTCTATTTCAAGTACAACGTATATGCCTGTATCAGATCTGGGAATGTCTAGCGGAATCTCCTCTACGATAAAATGCTCGGGAATTTTTTTTAACCGTCCATTTATGCCGGGTGTAGAGGTTGCGTAGAGATCCATGCCTATTGTAGATTCACTATCCAGCAGAACGCTCACCTTAATATATTTCTGTAATGAAGCAGTTCTCCATTGAGAATGGAACCGCCTGCGCCTCCTCTTATGAGGTTGTTCACCAGAATGAACATGCCTATTACATTCTGCTCAACGTTTATTCGCCCTGCAGATACAGTCATTCCTGGTATGCGATCTTTCTGATCTATCCATGAATCAAGAATTGGCTGGGGCCTATCCTTTTCATAAAAAATTTTTATGACACGTGATGGAGATGATGGCAGGTCCCTTACAGGCTGCAGATTCTCTAAGGCTGCGATCACCTCCTCTTTGCTATATACCTTACCTGTCTTTATAAAAAGCGATTCCATATGGCCAGCAGAAACATTTACGCGTGCTGCATGTACATTAACGGGTATCTCTATACCGGTCATCTTTTTCAGTTCCTTTACAATCTTCTCCTCCTCTCCGCTTATATAGGGAATGACATTTCCAAAACTGTTATACGCTGTTAACGAAGAATCTCCTGAAAGAGATTGATATGTGGTTAAATAGATCTCCTTTATATCTATACCATAATTCATGAGGGCATTTATTGCAATGGCAACTCCTGTAGTGGTACAGTTAGGATTCTTAATCAACTTTGAGGTATATTTGTCAACTATGCCTTTGTTGACCTCAGGTATTATCAACGGAATTTCTGGATCAAGCCTGAAAGGGCTGCTGTTGGATATAACATGCATGCCTGCAGATACAGCCTCCAATTCATATTTTTCTGCGAAGGGAGATGACAGCGCACTGAAGACAACCCTTACGCCCAAATCTGCTAACTCCTGGATACTGTACGGTCTTAGCTCTATATCATTTAACCCATCCACCCCCTGAGGTAGCATCCATCTATCCTTTAATGGTTCAGTTCTGGATGAACCGTACGCAACAACCTCAAAAAAAGGATGCCTGGCAAGATGGAGAACCATATGTTCTCCAATAATGCCAGAAGCACCTGCCACAGCAGCTTTTATCATAAATCATCACCCGCAACCAGGTCTGCGATGGATAGGGCGATCATGCTTTCCATAACGACAACCATTCTGGGAACAATGCAGGGATCATATCTCCCCTTGAGGGTGAGTTCAACCTCCTCTTTTGTACTGAGCCTGACGGTTTTCTGATTTTTTTTTATAGAGGAGGGGGGTCTTACCATTGCGCCTATTTTAAGAGGGTTGCCGTTAGTCAACCCACCGTTTATTCCTCCGTTGTGATTGGTTTTTAGCCGTATTGCATCATTTTCAACATACAATTCATCGTTGAATTTACTGCCCGGTATATACGGAGTGTTCAACCCATCACCAAAATATACTCCCTTGATCCCGGGTATAGAGAAAAGATAACTGGATATAACGCTTTCCATAGAATTGAAGAAGGGATCGCCCATTCCCACCGGCATTCTGGAGCTTATGCACTCTATGACGCCGCCTACACTATCGCCCTGTGCATAGAATTGCCCCACCTCTTCTACCATTTTTTCGTATAAGGCAGCATCAGGAACCGAATATGGATTCATGGACCATGCCTTTTTAAGCAGATCCTCTGGAATCGTTTCAGGTATTTTCACCCTGCCTATCTGGGCTGTGTATCCGTATATAAAAATCTCCTTTTTCATCAGGAGATGCTTTGCTATGGCTCCTGCTATAACAATCGGTACAGTCATTCTGCCCGATGATTCCCCACCACCCCGTATATCCGCCATGCCGTGATGCTTTATTATGGCCGGATAATCTGCATGCCCGGGTCTGGGTGCATCTGCGTAAACATTTGCATCCCTGTCATCAACATCGCTGTTTTTCACAAATACAGTTAAAGGATAGCCATTTGTAATATCGTTTCTTACGCCTGATAGTATTTCATAATGGTCTAGTTCTTTACGTGTTGTTACAAAGGGCTTGGATCCTGGTCGCCTCCTGTCTAAATCATTCCTGATAAGGTCGTGTGGCAATTCAATGCCTGCGGGAAGGCCATCCACTACGGCTCCTACGCCATTGCCATGGCTTTCACCGAATATTGTTATTTTTAAATTTTTACCGATTGTGTTCATATACTAACCTTCTTGTTTGAGTTATTATGGTATGATATGAGATATCAGAGATATATAAGATAACCTTCTCCAGCATAGAGGGCTGTTGTTTGATCAGAAATATTGCAGGGCCGGTACCACTTATGGATACACAATTCACTCCGTAATTCCTGAGATCATTTCTGATTGTTTTAAGGTCAATATTGCATAATCCTCCTACAATATCTCCGTTCAGTTCCATAGCCTCAAAAAACTTTCCCTGCCTGAAAAGTTCAATAGCCTTCTGGAATTGATCTCTGTTGCGTATATAGCCTTCCTTATCAATATCAGATTTCTCATTTTTTTTGGAGGGCACAGCGATTATTATAATGTATGGCTCTGCGATATCCTGTACTGATACAAGCTGGTTCAGCCGGTTATTCGCTGCGACTATACCTCCGTAATAGGAGACTGCTGCATCGTCATAGGCACCCGTTATAGATACCATAGCCATTCTGTTGATAAAGGAGGACTCCGCTACGATGGAGTCTGTTACAGGATCACCAGCACCGCTGTAAAGGGCTTTCAGAATGGATATGGCTACAGCAGATGAACTCTTAAGCCCTACAGAAGGTGGTATTTCTGAGTATATCTTTATATCCGCTTTTATTCCCTTCACCCTCTTTTTCTTTATGAACCAGTGCAGTGCCTCATCTATAACCCTGTTGTCCACGACAATATTGTTGTTAAGACTGTAGGTGACGGTCTCTCCAGTATATTCGAAATCTAACTCGGTTATTACTCTGAGCATATTACCCATTGCTATGCCTATGTTTGTAGAGATTCCGTTGACGATTGATACAGCACCGTAGGATATGCCTGTACCTTTCATACCTCGGAAATCCCCTCATTTACGGGTATCCCCATGTGCCTGGGCATATTTAATTTATACGCAAGAATCAAGTCCCCCGTCTTAAGATGATTAACGAATATATGTTTGCTTCTGCCGTATAGATACACACTCTCAGCATTCTGTAATATAACAGAGTTTTCCGCATTGTCACCCTCTGTTATTACCATAATGAGCGATCTGAATTCCCTTTTAACCCTCCCTATAATCTCCTGCCTTACAGTACCATCAATATTCGCAACGGCAAGGGAATCCCCACTCCTGAGTTCAGAAAGGTATGCAGTCCTTCCATCAGGAAGGAGGGAATAACTGTGTATAGCTCCGCTGTTCACCCTGAAAATTCTCGGCGGTGCGAATGAGTTTTCGTATATTTCAGGACCTACCAGATAGAGTTCCCTGGAGAAATTACCTATAAGACAGCCGTCTCCAGGGTGTAATCTGTTAACGAAGTCTATGCATACCCGCTCTCCCATTCCAAGCCATTTTATCTTCACAACCTTTCTTTCTATGAGCTCTATTTTATCAACTTTGTTAAGCTTGCGTATGAAATTGAGATGTTTTTCGCTGTACCCATCCGCTACAAAAACAACATGGTCAAATCCACTTTCAAGCACGTTAAAATAGAGCTCAAGCTCTTCTATCGTATACGCAACAGGTACAACTTTTTTGTTGGATAGTGTTGCCTTTATCTTTTCGGCTGCCAGGTTCTTCACATCCGGAAAGGAGAGCAGCAGCATAACATCATTATCAAAATTGTTCAGCTTTTCAAGTTCATTGCCATCTTTTATATCCATGTAGACCCCTGCTACTCTGTTATCAAGGTATATTTCTCCATCCTTTCTTTGATATATTTTCAGGCTATGGTCGTGAAGTTCAACCTTGTTATCAGGTATGATGAACTCCTTTATGCCTTCATGTATATATCTATGGAGCGTCTCCATATCCATTCCCTTTAGCTCTATAATAACAGATTTACGAATCATCCTGCTCATCCAGTTCACTGTATATTATTTCATATATTTTGGACATGACGGCCCTGGGATTATTGCTCTGGAATATATTCCTTCCTATGGAAACCCCTTTTGCCCCTGCCTTCATTGCGTCCTTCACAATCGCGTATAGCTTTGCAGTGCTATCCATTCTTTTACCACCGGCAATCAAAACAGGCATATGCGTATTGGAGACAACCTCTCTAAAAGATTTCATATCACCTGTATAATTGGTTTTTACTATATCTGCGCCCAGTTCCTCCGCAATCCGTATACAGTGTGCAACAACATCAGGTGCAAATTCATCTTTTATGTTATTGCCCCTGCCGTATACCATGGCAAGCAGAGGTATTCCGTATTCATTGCATTCACTGCTTACCTTACCGAAATCTTTTAACATATCGGATTCAAAGTCGTTGCCAATATTGATATGGATAGATACAGCAGTGGCTCCTAACTGTATAGCTTCCTTGACTGTGGATACAAGAACCTTTTTTTCTGGAGTGGTTGAATAAGTGGTGGAAGCAGAGAGATGCATGATAAACGGTACAGGAAAAATATCATTATAGAAACGCATGTAAATGCCTTTATGAAGAATAACACCTGTTACAGGAGTTCTGATCTTTGATAACAATTTGCCTATATCATTGATCCCCTCTATTGGCCCATAGGTTATTCCATGGTCCATAGGTACAATGAGGGCACCGTTATTTTTTATCGTAAATAATCTTCTCATTCTGATACTTTTTCCGCACGTCATGAAAACAACCTCTATACACCAATCGCACAACATTACTAAATATTTATCTACTAACAATTTTCAATAGAGTCAACAAAAATCATATACCAAGGTTAATAGGGGATACATTTATTACAATACGACATCATTCAATTAGCATGGAGACGGAACTACTATATCTAAATGATTCGTATATGAGGGAATGTGATAGCGTAGTATTAAAAACCAGTGAGGATGGCATAGTACTGAACAGGACAATATTCTACCCGGAAGGGGGTGGGCAACCCTCCGACACTGGAACCATTTTCTACAATGGAACCACCTTAGATGTTGACATGGTACATAAACGGGATGAAATATATCATCACATAACTGAATCTATACCTATTTATAAGAATTCAGAGGTTAAGTTGGCAATAGATTGGAAAAGGAGATATATGCACATGCGATATCATACAGCATTGCATATCATAAGCGGTGTTGTGAACAACCATTATAACGTAAAAATTACAGGCAATCAAATATATACAGATAAAGCACGGATAGATTTTAACCTTCATGATTCAGCAGAATCCGTTATAGAAGAAATTCTGAATGATTCTAATAACATTGTAAAAAGCAATATAAAAATAAATATAAAATATATCAGAAAAGAGGAGCTTTTAGATAATATGATAAGAGTCAAAAAAGAGATATTACCAGATCTAGAAATATATAGAATGATAGAAATTGAAAATCTGGATATACAACCTGATGGAGGTACACATGTTAAAAATAGTTCTGAAGTGGGGCATATATCCATGTTGAAAAGAGAGAATAAAGGAAAAAATAATAAACGAATTTATATAACATTATCAGACAAATAAGTAAATTTTATTTGATATTTCTAAAAATTTTTGGTTTAGACCATTTTACTTTACTTTTTCCTGTATAAAATTGCACGCATGTAAAATCTAAGGTCAGCCCTTCACCGTTACATAGTTAACATCTCCATCCTTATAAACCTCTCCTATGGACCTATGCCGATTATATACCGTTAGGAGAATAAATTTTTAGATTGTTTCTTGTTGAAAATTGTTGATCCCTGAAAAATTTTTTGATATACTAGACGTATTGATATCTATCTGTTAGGTAAGTTTCGTATTACGAAAAATAACAAATGAGATGTTATTTCAATAGTCTCAGTAAATTATAACTTCACTGCCCAATTCTTATAGATGAATAAAACGCATTCATCTGTTCTTCTGTATATGGTGTGCCTGGTAGGGAATCTGATAATATCTTTTCTATGCCTATATCCACCAGTTTTATCATCTTGCTTTTATTCATGCATGTTTTCTTCAGCTTTTTTCTGTATAGTGCATAGGTCGCAGCAACATCTTCCTGTCCGAATACTGTTTTGATGTATAGTGGATTTGACATGTTCTGGAACAGTGCCAAACTTTCTCCGCTCTGTGATAGAACAGTTCCTGTTGCCTTGTTACCGCATCTCTTCCTCACATTTTTCCTCACTTTCCTGAAGAATCTCTCTATGGAGTTGTTTGTCCTCGGTATCGTGTGCTCTGCATTATTAGCAAAGAGTAGAGATTCTCTCTCCTTGAATCTCTTTATTATGTGCTTGATTGCCTTTCTTTCATAATTTGTTATATCCTGCTTGAGATATATTTTCATCTGCCCGACTAAAATGTTGCAACTCTCATGTATGGTAGAATCGTCTGGGAGATCATCAGACAGGCTTCCATGATCTGGAATCTTGAATGCTTTTCTGAAACTCTGAAATATCCTGTTCATACTTGAAAGTTGCTCTGCCATCTCCACTATCTGTTTATTGTCAAGGATGCGATCTATCTGCATTCTCACGATTGATGCTACCTCTTTTGCTTTCACACATGTAAGCTTTGTCTCCAGATCTGTTAGTTTTTTCATTGATTCTCTGCATGAATTGTAAAAATTAAGATGTCTCAGGGAGAACGGAAATCCATATCCGCTGCTTCCTGTGCTTTCAAAAATCTTTTCCACTATCCTTCTTATTGCCATAAGCTCCATACTCTCCCTGTTACTGCAGAATCCACTCTCAATCTCGCAAAGTGTTTTCTGATCGTATTGCAATATGTTCCTCAACAGTCTCTTGAGTGGAGATTTTATCATCACTCTATTAATCGCCTTGCCAAGATTTATGTGCAGATTTTTCATAAGATCTGCACCGAGGTCTTTGAGAAAATGCGTAAGGCATATTCTTTTTGGCACTCCTGGAAATACCTCATCCAGTGCCAATAATATACCTGCTCTCATGTCGCTTATTATCCCCTCTGCCATACCAAATCTTTTCCTTATTTCATAGAGTAAATTCTTCATTTCTTCATAGGACTCTGCGTAGCATTTCTTAACGTAGAGAACGGACTCAGATTTTGTATCAATGATTGCAACAATCATGGAATATTCAGAATCAACAGTGCCGTCTATCTGGAGAATGTAATTTTCCATTGCACTGCTTATTTTCTCTGTATTCTCCTCATGGATCATTCCAAAAATTTTCAATGCCATGTTGCTCAATTTTCTGACATGGCTTTCTGATATGCCTATGCCCATAGCTCCAGATATTTCTGAACAGCTTCTCCCTTCTATGAATCTTTTCATTGCAGATTCAAGCATCACATCATTAGCATATTTGTAGTATGGACCTATGAGCGATGAGAGAGCCTCAGATCTGTACAATTTCGATGGATGCAATTTGCAATACATTATGTGCTCCACTGCTGTGAACTCGCCGTAAGTCAGAGATTTTACGGTTCTGGATACTGTCTTGTATGCCTTCAGATCGGATCCGCATACAGGACATTTCTTCTCCGTGGTCTTTTAGGGTACTCTCATTTTATCCTCATAAAGGTCTTCTTCAATTTTCGATCATTTTCAAGAATAATCTTTGTTATTGGTGTTATGTTAGAATCAATCCCTATCTTCTTCAGTATGTTATGTATGTCAGAATCGCATATTTCTATATCCATGAGTCTATGCACATACTGCATCATCTCTCCATAAGATATCTCGTTCTTGGAACTGGGATCTTTCCCCAGGTATCCAACGTACTTTGATTTTACCTTGCCATTGACTCTCTTCACATCATACAATTTGTAATATGCCTTGCCATTTTTTCTTTTTTCTTTCCTTACAACTACCGTCATAAAGCATCACATAATACCCATATGGGTAATACAAATATAAACTTTTCGGTGCCTTTTGATGTCAATGGGAAAATAATACAAAAATTTATTATTCATCTAACTGTATATAATCGGCATAGATAGCATAGTAGGTTATATATATTGAGAACACAATGTTATATTCATGGCTAGGGTAGTGCCAACATATATAAAGTTATCTTTTCTTGTGCTTATTATAGGGGTTGTGGTTATTATAAGCGCATTTTTAATAGGCAGTTCATTTTTGGCTATTGTATCAGCTCTGGTTGTGATTGTTGTTATCTCTTTTTTACTTTTATTATATTTTCATAATAAAAAGCCCGAAGGGAATGATGGGGTTCAGGATGATGGTAGTGTGCCTATAGTTGATGATGAAGTTATAAAAGAACCGCATTACGTGAAGTCTCCGGATGAACCTGAACAGCAACCGGTAACGCGACTGGTAGCATGGGGGCAGAAATGGTGGAAACCGTAACTCCTAAAATTTTAGGATTTAATTAAGTAAAATTGTTAATTATTTTATTATTTTTTTCATCACCTTTATTCATTTCACTTTATATTAAATAATCCCAGCTTTTTACACTCCTTTAACCGGTATGACTCTCCTTTTACTCAAGTTTAATATATTAAATCAAGCAGTAACAATATAATTAACGCAAAACTCTAGTTATAGAGTACAAAGATAGAGATGTGAATTTATATGGTGAACGTCTTGTAGAAGTTTTGTCAGCACTTGATAGGCATTGAAAATAATTGACTGTGAATTGCATTGATCGTCTAACGGTATATAATCAGCATAGCATAGTAGGTTATATATATTGAGAACACAATGTTATATTCATGGCTAGGGTAGTACCAACATATATAAAGTTATCTTTTCTTGTGCTTATTATAGGAGTCCAAATGCTAATTGTGGTTATTATAAGCGCATTTTTAATAGGCAGTTCATTTTTGGTTTTGGCTATTGTATCAGCTCTGGTTGTGATTGTTGTTATCTCTTATTTACTTTTATTATCTTTTCATAATAAAACCCCTAAAAGGAATGATGGAGTTCAGGATGATGGTAGTGTGCCTATAGTTGATGATGAAGTTGTAAAAGAGCCGCATTACGTAAAGCCTCCGAAGGATCCTGAACAGCTACCGATAACATGGGGGAAATGGAGATAGTTCATTAGCATTTGGGGATCTGGATTGTGTAAAATTTTGTTTATAGATTTAATGTTAACGGGTAATAGTAGCAGTCAGGATCATATTATGTGACATCCTTTCCTCAGCTAAAGCGTCGGAGCTTCCTGCTTCATCGCTCCGACTTGCATATCTTTACGATATGCAGGGGTCAGAGACTCCACAAGTTTTTTATTCTGTATTTCAAGTTTTTGAGAGTTCCACACATCACATATGAATGTTATATGAGATCTAACCTATATCTATGAAGTCTCACGGATAAGTCCTTTTTTATTACTACGCCACAGGAGGAGCATATTTGACTTGTACCCATTGGATTTACAAACTCAATGTATTTACCAGCATTTTCGGCTTTGTAAATACAGTTGTTTACGAGTTTACTCCAGAACACATCGGATATGCTCTTCGCAAGATTATGGTTCTGTACCATATTCTTTACTTTTAATTCTTCTAATACTATTACATTGGCTATACTTTATGCAGGTTATCCTTTCTTTCATTTGCTGATCTCCTCTGCCTCTTAGCCATGCGTTGTGGTTCAGACCATCTGAGATTATTACCTTTACATCTCCAATGTCCTTCATTTCTCCTTCAATCTCCCATATGGAATAGACCCTGCCGGATAGCCTGACTGTTTCAGAATCATGGTAACTCAGTTCAATAAGATCAAGAGTGGTCTATCTCCTTTCAATAGGCATTTTCTTTATATCAATTCTATTAGTAATATTGTTGGAGTAGAAATATATTTAAATAATGTTACTATTAAGATAGATATGGTATCTAAAAGTTTAATAGAAGACTTCTTCTTTCGCAGTTTTGAGTTTAGAGGAATAAAGAGAGATTTAAAAATAGGTGAAAGCGAAAAGATCATATCCATTGTTGGACCTAGGAGGGCTGGAAAGACATGGTTCTTTTACTCAATTCTTCCAAATTACAAGGATCCGATGTATGTTAATTTTGAAGATATAGCCTTTAGAAATATGCAAGCAGAGGAATTTTTTGAAGTTATAAAAATATTCATAGAATTAAAATATGTGCCTAAGACTCTCTTTTTAGATGAGGTTCAGGTTGTTCAGAATTGGGAAACATTGATTAGGTCTTTATACGACAGAGGATATAAGATTTTTGTAACTGGTTCATCTTCAAAACTTTTGAGTAGAGAAATAGCAACCTCACTCCGTGGGAGGACATTTACATATCACCTTCTCCCCTTCTCTTTCCGAGAATTTTTGATATCTAAGAATGAAAACATAGAGGTTCATACCTACGAGCAACAGGGTAGAATATTAAAATTGTTAAAAGAGTATATGGATTATGGAAGCTATCCAGAAGTTGTTTTTTCAGAAAATAAAGATAGAATACTTCGAGAATATTATATTGAAATATTTTACAAGGACTTTTTGGAAAGACATAGAATTAAAAGCATAGATTTTGGAAAATTTCTATTTGAGTTTGCATTTCAAAATTTTTCTGAAGAAATGAGTTTGAGAAAAATTAAGAAATTTTTTGGAAGGAATATCTCTGATAGCACACTTTATGATTATGCAAACAAGCTTATGGATACCCTTTCTGTATTTTTCTTAGATAAATATTCACCAAGTGTGTATAAACGTAATTCATGGCCAAAGAAAATATATGTTTGCGATACAGGAATATCTAAGATTTTGGAACATTCTATAAATATAGGTCGCAAGATGGAAAATGTTGTGTATTTAGCACTCTTAAGAGGTGTTAATAATAATCCTCTACGATCAATTTATTTTTACAAATCTAAAGTGGGAGATGAAGTGGATTTTCTCGTTAAGGAAGGATCAAATATAGATTGTATTCAGGTAACTTATGCTTCAGGTAAAGATGAGGTAGATCAAAGAGAGTTACATGCACTTGGCAAAGTAGATGATGAATTGAAATGCAATAAGAAAACAGTAATCACATGGGACTATGAAGAAGATGGAAATGTAAATTTCATTCCACTCTGGAAGTGGTTGCTAAGGATATGTTAAGATCACACCTTTTAATCCCCTTAGCAAAGTTGGGTATTGCTGCATTGTTGATTTAGGATCTTATTGCAATTTTATGACATTTTTATTCAAATTTTCTGATTTTTAAATCTTGCCAAAAAGGATGTTTGTGAACCCTGAATACATTGGTTCAAACAGTCTTTTTCTATTTTTCTATGCCAATTATATATGGTTTGTAAATGCAGTTTTTGATAAATATTCAGATGGCGTTTACACCTTGTACACTTATATCAAACCTGCATCCCCAAAACGCTTCATTGTGTACTCCTTTGCAACACCGAATTGGATGAACTTATCTTCAGGCAGTAGCCTGCGCAACTCCTTATTCCAGATGTCATCAATGCCTTTTATGCGTTCAGATAACCTATTATGGGTAAAGGTATGACCATACTCCATCATTTTTCTATCAATCATGCTCACTTCCACTGCCGTACCGTTTTGCAACAGATAATATATGTCATAAAGGTCTCTGGCCTTCATGTTGTGCCTAAATAGAAGCGCAACTACCTTTTCTGCCAGTATCTCTTTTCTACCCATTACTACAGCAACATACGGTTTTAAATCAGGATACACAGGATTCCTTCGGAAAACATCAGTACGGCCTATTACGGACGCATTTCTGTCAACTTCTATCTTCAGGTGCTGGTATCTGTTGAGAGTCTCAAATAACGGGCCCCTGATACTGAGTTCGTATACCAGCATATCTTTATTGTTTTTTTCCCTCATGATCTTCAGCGGATATTCCCCCGAGAGCTTATCTACAACCGATGCCAGTTCTGAATGCACATTATTCTTACCATCATGATCTGATGCGATAGAGAAGTCCAGGTCATCTGAAAATCTAACAGAACCATAAAATTTGGATATCGCCGTGCCCCCTTTGAAGACCAGATTAGCAGACGAGGTGTAGATCTCACCCAGGAATAATTCTTCCATGTAATCTTTCTCTTTTTGGTACGGTTGTTCATATGCACCTGTTTTTAGAAGTGTCTCTTTGTCAATCATATTATTCACGCCTTTCAGGTATCTTATATCGAAACGATCTCGCTAATCTTCTGGCATGGGTTTGATAGCCATGCTCCTCTAACAATTTAGTGATTCCAAGTATTACAGATCTCTTTTTGCTTTTTTGTGCATAAAGCACTATTTTATCGATATCAATCCTAGGAGGATTATCAAGTACGGTCTCATCAAGATCGTTGACGTCATTAAAATAATATATGTCAACTATCGCCTTCTCAGGGTCCGCAATAAATATGTTGCCATCGGACTCTTTATGGTATCCAAATAACATTTCCATTTTTACTTTCTTGAAAACTATATCAAATCCTGAAACGTTTTTGAGCATTCTGCGCCTCTTCGTGGAAAGAACATAGATTACTCTGGGTATCTGGGTTGTCAGACCATAATAGACAAGTGCAGACACCATGCTCACATATGACGGACTTAATATATGGGAGGCAATCTCATACTCATTATACCTTGCTTTTACATAGTACAAACCTCTTTCCACACGTCCAATGAACCCCTTTTTTACACCTCTGTGCAAGAAAAGTACTGTATACGCCCTGTCATGGTGCAAAATTTTCATAGCATCATTCAGCGTAAAGACTGGCATGTGCATTTCTATCAAGAACTCTATAAATCCTTTCATCTGCATAGCTTAATTATAGCAGTAAAGGTATTTATAAATTGTGTTCTATTAATTATCAAATGATAATTTATGTGACACTTATATAAAATTAAATAATATAGCTGGCTGGAGATGATACCGTGTCTGGATTTTATTGCCTGACCGGTTCTACAGGTTGTAAGAGAACGGGATAATTCAACAAAATCTTCAAAAATTCACACTCAAAAAATGTTTTTTAGGATGAAATATGTCGTTTTTGGTGTTAAGAAAACATCTGTTTTATCAGGAGTTCCAAAAAGTACATACTATAACCGGCTATTAATAAAGGAGATGAAGTCCAGAAGATATATACTCTAAAAGGACGTTAAAAAGATAGTGGAGCTATGCTCCATAAGGATTACGTATGGATACAGGAGAATATGAGCACTTCTAAGAAGAGAAGGAATTAATCATAATCCGAAGACAGTATTGAGAATTATGAAAGGATATAATCTTACACTGAAAAAGAACGTTCATAAAGGTAGACAGAAAAGAGAGAAATTGTACAGAGACAGAGAGCCTGAACAATTATGGGAAGCAGATATAACATACATACCCACGGTTGAAGAAGGTATGACCTGTCTATTCAACGTAAAAGACTGTTTTACAAAGAAATGGGTTGGGTATGAATATTCCAGAACGCGTAATAGAAGAGATGCAATAAAAAGCATAGAGAATGCGATAAAAGAATATGGAGGCGTGAAGGTAACAGGAATAGTACTGAGAACAGACAACGGAACACAATATACATCAAAAATGTTCAAAGAGGGTGTGAAAGCGCTGGATTTAAGCAAGAGTATATAGAGAAAAATACGCCTGAAGATAATGGAGATATAGAATCATTTCATAATTCCATTAAAACAGACTACATATGGACAGATGAGTTCAGAACTGGTAGTGTACCTATAGTTGATGATGAAGTTGTAAAAGAGCCGCATTACGTAAAGGCTCCGGATGAACCTTAACAGCAACCGGTACTGTGGGGTAAATGGAGATAGTGCATTAGCATTTGGAATCTGGATCATGTAAAATTTTGTTTATAAATTTGATGTTAACGGGTAATGGTAGCATATTACTACGGAGTTGTGTATTATATAAAAATCCAATTTTCATACAGTTCTGATCATCTTCATTGCCTTATTCTGTCTGTATGTGAATCGCCGGTCTCAACGGTATTGCCTCCCCCTTCTTACTGCCTGTATAATTGCCATCTGACCCTTTAATTATAGTGATTTTTACGTCAAGCTTTCTTTCAAGTAGATTCATCGCATCTGTGAGTATGAAATATTCATCTATCACCGGCGTACTATGCCTTGCAAATTCAATCATTGCACTTATCTGTTTGGCGGCTTTCTTGCCTGGAACATCAGTGAATCTGGATATAAAGTCAGATATTTTAGGGGTTCTTCCCGCTACAAACATATCAACCATCTCTCTGTAAAGACCATATTTCCATTCATCTGCGATATACAGATTTACCTTTTCTATCTTTTTACCTATTAATTTTATAAGTTCAGCTATATCGGAATATATTCTTTTTATATAGAGTTCTCCGTACTCAATTTCATTTTCCTCACAATACTCAAAAGAGGGATAGGATTCTGTAGAGAGTATTGTGTCGTGATTCAGGCTCCACAGCTCCTCTGCTATATGTGGCGTTATTGGCAGCATCATTTTTTTGACCGTATCCTTGGCGAATTTTATCAGGGTACTGTTATTGCCACCCCGTGCATAGTACCATTCAAAAGCATCAAAATAGTTATAATATATGATGTTCATGGCTTCCCTGAATTTCATATTGATAAGATGCTGTTCTGCTATCCTGACCATTCTTTTAATCATACGCTCGAACCACTGATCAATGTAATGCAGGCTATCATCATGTTGATTATTCCCGGTTATGAACTCCCAGATCTGTGACAGTCTGTTCCTGAAATTTATAACATCAGTCTCATTCCACTCAAGATCAGAGAATGGCGTAACTGAAGCGTAAAACATTCTCATGGCGTCTGCACTGTATATTTTAGGTGCGTCAAGTACGAAAGGCAGATCGCCTCCTTTTGATTTGGAGATCTTTACACCACCTCTTTCGGTCACCCACCAGTGAACAAATAATCCATCTGGAAGTTTATGCTCATCAAAAACCATTGTATGCATCATGAGAAATACTGGGAAATGGACACGTTTGTGTTCCTTGCCTCCTGCATTAAGATCCAGTGGATACCAGTAATTGAACTCCTTCCCTATTTTTTTTACAAGATCTTTATCGTTAATTCTGCCTTTATATGCCTTTCCTAAAAATACTGCATCAAAGAATTCGTCATCCAGATCCTCTACATTTATCATGCCTCTATTAATATATCTTGATACAATATAGAACGCTGGATACAGTGTAGAATCTGCAATTGGCTCTATGATCCAGCTGCTATCCATGGGGAATCTTGTGCCTAACCAGTTGCCTTTTCTGGTGCATGCTCTGTCATCATACCAGTCAATGATTGATTGCAGCTCTTCTTTATATTCATCCGGTAATATTGTCATTTTTTTTATATGTTCCTTGGTCAGATTCTTGATCCTTTCGTTGTGGTAGTTTATAAACCACTGATCCCTTATCTTTTTGATTATAACTGTAGTTCCGCATCTGCATACAACCTGCTGATCAAATTCGTATAACTTATCCCCGTTGCGATCTTTTATAAGTCTATCTATGATCTTATCCTTTACTTCAGATATTCTGCAATCATTGTATTCACCACAATTTTTATAAAGAATGCCGTTATGATATTCTATCTTATATATAAGTTTGGTAAGCTCCTCCAGTCTTATATCGGCCAGTGATTCAATATTCCATGACCGTACTCCGTTCACAGCGGCAAGATCTCCGTTAAACACCCCCATGTACGCTTTATCATAACCCTCCACCCTGATAATGGGTATCGGATCTATATCCAGAGATTTATCCTTTACAGCTACCAGATCGTAAGGAGCATCTGATGGAACGGACATTACAACACCGCTTCCCACTCCAGGCTCTACAAAATTACTTTCGTATATGGCTATAACATTGCCTGTAAAAGGAGTTTTGACCTTTTTTGACTGAATGTCTCGTGACGATATAGACGCAACGATTTTTGCATCAAACTGGTTAATGAATTTTTCTGCACTATCCATGGCAATGATCCAGTTCATTGATCCCACTTCAGCAATAACATATTTCGCATCTTCACGGATCCACAGATTGGTTACACCAAAGATGGTTTCAGGCCTGAGTGTAGCTGCAGGAAGTATGAACCCATCCTCCGTTCTGAAAAAAATGAGTGTATACTCCATCATCTCTGCATTACCACCCCTGGATAGATCACTTTCAGACGGGTCTACAGCAACTGGACCGCAGTTGGGACAATACGGAGCGAAATGTGGCTTCTGAACAAGGTATCCCGATTTATATAACGTTCTGAACTGCCACTCTATGAATTTGTTATAACCTCTGGATATGGTTATAGCGTAGGAATCAGTATCAACAAGCATGCCGAAAGCTTTCCAGCTCTTTTTGTACGACTCCCCGAGGAACTCTGCTGCATAAGCAGGAGAGTGAAGTTTTTTCAAAGTTTCTTCATTAACTCCGTAATAGTTCAAATTTTTAAGAATTTCGCTATTGCCAGACTCTAGCTTTTTGACGAACCCATACGATGGTATGCCGGTTGCATGGGTACCGCATGGAAAGTATACGTTATAATTTTGCATTCTCTTTAATCTCAGAAACATATCAAGAAGCGTATATCCCCTCAACTGACCTATATGAAGAAAAGAGGAGGGGCTTGGATATGCAAATATTCCGTAATATTTTTTTTTATTGCTGTCTATGGATGGTGCAGCTATATCCATATCACACCATATCTTCTGCCACTTCTGCTCAATCTCTATCCAATCGTAAGGCATACATTTTCACCTTTCATTTTTACAATATTCGTTTCTGTTTCTGTAATATTGTTTATAATACTATTAAGATTTATATATAACCGTCCTCAGGCTATATCATCAAACAGATTAGCTTTATGCAGAACTGTTATTTTAAATCTGTTTTTGATATGGGTTGATTCTTTATCCTTAATAAAATTATTATTCAGATTTAACAAGGCAGTACACATATACTAAAAATATTGTATAGTATTCACCTATGGGGGTTGTCGAAATTTATATGTCGTAAGTAATTTGTTGTAAGATGATGGCCAACCAATAACATCTAAGGGATTGGAACGAAATAACTACAGCAAGTTAATATAGTGCTATGCTATTCTATAACCATGGCAAAAGATGGAAGATCTGACATCAAACAGAGATTTGAACTGCTGAAACCATTTCTTAACGAAAAGCAGGTAAGGATATGGACTGCTGTGGAATCTACAGTAATCGGTTACGGGGGGATTTCGACTGTATCAAGAGAGACGGGATTTTCACGCAATTCTATCGCAGCAGGCTGTGAAGAGATGAAGATACCGGAAGTCTCCGCAGAAAAACGTGTCCGCAGGAAAGGTGGAGGGAGAAAAAAGACTGCAGAAAAAGATCATAGCTTGAAAGAGGACCTGGAAAGGCTGGTTGAACCCGTGATCAGGGGCGATCCGGAGTCCATGCTGCGATGGACATGCAAGAGTACCCGCAAATTATCAGATGAACTGAACCGGATGGGACATAAAACGAGCCACCGCATGGTGACGGAACTCCTGCACGAAATGGGATACAGCCTTCAGGCGAACAGAAAGACTCTAGAAGGTTCCAGTCATGCTGATCGCAATGAGCAGTTTGAGCTGATCAACGAGAAGGCAAAAGAATTCACAGATCATGGAGAGCCTGTTATATCAGTGGACACAAAGAAAAAAGAGCTTGTAGGCAATTTCAGGAATCGGGGAAGTGAACTGCGTCCAAAGGGAAATCCTGAAAAGGTAATGGTTCACGACTTCATGATTCCTGAACTGGGAAAGGTATCCCCATATGGAATATATGATCAGGTTAGGAACACTGGATGGGTAAATGTCGGAACAGACAACGATACGTCAGCTTTCGCTGTTAACAGCATCCGGTTGTGGTGGAATTCCATGGGTCATGAAGTATATCCTGACGCCTCAAGACTTCTCATTACCGCAGACAGTGGAGGGAGCAACGGATATCGTGTGAGATTATGGAAGGTTGAATTGCAGAAACTGGCAGATGAAACGGGACTGGAAATTTCCGTGTGTCATTTTCCTCCTGGTACGAGTAAATGGAACAGGATCGAACATCGCCTGTTTTCCTTCATAAGCCAGAACTGGAGGGGAAAACCTCTCATAAGCTATCAGGTAATCCTTGATCTGATCTCGTCTACCACCACAAGAACGGGTCTTAGAGTGCATTCAAACCTTGATAAGAATCTGTATCCAACCGGAATAAAGATCTCCGATGAGGATATCGAAAAGGTCAACATACAGAGAAATGAATTTCATGGGGAATGGAATTATACAATTTTACCCGGGAGTCCTAAGTTGCAATAGTTATTCTGTTCCAAGCCCTTAAGATAGATGCCCTGGTTCCGAATTAATTTTAATTAATACTACAAATTATCATCTATGCCAGTACGAACTATTTTCTGATTGATGTCCAAACTCGGGTCAAAGTATACCATTTTTGGTATTCCATTACAGCCTGTCGGAATCGTCATAACTCATCTTCCTATCTATGTAATGCACCTCTGTTTTTACCATAAGAATGTAACGTTTATAGGCACATAATGTTAATAATTAACTGTAATATAACGATGTTTTCAGTACGCTTCACAGGTTTTTTTCACAAATTATCTCAACTATAAAATATAGCAAAGTTCATTTGAGGTACTTCATTACTTTCAGCAGTTTTATATGCACCTTTCTGAATCGTGAGTAAAACCCATTACCCATACTCATTAAGGCGCCTTCACTATCACTCAGCTCCACACTTAATCCCAATTTATACATGATAAAGGAGATTTTATTGACAATAGAGAGTGCCCTGACCTTAACGGGTAATTTTTTTATAACCTTTTTAAAGAGATCCTCATTGTCTATTATTAAGG
>JAMCUS010000011.1 GCA_023379385.1 Thermoplasmatota archaeon
ATTAGTGGTGATTCAATAGACATATCTTCAAATAACATATTGCTATTCATCATCCATTCCCTTACTTTTTCATTTTTTTTGTCAGATATAAGATCTGATTTTGATAAAATATTGATCATTGGTATTGAGAATCTAAATTCCATTAAAAGTGCCATGGTCCTTAAAGACATGAATATTGATGGTGATGCAGATATGAATGGGTCGTATAGGAAACAGATTACAGAACGTTTATTTCCTAATGAATCAATTACAACCTGACCAGATTCCCTTAAATAGAAAAGTTCTATCTGACCAGGGGTATCTATAATTGTATAGGCACCTTTAATTTTATCAATTTCCTCTTTTATTTCATTTATATGCAGCGTAATTAAATCTGCAGCAACTATCTGGGCACCATTAACACCCAGTTTATATTTTTCCATAACCTGGGCGATATCAATCCATTCTCTTATATCAATATCAAAAGAGCTGGATTCATCATCGCTGGCGCCCGGGTCCATATTAACAATAGTAGAATCATAATTATTATTATTAAGCCAAACACCAAAGGATTGAGAAAAACTACTTTTTCCGGCACCTGCAGTACCTGTAATAAAAATGGTGACAGGTTCATCAGTCATGTTTGGGTACAGCCTCCACTAAACTCTTGCCTATTTTTTTAAGAAGTACATGTTTTGTACCTTCCTTTTTTATTCGAATTCTACCTTCCTTCATCCACCATCTCCTGGGGTATGCCAACCCCTGTTCAACGGTATAGTCTATATGAAGTATTTTCAGTGATAGAATGAGAGTATCTAAGTTACATTTGTCTATAGATAACTTTTTGGGGACTTTTCTTCCCTCTTTTTTGCTGATAGACCTATCAAAATATGACGGATATATTCTGATATAATCACTCCTTTTTTCCATAATTACGCCTGTATTGTTATTTTATGCTCTATTTCGACCGATTTGGATAACATTATAGATACAGAACAATATTTATCCTTAGACAAGTCAACTGCTTTTTTTACAACATCATAGCTTATTTCATCACCACTAATGATATACTCTATAAGAATTTTTTTGTATACTTTTGGATGTTCTGAGGATCTATCGCCACTTACTTTTACCTTAAAGTTTTTAATTTTCTGTTTGGATTTTTCAAGAATGGAAATGACATCCATAGCTGTACATCCCCCGGCAGATATAAGAACCAGTTCCATTGGACCTATCCCTTTCATCCTGTTTTCACTGTCTAACACATCCATAATAACAGAATTCCCCTTACTGTTTCTACCTTCAAAGGATAACCCATTAATCCAGTTTATCTCTACATCCATCATATATCACCAGAGAAGTGAACTACCCATCAGCTAAAGCATCGGAGCTTCCTGCTTCATTGATTCAACTTGCACATCTTTATGATATGCAGTGGTTGAAATCTCAGCAGGCTTTTTATTCTCTTTGATAAGGGAGTTCCACACGTCCCGTATGTACTTCTCTCTTATATTCAATGCGGCGTTAAGGTCCCTGTCCATTACCAATCCGCAGTTATTACAACTATGGATTCTCACGGATAAGTCCTTTTTTACTACTACGCCACAGGAGGAGCATATCTGACTTGTTCCACCTGGATTTACAAACTCTATGTATTTACCAGCGTTTGCGACTTTGTAAGTGCACATGTCTATCAGTTTGCTCCACGAACCATCATTTATGCTCTTCGCAAGATTGTGATTCTGTACCATTCCTTTAATATTTAAATCATCTAATACGATTATATCACCACTATTCACTATTTCATTGGATGCTTTATGCAGATTATCCTTTCGTGCATTTGCTATTTTACGGTGTTTTTTAGCTAACTTCTTTCTTATTTTGTTCCTGTTATAAGAGTGTTTCTTTGTTCTGGATAGTTGTTTCTGTAATGTTTTAATACCTTTTTCATACCTATTTATCAATTTTGGATTAAATCCGTATTGATAAGTTCTGATCATAACATGGTATATATATGCATAGCTATATATAAAGATGTTGATAAGAAAGATGGAGGAAGTCCATGTATCTCCACCCTGAAGGGAGGAGATTTATAGCTTCCCCCATACCCCTATCAATCTTTAAAAGGTTACAATACATAACGAATATATTAAAAATCACCTGTAATATATTGTAATTAAGATTTCTTATCAACTGTTTTATCTTCAATAAGAATACCGTTAAGATTGCCATCCTGGCCAGGCCTTGATGTTATTTTAATCATTCCGATGTCTGTAAGTACAATTACGCCTTTATTCAATATGTTTCTTTGTACATAATGAGGATTAGCGTTATTATCCTTTACAGTTATAAGTTTAGCCTTTTTAGCTTTCTTGGTCTTGGAATCTATAACATTTATATTCGTCTCAGCTATCAATTTTGATTTAATTCTACCTCCCAGCCCTCTTCTGTAAAGTCGCTTGGGTTTAGCACCTATAACGGGTCTTATGGGATCATCTGCAATCTCAAATCTTCTCTTTTTCCTGTTCAAATGAACAATGCCACCGGATATCTTACGTCTTGAACGACCTTGCCATACACTCACTATTTCACCTGATAAGAACATGTGTTTTAATTATAAAAATGTTAGGTTTTATTAACAGACTGATAATAGAAATATCAATCACAATATTTTTATATAAAAATTAGATTGTTATTTTATGTATAAATATCACGTAAATGTTGACTGGATAAAAGAAAGGAGAACCAAGGTAAAAATTAAAAAATATGAACTTGAAGTTGATTCACCACCAGAATTTAAGGGTCCTGAAGGGACGATAACACCGGAAGAATTGCTACCATCCGCTCTTGCGTCATGCCTGCTTACAACTTTTTTAGAATTCAAGGATAAACTGGAGATAAATTTATACGAGTGGTCTAGCAGTGCAGATGCCGTTTTATCACCATCTCCAGAAAAGGGTTTTAAATTTGATTCAATAAGTATTCATGTAAAATTAAAAGTTGATCCACAGGATAAAGAAAAGGTTCCTAAGGCAATAGAATTGGCTAAAAAATATTGCATAATATCTAGAGCCATAAAGAATAATATTGATGAGAAGGTGGATTTTGAATTCATAGAATAAAAATGGTTTAATATAAACAATAAATATTCACACAAAACCAATGAATTTTATTTAATATTGTACACATAGTATTTATCTTCAAATTCTGTGGGTACTGTTTTCAGGATATAAATAAATCTTATAAGAGATTGATAAAACGATACCAGTTTATTAATAGAATTGGGTGATTTCACAATAACTATAATTTTTTTATCAAAATATGAACGTACCACATCTCTATTTAATGAAATAGTTTCTACCCATACACCGTATTTAGCTATGAAGGTATAATCAGATGGTTTTTCCCCATACCATGCATCAAAGTGATCTTGTTCCCACATAAATCCAACAACATAATTTTTATTAATAGTGCCTTCTGGCTCTGCCTTTATTGTAAATATTATATTATTACGAAAAAAATTCTTCAATGGTTCATCATTATTGCACTTATCGAGGACGTATTTGATGTATTCTTCTGAAAAAAATAACATATCGATACCATTTTTGTATAATGTCTATTTCTACTTAAATATGTTGTGTTTTACACTGTGTCAAACAGATGCCAAATTAAAACGATAGATTGCTTATATGATCTATGTTATCTCAAATTTTGCTTTGATTCACAGATTTACAGAGGATCAGGTTAATTAAAAATAAAATGACAGAAAAATACACATTAAATAAATTATCAAAAAGTAATTCAAAAACACTGGCTTGAGATTCATTCAACAAAACAAACACAAATAGCAAACCTTTTATAAGACTATGGACTAAATTTGCGTATTCAAGTGTTACATATGATAAAAAATTCCAATGAAAAGATTATTGTGAAGACATCCCCTAAGGACAACCCTAAAAAGATTCTTGTAATAACTGAAAAATTTGATGTAGCTTTAAAAATAAGTACTATACTGTCTAACGGAAGCTCAAAACGTAGCAAGATTGATAAAAGTCCAATTTTTGAATTTGATTTTAATGGAGATAAATATACAGTTGTAGGGTTGAGAGGGCATATTATAAAAATAGATTATTCGGAACGTTATAAAAAATGGGATATTGACACATTAAAATCCCTTATAAATGGCGAAATAATCAAAGTTGTATCCGAAAAATCTATATTTTCTGTGATTACAAAATTAAGTAACGATGCAGATGAAATAATAGTTGCAACTGATTATGATAGGGAAGGGGAACTCATAGGTGCTGAAGCTATAAATTTTATATTAAATCAACATAAAATACCGGTCAAAAGGGCCAAATTCAGTTCCTTAACCAGAGACGAAATCATTGATTCATTTACCCACTTAATTGATATTAATTGGAATTTAGCTCATGCGGCAGAAACAAGGCAGATCATAGATCTTATCTGGGGAGCTACTTTAACAAGATTCTTAACACTTTCATCAAAAGGAAATGGTAAACATGTTTTATCAATAGGCAGAGTGCAGGGTCCTACACTTGCTCTTCTGGTAAAAAGATACAATGAAATTAAAAATTTTATACCAGAACCTAGATGGAAAATTAGAATAAGGGTTAAGGCTAAAAATGTTTCTTTTGATGCCTTTCATAAAAGAGGACCTTTTACTTTAGAAAATGAAGCTTTAGAAATAATGAATATAATAAAAGATTCCAACTATGGAAAGGTTACAGAAGTGAATTATACAGATTATAAAGAATATCCTCCACCACCGTTTAATACGACAACATTTCTTGTAGATGCCACCAGGTTGGGTTTTTCTGCATCCAGAGCAATGTCAATCGCTGAAAAACTTTATACATCTGGATATATCAGCTATCCAAGGACAGACAATACAGTATATTCACATATAAATTTTAAAAAACATCTTGAAAAAATAAAAACAAATACATTTGCAGAGGAATTTGATCTTGTATTGTCCCAACCAGATATTATTCCTACAAAGGGAAAGATAAAGAGTACCGATCACCCGCCCATATATCCAGTTTCCAAGGCTACAAAAAAAGATCTATCAGTAGATGAATGGAAATTGTATGAATTGGTAGTTAGAAGGTTTCTTGCAACATTGTACAGATCTGCCACAGTAAAAAGAGCAGAGATAACTCTTGCAGTGGGTACAGAGCCATTTTATTATAAAGATTATGATACAATAGACCCCGGATGGTATAAAATATATATATACAGCAAAATGAAAAAAGCAAATTTGCCAGATGTATCTAATGAACAAAATCTTCCAGTAGAGGATAAAGAACTTATAAAAGAGATGACCAAGCCTCCTTCAATGTATTCCCAGGCATCACTTTTAACAGAAATGGAACGATTAAATCTTGGTACAAAGAGTACAAGACCTGATATTATTCAAAAATTATTTATAAGAAAATATCTGGAAGGTGGTAAATTGATTCCGTCTGCTTCAGGAATAGCTGTAGCAGAATCTTTATTAAAACATGCACCAGTAGTTACAGATCCCGCTATGACTGCAGAACTGGAAAGTGAAATGAATAGCATTGCTGAAAATGGTAAGGAAATGGATGTTACAATAAACGATTCCAAAATTGCCTTAGCCAAAGTTGTTGATATCCTGTTAACCAATAGAGAAAAAATTGGAACAGATATAGAAAATGCACTTTATTCACAGCATTACCTTGGCAAATGTCCACTCTGTAAAAATAATCTTGTTATGAGATTTTATAACAAAAAAAGATTTATAGGATGTTCTGGTTATCCCAAATGCAGGTATACACTATCAATACCTCAAAATGGAAGCATTAGACCATCTACACAAAAATGTGATCTGTGTTCATCAGATATGATAGAGATAACCACAAAAGGGGCTAAGAAAGAGTTTTTATGTCTAAACAGCAAATGTATAAAAAATAAGATAAACCCTACTAAGGTGGGGGCTTGTCCGTCATGTGGCAAAGATCTCATTTTAAGATATGGCCCAAATGGTAGAAGATTTATTGGTTGCAGCAATTACCCATCATGTAATGTAACATATCCATTAACACAATACGGAGAGATCTCTTCAGATACGTCTGTTTGTTCGGTTTGTGGAGCACCAGTTATAGAGGTAACAAACAAGAATAACAGCAAATGGAAAAGTTGTGTAAATCCCAAATGTTCTACTAGAAAAAATAAAACAGAGTCTAAATAGATAAAATATACCTTACTGGAATAAGTCAGGTATGAAATACTTCATAAATGAATAAATAGTAAATATGCATTATTATATTTTAAAATCAATTGAGGGATGATAGTTGTCTATCCACTATGATGATAGCATATCAATGATAAGGATGATTTATGATGGGCGAACTGAGGGAATAGACAACTAAAATATTTGAACAGATTTTTGTATGAAAATATTGGATAGACCAGTCTCCTATTGCATTTAAACAATATTCAAAATGGATATATCTGGATGATGATATATAAAATAAAATTTTTGAAATAAGTTTTTTGGCCGTTCAGCCAAATTTCTGGATTAAATTCTGTATGTATTTATGTAAAATGTTTTTGTCACGAAAATGGAACCTTTGCCTATGAGTCCTGTATTGATACCAGTCAAATGCATTAACTGCATTGCATTACCTGTATTGCCTGTGACTGTTGAAATTACTGCATAAGTTCCTGCCACTGCCTGTGTATGCATACTGATAGCACCGTTTATGTTACCTAGGATGCCACTGCTTATCATGGGAATTGCTGCTGTTAACGCAACCGCCAGTTTCCAGTCATATGAGCCATCCGTGTAATGACCAGACGAATCCTGTGATGCATACATCATCATGTTCCACACATCGTTACCAACACCACCGCTGTAGGTGGTTGATGCATAAGTGGAACCAGCATTATATGCCGCTCCAATAAGCATAGGATCATTATTATAGGTAACTGCGTCACCGGACAACCATCCAGATGCCGCCTGATATATTGATGCTGCTGCTCCCGTATATGTTACACCGTTAGATGCCGTAAAGCTACCTGTATATGAAGATTCCTGCATCACATTACCACCGCCCTGCCCACCACTGCTTTCTACACACATTATTCCAACAATGAGATCTACAGATACGCCGTATAAAGAGGCTGCACCATTGATATACGTGCCATAATTATTCATAGCATATGAGACATCGGATTGATAGTCAGATAGTGTTCCCTGTGTGGAGGATGACGGATACCCCTGAAAACCGGTATTTGGATCATTGAGCTCTATACCGGATGCAGTAACATTCCAGCTCATATATGTACTGCTAATTCCCTGATATACTCCACTATTTCCGTTATAATATACCCATCCCGACGACGTACTGCCTCCTCCTCCCGAACTGCTAGCTGTGAATGTTACGCTTTCCGATACTGCGGAACCACTCACCACTACTGTCCCTGATGACGGCGATGCTGTATACCCTGACACTGATCCTATACTGAATGAATACGACCCATTCACTTCACTGTATGATACACTACCTAAACTGGATGAACTGGTTGCTCCGTTCAGCGTTACAGAGAAGCTTGTTCCTGATGATAATCCCGATTCCATAAACTGCACTGCGTACGAGGTAGGTGTTGACCCACCACCTCCGTCCCCTCCTGAACCGGAGGACCCGTATCCAACTGAATAAATATCCGGATAACTGTTGTCGTGATGCAGATTTCCATTCACACCGTACCAGTAATCCTGTACCGCACCTATATTCACCGACGCAGAGCTTGTTGTTGTATAGCCCCATTGCACTCCTGTAAAGTTGGGATCATACACATTCAGATAGTAGTTTGACCCTCCATTCAGTGTCACTGACGGGAAGGATACCAGATAGTATGTTCCTGAATTGCTGTTGACGTTTATATTGGTTAATCCTACCACTCCTGTGCCCTGGAAACTATTGCCTATCGAGAACTGTATCGTTCCACTGCCTTCAAGCAACAGTACCACATAGTTCACAGTAACGGAATTCGCAACCGTAAACTCCTCTGCTCCCGGTAATGTATAAAACTGGGTATTTGATGAACTGGCATTCACTTCTGAATATACACCTGATGATGGAGTTCCGCCTCCACCACCTCCGCCTCCTGAACTGCTCGCTGTGAATGTTACGCTTTCCGATACTGCGGAACCACTCACCACTACTGTCCCTGATGACGGCGATGCTGTGTACCCTGATACTGATCCTATACTGAATGAATACGACCCATTCACTTCACTGAATG
>JAMCUS010000012.1 GCA_023379385.1 Thermoplasmatota archaeon
TTTATCCCAGTACGTTGTAGAATCGTATACATAATATGCATTGTGTTCCTGTTTGATTTCCAGTCTTTTAATTCCTTTCCTGCGTTGTTCATCAAGCCATTTTATAACCCAATCGTCCATAAAAATCACTTTATATACACCCCATAGGGAATAATGGTATATAAACTTTTCTATGGTTTTTGCTTTGTTGAACAATTCCTAAGCCAGTAAATTTGCATCACTTTCTGATAACTTGACTTCCCACGTATGTACGTCTGCATTATACTCCTTAATCAACTTTATTATCTTCTCGCTGTCCTCTTTTCTTACTATTATTATGCTATTGATATATCTGATATGTTTTATTCCGTCAAGCAGTCCTGGTACCCTATTATGATATCTACCATAATACGAGCTATTATTGTAACCATATAGCTTTCTATAGAGTTTGCACGCAGTCTTCATCTCTATATTTTGATCTTTCCTTCGCAATCGAAAGAGTATCAACACACCGTTTACCATGTTATGGTATAAGAAATAGAACGATATAAATATATAACTTAATAGCTGAATAGCTATATAGTATATATGAGCAAAAGATGGGGTAAAAGTTATAAGGATAAAAGAAACTGGAAAAAATATAATGAAGAGCTGGTAGTGAGAGGAGAATTTATTCTTGACCTCTCATTTGCTGATAACTGGATGGATGATTTGAAAAAGATGAATGAGGGAAAGAGAGGATCACCATTCCTCTTTCCTGATTCATTCATGCGATGGCTAATAATATGGCATCAAATGGTTGATTTTCGATCTCTTGAAGGGATATCACGCGTTCTTTCAAAGGAAGGTATCATTCCATATTCAATAGATTATTCCACTATATGTTACAGGATACACAACATGAAACCAGGAATTTCCATGCCTAAGTTCAAGGAACTTGAATTAGCAACAGATGGTACAGGATTGAAGACATCCAATGGAGGGGAATATAGGATATTCAGGTATGGTGATCCAGATGCTAAGATGAAGAAACATGTGGTAGTGGTAATAACAGCAGATGTAAAGAATAAGAAATTGATAGGGATAGAAGCGCATATAGAAGGACCAGATAAATCCGAGGCGGATGTAGCGGAAGAGCATCTTAAGAGTGCGAAAAGTAAAGGATACAGTGTTACTAAATTTTATGGAGATGGAGCATTCGACACCAATCGTTTGTTTGAAACACTACACATGATGGGTGTAGATCCTGTGATAAAGATAAGAAAAAACGTAGCACCAGAGAATATTAGAGGAAGTAAGTGGCGTAGGAAGGAGGCGAGGGAATATAAAAATAAAGGATATAAAGATTGGGCAAAAGAGAAAGGATATGGGATGAGATGGCCAGGGACAGAAGGTATATTTTCAGCGGTTAAGAGGAAATATGGAGAGAATTGCGTATCAAAGAGTGTGAAGAGTCTGGAAGCAGAGGGGTTTCAACGCTTCTGGGTATATAATGAGATGAAATTATATGGAGAATCAAAAGTTAAACATATGTAAAGGTTGAAAAAAAATTGGAATTTAGTAAAAAAGAGGGAATATTCCTTCAGAAAACTAATATTTGTTCAACAGAGCAGGACATAACTGTGATAATCATAATGTCCTGAATCACATTCTTATGGGTAGAGAATGCCAGTATATAACCTAAATTATGTATAGAACAGATTCTTTATACAAATTGTAATTATACTGATCATGTAATTTTGTTCCGGTATATAGGTTACCCTTTGTGAGTGGCTGTTGCAATGATTATGCGATCTAAAAACCTTAAAATTTTTCCGAAGAGGTTAAATACAAATTTTTATATACGATTCTCCGTTGGTGACTTATTGTATGAGTTCCTCTGCTAAGGCAATACTGAAGGATGTCAAAAGTGCTGAACAGGAGATGGATTCTGTTATAATGGATTCTGAAAACAGGAAAAAAGAGATTATAGAATCTGCGGAGAGGCGCAAGAAAGAGATTCTAAAAAAGGCGGAAGAGGAGATGGCCAATCTCCGTATGGAAGAGGTTAAGAAGGCAGAACAGGAGATACAGAATGAAGTTTTGAAAATCAATAAGAATACGGACGCCGCAATTAAGGCTATGGAGGATAAAACAACCGCCAATCTCATAAATATTAAAAAGAAAATTATAGAACTCTTAGGGGAAGAGATGAAAAATGCTTAGGCCTCAGCGATTAACCAAATTCTCAGTCATAGGAAAAAAAGAGGACCTTAAAAGCGTTATAGAGCTCATACACAGCAAGGGTGTTACACAGTTAATAGAGTATATACCCGAAAGTGATAAGGATATTCCAATAGGGGAGCCATTGGGCGATGCCAACTGGGTATCTGACAACCTTCTCAAAATACGATCTCTTAAAAAATTGCTGAATATAGAGGATATAGATCCGTACAACGGTAAAAAATTCAATGAACTGGAGCTTTTATCCAATCTTGACTCCAGAATCACCTCCATGGAGCTTGAAGTAACGCGTGAATCAGACTCCAAAGCGAAGATAGAAAAGGAGCTGAGCAGCTTAAGGCAGAAGCTTGACTCTCTATCTTTATATACGGATCTGGGACTGCCTCTGGAACTCTATCAGTCGTACAGATCACTTGACTTTTTCGTTGGAACGGGGAATAAGGATCTCGGTCAGGAAATATACAAGGTAACAGGAAATGCAGTAGTTGTCAAAGGAGCGCATAGCAATGTTTATGCGGTATTCGTTAAAAAGGAGGAGTCAAAGCAGATAAAGGATAAACTAGACGCTATGGGCTTCAGCGAGATTCCTGTTATAGAGGGTTCAGGAGACCCTGAGGTTGAGTCAAACAGAATTGTCAGCTCCATACAGAAACTTGAGAAGAAGAGAAAGGAGCTGGAAACTGTACTGGATAATTTCAAAGAGAAGTATAGCTGTGAAATTCTGGCTATTGAAGAGGTACTGGAGATAATGTCCATGAAAAGCTTTGCACCTCTGGATATGGCAATGGGGAAGCAGACCTTTATTCTGTTCGGATGGATATCTGCAAAGAATTTTGACTCGCTTAAGACGGAACTCATGGAACTGTCCGGCAGCCTGGCCATAGAGAAGGTAAAGATTGGTAAGGGCGAGTCCATTCCTACAGATCTAAAGAATGCATCCATATTCAACAGGCTCAACGGTATAACGGAGACCTATTCCATACCTCTGTATCATGAGTTTGATCCCACCATACTTTTTACAACGTTCTTTATAATTTTCTTCGGGTTAATAGTGGGTGATGTAGGCTACGGTATAGCCTTCATGTGTCTGGGTGCCCTTCTTTATATTAAAAAGGTCAAAGGGTTCGTAGAGTTCGGACTGCTGGTCTTTCTATCAGGCATTACCACAACCCTGTTCGGTCTGTTTCTGTACGGGGATCTTCTGGGCATTCCATTCTATCAGAATGCCCAGTATCCAGACATAACCTGGAGTCATCTTCTGGGCGTGAACATTCCCGTAAATTCTGTTATAGATAAGTTATCTCCGGAAGGTATAATTGTGCTTTTTGCCATATCCGTATTGCTGGGAATGCTGCATCTGGCTATAGGCTTCATCATATCCATTGTTAATGAGGCCAGGCATGGAGCGAAACATGTTATGGGCAGGTTCGGCTGGTTGCTTCTTCTATTCTCCGTTTCGCTTATAATCATAAGGAGGCTATCTACAACCCCTCTGATAAGTTTTTTATGGGTTCATTTATTCTATATTTACGGACAGAGTATCGGTGTTATAGGCATACCGGTGCCCTATATGAGTCTGATACTGTTAGTTATGGCGATATTCCTGCTGGTATACGGGGAAGGGTTTTTAACGATTGTAGAGCTTGTAACCCCGTTATCCAATTTAATATCCTACCTGAGAATTGGGGCACTTGCCGTTGCGAAGGGAGGTCTGGTATTTGAATTCTACGTTATTCTTCTACCTCTCATATTCTCTAAGAACATAGGAATCATGATCGCAGGGCTGGCACTCACAATAGTAGCACAGCTATTCATGTTCTTTTTGGGGTCGTTATCTGCAGGCATCCAGGCGATAAGGCTTAACTACGTAGAATTCGGTACAAAGTTTTTTAAGGGTGGTGGTATTAAGTTTAATCCGTTCAGTTTTATAAGGAAATATTCTTATAAGGCTGCTGATGATAAGGCTTATAAAATTGTGTTTTAAGTAAAAAGAAAAGGTGATAAAAATATGGTAGATCCGTATGGTTTGGTTGGAATGGGCGCAGCTATTGGAGCAGGACTTGCAGTTGGATTGACCGGATTGGGTACTGGATTTGCGGAGAAGGATGTGGGTGCAGCCGCCGTTGGTGCAACTGCAGAGCAGCCTTCAATGTTCGGTAGAGGTATGGTCTTCATGGTTATACCTGAAACGGTTATTCTGTTTGGATTTCTTATTGCAGTCATGCTGATAGGAAAGATTTAGAGTTGCTACAGAAGTCTAAAGGTGTGCCTTAAATGAGCATGGAAGCACTCAAGGAGGACCTTCATAAAAAAGGTCTGGAAATAGCAGGGAAAAACATTGCTGACGCCCAGGAAGAAGCAAAAAAAATCATAGCAGAGGGTGAGCTTGAGGCCAGAAAGCTCAGGGAAAAAGCGATGGCGGAGCTGCGTAATGAGCTTGTACACATGAAAAATTACGCTGTACAGAACAGTGAACTTGAAAGCAGAAGGCGTATATCCACCGCTAAAAAAGCTATACTGGACAGAATGAAAGAGAGCATGGTCAGAGAGGTCATTCCGGTTCTGGGGCGTAGCATAATAGAGAAGTGGGACGGAATGCTTATAAAAAGAGCGTTGAACACAATACCTAATGGATACATAAAAATGGATCCGCAGTTATACAGTAAACTGGCACATCTCTCTTCCTATACCTACGAAGGCAATCTCAACAACTCCGCTGGAGGTATAATCGTGGAGTCTTCCGATAGAACTCTGGTTCTGAATCTCACATATGAAAACATCCTGAGTGCCGTATGGGAAAAGCGATTCAGTGACATATATTCAGTGATCTTCAGCGATTAACATGTCGTTAACAGAAGGAATAAGGCTGCCGTTGTTTAAATTCGGGAGGTCTTCCAGTTCCAACTATCCGTACGTTGTAGCCAGAATCAAGGGTAAAAAGAGGCTCCTTCTCAAAAAGGAGCAGTATCAGAAATTATTGAACATGACACTATCGGAAATTGCGCTGTTCATGGAGGAGACAATGTACAAAAAGGAGATAGACGAACTATCGCTGACATACAGAGGTGTTGATTTAATAGAGATGTCTTTATATAAAAATCTTGCAAATTCTCACAGGCAGATTCTCTCCTTCTCTACCGGAGAATTGAAAAAAATTATTGCTCTGTATATTTCGAAGTGGGATGTTTACAACATAAAACTTATATTGAGAGCCGCAGCGATATCCATAGAACCGAAGGATGTTATAAACTATGTGGTCGCTGCAGGGGATATGGACCTTCCTTTATGGAGTGATGCTGTAAAGATCAGAGATTTCAATACGCTCATAGAATACCTTCTAAAAACCGATTACGGTGGAGTAATAGGCAAATGGAAACGGGAGAAGGGTACCGTAGACAACCTGCCCATTCTTGAAGATATGCTGGACAGGGCGTACTACGAGAGCCGCGTAAGCATGATGAATGATTCCATAGAGGCAGGAAAGATCATCAAAGATCTGTTCAGATACGAAATTGACATGGTCAATTTAACAACCATGCTCAGATTGAAAAGCGAGAATATACCTTACGAGCAGTACAAGGAGCGGTTTATTAAATACGGCAAGGATATAAAGATGGATGACATCCAGCGTTTATACGGTATGCCTGTACGCGATACACTTGACTACGTAATAAAAATACCTTTTTATGAATCTTTGAAGGAGGAGGCAGAGGAATACGCAAAGGAAGGCATGCTGGAAAATTTCATAAGAAAACTGGAGAACCATTATGACATTGCGGAAGGAAAGATATCCGAAAGATACCCGCTCTCCCCTCTGCCAGTACTGAATTATCTCCATCTCAAGTGGATAGAGATAAACAACATCAGGATCATTGCGAGAGGTATAGAAAGGGGCCTCTCCAGGGAAGATATCTCCACTCTTCTGGTAGGTGTGTGATATGGACATTGCAGTTGCAGGAACGGATTCCTTTGTTACACCCTTCAGACTTGCAGGTCTGAAGAGATTCTATACGATAGATACGGTTGAGGATCTTAAATCACTGTTGCCCCGTCTCTTATCTGATAAATCCATTGGAATTCTTATACTGTATGACAAGGAGGTCTCTTCACTCTCTGTTAACCTGAGGCAGAAGCTCTGGATGAGCATCAAGCCGGTGGTTATATCGATAGGAAGCGAGCCAGAAGTGGATATACGGGAGCGAATAAAGCAGGCGATAGGTGTGGACCTATACGCGTCTAAATAAGTTAAGAGGAGTATAATTATGACTGAAAATGGAAGGATTGTTAGGGTTTCTGGACCCGTAGTTACGGCTGAGGGAATATCGGCAAGAATGTACGATCTTGTACTAGCCGGAAATGATGGTTTAATGGGCGAGGTTATAAAGATCGTTGGAGATAACTCTGTCATACAGGTATACGAAGATACCTCCAACGTGAGACCGGGAGAGCCTGTGAAAAAACCCTGGGCAACCTCTTCCGTAGAGCTGGGCCCAGGATTGCTGGGCCAGATTTACGATGGTATACAGAGGCCATTGCCCAAACTCATGGAGAAGATGGGCGACTTTATAAAGCGAGGTGTCTCCGAGCCAGGTTTATCACATACAAAGAAATATCATTTCATACCCTCTGTTAAAAAAGGGGTTAAGGTCAGCAACGGGGATACACTGGGCTATGTACAGGAGACGAAGTATCACAGGCATTACATACTGGCGAATGTGGACGGGAAAGAGTTATCCGGGCTGAACGAAGGGGATTATACAATAGACGATCCCGTGGGGAGTTATTCAGATGGCATGCCCGTTTTAATGTATCATAAATGGCCGGTAAGAACTCCAAGACCATACAGAAAGAAGATGGCACCTTACGAACCGCTCGTTACAGGGCAGAGGATCTTTGATACCTTCTTTCCTGTCGCGAAGGGAGGTACCGCAGCTATACCAGGGCCTTTCGGAAGTGGTAAAACCGTTTCTCAGCACCAGCTTGCTAAATGGAGCGATTCAGATATTGTGGTGTATGTGGGCTGCGGTGAACGTGGAAATGAGATGACGGAGGTTCTGACGGAATTTCCGGAGCTTCAGGATCCAAAAACAGGCTCTCCTCTTATGGATAGAACAGTTCTCATAGCGAATACAAGCAATATGCCTGTCGCGGCAAGGGAAGCCAGTGTATACACCGGTATAACCTTTGCGGAGTATTTCAGGGATATGGGGTACAACGTATCGCTCATGGCTGATTCCACCTCCAGATGGGCGGAAGCCATGAGAGAGATATCGTCAAGACTGGAAGAGATGCCTGGAGAAGAGGGATTCCCTGCTTACCTGTCTGCGAGGCTATCCACCTTCTACGAACGGGCAGGTGTGGTCCAGACAATGAGTAATAAAGAGGCATCCGTAACGGTTATAGGTGCTGTATCGCCACCGGGTGGTGATTTCAGCGAGCCAGTTACGCAGAATACGCTGAGAATAGTCAAGGTGTTCTGGGCTCTGGACGCCAAGCTTGCCCAGAGAAGGCACTTTCCCTCTGTCAACTGGTTAACCAGCTATACGCTTTATACGGATATAACCAATGAATGGTTCAATAAAAACGTATCGCCCAGATGGTCGGAAAGCAGGCAGCATTTCATGACTCTTCTTCAGAAGGAGGCAGAACTGCAGGAGATTGTACAGCTTGTAGGCAGTGATGCCCTGCCTCCGGACGAGCAGTTAACACTGGAAATAGCAAGAATGATCAGGGAGATCTTACTCCAGCAGAATGCCTTCCACGAAGTGGATAGTTACTGTTCTATACAGAGGCAGATGATGCTGAATGAAGCCATCATTGAATTTGAGAATTACGCAAAGGAGGCGGTTGCCAAAGAGATTGCGGTAGAGAGCATTGCCTCCATGAAGGCAAGGGACCTTTTATCAAAAGCCAGATTTGAAAAGAACTTTGAAGAGGAACTGAAAAAAGCGATGGAGTACGCAAAGAATGAATTCGCCAGTATGGGGGTGAAGGTATGATTGATTCCGCACTGGAATATAAAACAATAACAAAGGTTGTAGGACCACTGATATTTGTCGAAAAGACACATGCTGTGGGCTACAACGAAATTGTATCGCTGAGACTGGAAGATGGAACGATCAAAAGAGGGCAGGTAATGGATAGCTCCAATAAAGCCGTTGTGGTGCAGGTATTTGAAGGAACCGCTGGAATAAACAGGAATGCCAGTGTTAAATTTCTGGGAGATACGATGCATCTACCGGTATCGGGAGATATACTGGGAAGGATATTCTCAGGTTCGGGAGAGCCTATTGACGGTGGCATGAACATTATACCGGAAGACAAACTTGATATCAACGGCAGTGCTATAAACCCGTACGCCAGAGATTCCCCCAATGAATTCATACAGACCGGAATATCCACCATAGATGGTATGAACACGCTGGTAAGGGGGCAGAAGCTGCCTATCTTCTCAAGCTCCGGACTTCCACATAACGATATAGCACTGCAGATAGCGAGACAGGCACAGGTAAAGGAGAGCAGTGGAGGTCAGTTCGCCGTGGTATTCGCAGCCATGGGTATAACCAACGAAGAGGCGCAGTACTTCATGAGGGATTTTGAAAGAACCGGTGCTCTGAAAAGAGCCGTTATATACCTGAACCTGGCAAGTGATCCCGCTATAGAGAGGCTGATTACACCCAGGCTTGCCCTGACCGCAGCGGAGTATTTAGCCTTCACCATGGATCTTCACGTGCTTGTCATATTGACGGATATTACCAATTACGCAGAGGCACTGAGAGAGATCGGAGCTGCAAGAGAGGAGGTACCTGGAAGGAGGGGTTATCCCGGATACATGTACACCGATTTTGCAATGCTGTATGAGAGAGCAGGCAGAATAAAGGGCAAGAAAGGATCCATAACGCAGTTCCCGATATTGACCATGCCCGGAGACGATAAAACACATCCAATACCGGATCTCAGCGGTTATATAACAGAAGGGCAGATACTGGTAAGCAGGGATCTGCACAGGAAAGGTATATACCCACCCATAAACGTGCTACCTTCGTTATCAAGGTTAATGAATCAGGGTATAGGCAAAGGAAAGACCAGGGAGGATCACAAGGCAATATCCGATCAGCTGTACGCAGCCTACGCCGAAGGAATTGATCTGAGAGGTCTGGTAGCAATAGTTGGTAAAGAGGCACTGTCAGAAAGAGACCGGCTATTCCTGGATTTTGCAGATCTGTTTGAAGAAAAGTTCGTTCAGCAGGGAAGGAATGAGAACAGGGATATAGAGACAACACTCAGCATAGGATGGGATCTGGTATCAACACTCCCGGAGACGTCACTTACCAGAATAGACAGAAAGTATATCGAAAAGTACCATCCGAAATATGCAAAGAAGGAGTGAACATGGCGGAAACAGAGATTCAGGCAACAAGATCCCAGCTTCTTGAAACCAGGAAGCGTATTGTACTCTCCAAAAGAGGCTACAGCCTTCTGAAAATGAAGAGAGATGGCCTGATGATGGAGTTCATGAAGGTACTCAAGGAGGCTAGAGGCCTGAGAGGTGTCCTTGTTACAAGCTATCTGGAGGCAGTCAAGGCAATATCCGTTGCGGAGGCGGTTGAAGGGAAAATCGCAGTTGAATCGCTCATATACGCAATAAGAGCCACACCCGAGATATCCATATCCGACAAGAATCTGATGGGGGTCAAGGTTCCAACCATAAATATACTGAGCAAGTCTGTTGGCTATCAGGAGAGAGGCTACGGTATAATAGGAACCACCATACGCATGGATCTGGCTGTAGGAAGCTCAATGAAGCTCATGGAGATCATAGAAAAAGCGGCGGAGGTTGAAACCAGCCTCAGAAAATTGCTGGATGAGATTGAGAAGGTAAAACGAAGGGTCAACGCACTTGAATTCAGAGTTATACCATCACTTGAAGAAACGGAATCCTTTATACGGCTCAGACTTGAAGAGATGGAAAGGGAAAACATCTTCAGACTGAAACGCATAAAAGGCAGAATATCATGAAGCTATACGACAGATTCATGAATGACGAACATTTCAGAACGAATCTGCTAAAACTGTTCGTTATTACCTCCTACATATTTATCCTGATAGGCGTTATATTCTCAATCCTCATTCTGGCCAGGATCATACCGTAACACCACCACAGCACCATGGATCAGATGTATGGCTGGCACTAACTTAAGAGACGGACTGCAACATCAAAAATCAGAAATAGAGATATGAAATGTAAAAAATATTTATATATTTAAATTATATTGTAAAAATAGTGAAGTCAACAATGAAAAGTTTACTTCTAAAAACATTCGTATTGATTGTAGTTTTTGCATTCATAGGAACGTCACTCGCGATAGCGTACAACCATACAGACAGAGGTGCCGGATTAAATGGTAATTCAAGCAGTATTCCTAAGTTGTTAGCTCTAACTAATAGCACATCCAGTAGTGGATATGTAAAATATACATTAAAAGCAAGCCAAACCTCTTTGTACATCAATAGTGTAAGCCCGATTATAGCTAAAAATAAGCAGCTGATATATATTAATGGTTCTGGCTTTGGTTATAACCCTCAAACGTATACATTGATTGATTCATCTGTAGATACAGTCAGTGGTGGATCAACACCATACATGACAATAAATGACAACGGTGGTGGTAGTTATTCATGGCAGGCGGGTGTAAGTGGAGATGCTATAGGCATATATATAAATAATTGGACTAACACACAAATTATTTTGAGTGGATTTGGGAGTGCACTTACCACAGGCACAGGGCGTTATAATATCAAGGTTGGAGACCCAATTGCAGTGAGTGTATTCAATCCACAAATAAGTTCAGTTGGAGCAAGCTATAATCTATCTGTTACATACAGCTACGCACAGGGGTGGAACAATATTACATCTATTCTGAATAATATCCCTAACGGCGCAGGTATGTATAGCATGACATGGGATTATGCTATGCATTCTTTATTACTCTTTGGAGGTAGCAGTGCATCAGGATTGTCAAACAGCTTGTTGTCATTTTCTAATTATACGTGGCATAACATTACTCCTCTGGCATCTCCGTCTCCAAGAGATGGAGCATCTATGGCTTACAATTCTGATGACGGATATGTTTTATTATTTGGAGGTCAGGGGGGATCGTATACACTTAATGATACCTGGATATTTGAAAATATGACCTGGAAAAAAGTAAATACGAATACAGTTCCACCACCCAGTTACGATGCTTGCCTGGCATATGACCCTTCATCAAATGCATTTATTCTTTTTGGAGGAAATAGTGGTTCTACATACTACAATAATACGTGGGAATTTAAAAATTATCAATGGTATAAAATTAATACCAGTGTATCCCCTGTCGCTAGATCTGGAGCGGAAATGGTATATGATCCACAAATAAATGGTCTTCTTTTATTTGGTGGGACAACTAACTGGGCACATAGCGGAACAGGGTTAAGTGATACATGGGAGTTTGTTAACAATACCTGGGTACAATTATCTCCGGCAACAGTTCCTGTTGATAGAGATAACTTCGCCATGTCTTATGATCCTTCTTTTGGAGGCGTCTTACTTTTCGGAGGATGGGCCCCTAACGGGTTTTGTGGATACATGTTAAACGATACATGGTTATTTTCAAATAACAACTGGACGCAATTGAATATAAACAATTCTCCGTCTATTAGACAAACTTCCAAAATGGTATATGATCCAAGTATCAATGGAGTTGTTTTATTTGGAGGATTTGAACAATCATGTGGAACATCAACATTATATCTAAACGATACATGGGTTTATTATAACACATCTTCTACTAATACTAATAAAATAACATATACAGAGGTGGGGTTGCCTAGTGGAACAAATTGGTGGGTGAACCTAAGTGGAAATAACAGAAGCAGTACAGGTAGCAGTATAACATTTAGTGTAGTAAACGGAACGTACAGCTATACAATAGGCAGTGTAACAGGATACACGGTAACACCATCCTCCGGTAGTGAAACGGTAAATGGCACGAATGTATCTGTATCAGTAACCTTCAAATCAAAACCAACAGTAACACCATCTAAATACACAGTAACGTTTACGGAAAGCGGATTGGCAAGTGGAACAAGCTGGAGTGTAACGCTGAGCGGCAAGACACAGAGTTCAACAACGGGAACAATAACGTTTACAGAGGTAAACGGAACGTACAGCTATACAGTAGCCAATGTATCTGGATATACGGTAACACCATTATCTGGCAGTGTAACGGTAAGTGGCACGAATGCATCTGTATCAGTAACCTTCAAATCTACACTACCAACCAACACAACAACAACAACATCATCCGGTATATTTATTTTTAGGTTTATATTATATGTGATATGGGCATTATTCCTGATAGGCGGTATAGGGGTATTCACAAGAGTAAGTCAGTTGAGAACCGCAGTGAAGAGGGGGGATGTGGCGAATGCAAATAAGATAAACAGTATTGGGCTGGGAGTTATATCGTTAATATTCGGTGGATTCGTAACGGGGTTGATATTACTTGTAGCACGTACACATACAGAACGTGCATCAGGGCTTGCAAGGTATGCAAGCAGTGTAAATATGAATCAATGGCGGCAGCAGGGGCAGAGGGCAGGGACAGGCACAGGATATCCGTACAACCAGGCGGTGGGGCCGGGTGTACAGAATCAGATAGCTATAAACGATAATATAAGAAATGAGCAGAAGAATGCAATGACAATGATAACAGCAGCATGGATCTATTCGCTAATATATGCGATTGGATTTACAATATGGAGCATAATCTCAATAATGTTGACAGCAGGCTTCATATCGACAACAACCACAATAGCCACATCATCCGGTATATTTATTTTTAGGTTTTTTATTTTTAAATTTATATTATATGTGATATGGGCATTATTCCTGATAGGCGGTATAGCAGTATTAACAAGAGTAAGTCAGTTGAGAACTGCAGTGAATAGGTGGGACGTGGCGAATGCAAATAAGATAAACAGTATTGGGCTGGGAGTTGCATCGTTAATATTCGGTGGATTCGTAACGGGGTTGATATTACTTGTAGCGCGTACACATACAGAACGTGCATCAGGGCTTGCAAGGTATGCAAGCAGTGTAAATATGAATCAATGGCGGCAGCAGGGGCAGAGGGCAGGGACAGGCACAGGATATCCGTACAACCAGGCAGTGGGGCCGGGTGTACAGAATCAGATCGCTATAAACGACAGTATAAGGAATGAGCAGAAGAATGCAATGACAATGATAACAGCAGCATGGATCTATTCGCTAATATATGCGATTGGATTTACAATATGGAGCATAATCTCAATAATGTTGACAGCAGGCTTCATATCGACAACAACCACAATAGCCACATCATCCGGTATATTTATTTTTAGGTTTTTTATTTTTAAATTTATATTATATGTGATATGGGCATTATTCCTGATAGGCGGTATAGCAGTATTAACAAGAGTAAGTCAGTTGAGAACTGCAGTGAATAGGTGGGACGTGGCGAATGCAAATAAGATAAACAGTATTGGGCTGGGAGTTGCATCGTTAATATTCGGTGGATTCGTAACGGGGTTGATATTACTTGTAGCGCGTACACATACAGAACGTGCATCAGGGCTTGCAAGGTATGCAAGCAGTGTAAATATGAATCAATGGCGGCAGCAGGGGCAGAGGGCAGGGACAGGCACAGGATATCCGTACAACCAGGCAGTGGGGCCGGGTGTACAGAATCAGATCGCTATAAACGACAGTATAAGGAATGAGCAGAAGAATGCAATGACAATGATAACAGCAGCATGGATCTATTCGCTAATATATGCGATTGGATTTACAATATGGAGCATAACCTCAATATTAGGTATAATATCAATCCTTATTGCTGTAGTATTGATTATATCACTTATAATAACTCTGATCTCAGTACTACTAGTACTACTTTCCCAACAGGTAGAAACAACATATTCTAATCCATTATACAGTCCATTACCTTCAATTTCTACTATACCAACACCTTCACCACTTATTAAATCACCCATTGATTATCATACGTCCATACCAACCACCTTATCTACTGTGGACCTGTCAGATATACAGAATATTTTAGCTAATATTAATGCAAATATCTATGATAATAAAAATGCAATTTTGAAACTCGGAAAGATTATGGAAGAAGGGCAAGGTGGAGCTGTTGCGGAACAGGTAGTAAAGGCGTGGGGCATCTCCTCGTTGGTCAATTCTTTATCAAATAAAGATGTAAGTGTAAGAAGAAGTGCTATACTTACAATAGGAAGTGTAGCAGAAGAAGGGCAATATGAGGCTGTGGCCGAGCAAGTAGCGAGTGTGTGGGGTATACCTACTGTTGTTAGTTGTTTATTTGATAAAGACATAAATGTAAGAAGGAGTGCTGCACTTACGATTGGAAAAATAGCAGAAGGGGGAAAAGCTGAAGCTATTGCCGATGAGGTTATAAAAGTAAAAGGCGTAATACATCTTCTTGACCTTCTATCTGATAGTAATGCAAAGGTATGTAAAAATGCGGCGTATGCATTGACATGGGTTGCAAAAGGCGGGCATGCCGAAGATGTTGCTAACGAGGTAGTGAAAGGTGGCGGCTTACCCCTCCTGATCACTCTTTTAAAACACGATACTCCAGATATTAAAAAGGCTGTTACATTGTTGATCGGGTGGATCGCCAATGGAGGGCAAGTTGAGGTAATTGTGAGAGGTGGGTGTGTACCATTACTTATTAATCTATTAACAGATAATGATGCAGAGGTTAGAAAAAGCGCTGTATGGACGCTCGGAAAAATAGTGAATGGAGGGCAAGTTGAGGCAGTAGTTGGAGGCTTAGGGTTAGGTGTACCACCACTTATTAATCTATTAACAGATAATGATGTGGAGACTAGAGAAAACGTTGTATGGACGATTGGAAAAATAGTGAATGGAGGGCAAGTTGAGGCAGTAGTTGGAGGCTTAGGGTTAGGTGTACCATTGCTTATTAATCTATTAACAGATAATGATGCAGAGGTTAGAAAAAGCGCTGCATGGACGCTTGGAAAAATTGCTAACAAAGGGCATGTTGAAGTGTTAATAAAAAATGTAGGTGTGCCACGACTTGTCAATCTATTAACAGATAATGATGCAGAGGTTAGAGAAACCACAGCATTTGCATTGGGATGGATTGCAAAAGGAGGACAGGCTGAAGAAATTACAAGAAGTGGTGGTATTCTCTACCTCATTAAGCTATTATCAGATAATAACACAAATGTACGTGAATACACAGCACTTGCATTGGGATGGATTGCAAAAGGAGGACAGGCTGAAGAAATTACAAGAAGTGGTGGTATTCCCTACCTCATTAAGCTACTATCAGACAAAAGCGATACAGTTCGTGGTAATGCCTCAACTGCATTGGGATGGATTGCAAAAGGAGGACAGGCTGAAGAAATTACAAGAAGTGGTGGTATTCCCTACCTCATTAAGCTATTATCAGATAGTAACACAAATGTGCGTGAATCTACAGCACTTGCATTGGGATGGATTGCAAAAGGAGGACAGGCTGAAGAAATTACAAGAAGTGGGGGTGTATCACAACTCATTAAGCTATTATCAGATGGTGACGTAAATGTGCGTATTGAAGCTACATCGGTGATAGGTAGATTTGCCACTATGAAAATAGTACATGGAGGATCAATAGACCTGCTTAATAAGTGCCTGAAAGATGACAATTTAATTCTTCGTGAAAAGGCAGCAGAAGTGATTGGAAAAATTGCTGAAGTAGGCATCGCTGATGAATCTTCTGTAAAATTACTTGAGGATTGTCTAAAAGATGAGTATTTACCTGTTCGCCGTAATGCGGAGCATTCACTTGACATTATCAAAAAAATTCCTCATGAATTGTTATCTGGTATTAAAAATGAATTGATCGACCGTCAAGAGATAGTGGAATATTCAAAAGAATTATTTAAAGATCAGCTTAAAAAACTTTATACATTTGAAAACATTATTTACAATGAACGATTTAATTATGTGTATACAGCAAAGAAGAATAGTGAGGATCAGTTAAGAATAGTTAAAATAGCAGATAAAGTAAATGATCAGGAAGGAAATGTTTTTAATAACGAAAAGAATGTAATAGAAATATTTGAAGAATCTCCACATCCACATCGCAATATATATCTGTTTGAGAATAAAACATTAACTTATATGGATGGAAACTGGATAAATGGAAAAAAATTAGAAGAGATTATTAACGAAAGCACTTACGGATACACCGTAAAAGATCTGGGAAATATATTTTATAATATTATAGACGCATGTGATTATGCAAACCATAAAGGGATAATTTTTTGTAATTTACAACCATCGTATGTATTTGTTCCTGTTGATGAAACACAACAAAAAGTGAATGTTGAATATTTAAAAATTATAAATTTGGGTGGTTGCTATATTAAAAAATCTGCTAATAGATCCGTATTAGAAGCCAAATTGTGGACTAAACCATGGGCACCCCCTGAACTAACAGAAGAATCTGAACAGCTCAGCGAGAAAACAATGAGCTATATGATTGGAATAATGATATACTGGGTGTTTACTGGCAAATATTTGTATAGTTTTGGATTGGAACATAAGCAAGATATTAAAAATGAAATAATTTCTGATAAGCTGATTGAAATATTTAATAGTAGTAGTCATCCTTTGCATAGTAATTCAAAAATTTCTCCCGTAAATGATAATACCTGGAAAGTAGAAGATGGTGGTAATATATACAAAATAAAAGATACTGGTACACAACTATATTTATATGATATGAATAGTTTAGAAAAAGATATATTGGAAAAATTAGAAGATATAAATAATGAAAGATCTGATATGCATATAGATTTATTAAAAATGTTAGATGAAGAAAATACAAAAAAATTAATAAAATTGATAATGGACAGCACATCAAACATTGATGACAGGATTGGACTATTAGAAATGAAACGTCGGATAAACGAAATATTTAAATTAGAAAAGAAAGTAATGCTTTATGATGAACAGGGAAGTAATATGAAGGAGGATATATATACATCTTATCAATTAGTAAAACAATTACTTACTGATGACAAAGTAAAAGATATTAAAGATGAATTTAGTAAAAAACGCATAAGTGAGATAGTCCAGACATACGGTGACAAAGAATTAAATGAAGAGTATAAAGGATTATGTAAAGACCTGAATAAGTTAATTGAGCGTGGAGACGCTATAAGTGGTAGGGTTAATGAAGGTATAAAAAGATTTTATGAAAAACTTATCATAATCCTGTAAATAAAGTGATGTTCCAAGGTGGCAAGAATACAACTTTCATCAACAAGTTGTAAGTTCATAGTAGTAAAGAAGGATCTGTTCGTGAGAATCCATAGTTGTAATAACTGCGGATTAGTAATGGATAGGAACCTTAACGCTGCTCACAATATAAGAAAGAAGTACATACGGCTAGTGTGGAACTCCCTTATCAAAGAGAATAAAAAGCCTGCTGAGATTT
>JAMCUS010000013.1 GCA_023379385.1 Thermoplasmatota archaeon
ATGCAATCACATTCAACATTTTCCCGGAGGAACATTCAAGAATAATTGATGCCCTGAATGCAAGCCTCTTCTCCACTTTCTGTCCCTTTGATAGCTTTTCTAATATTTCTCTATCTTTGTCAGACAATATAATGACTTTAGCTTTTCTTGACATGAATATAGCATAGCATTTCTAGCACCTAATACTATCGGCTATTTAATCAATTAAGCACTAGATATGTAAAGTGTTCTCGTCCAAATAAGAGAAGAGCGACTGGAATTTGCTCATGACGGTTTCAACTACGGTGCTGTTCGTCATATCAATGTTATGTGCCGACTGAGTTAATAAATATTCATGTTATTGTTGCTAAACTCCTTACGTTGCAAAACTGAATATATTTGTGTAATACCCTGCGTTTCACTACTGAAAACATCTAAAATCGCATATAAACATACTTTTGCAAAAGCTAAGAAGAGACACCATACAAATAAAGAAGAAATAAATCCTGATAAAAAAGTGTAATCATAATGAGCGAAGCCCAGGAGGCTGATAAATGGGAGCGTTTTGTAAGAGGTTTATCTGAACATGATGAAGCAAAGTTCATTATTACAGGGTCTTTATCAAAACTGTTAGATTCAGAATACGCTTCACTATTATCAGGCAGACAGGTAGAGGTTTATGTACATTCATTGAATTTATTAGAATACAGACAATTTGCAAAAAAAGGATATGGATTTAGCAATTACGTAAATGAAGGTGGATTTCCGGCCATAGCGCTATCATAAAGCAAGCAGGGTCTTGCAAACAGCTATATCAATACAATAATACTGAAAGATGTAATACAGAGGTTCAAAATAAAGAAACAGGATGAACTCATAAGACTTGCTAAATTTTACATAACAAGTGTGGGTTCCAGGGTAACATTCAACAGCGTATCCAAGCTTCTTAAATTATCCGTTAAAACCTCCTACAACTTTTCCATATATCTGGATAAGGCATATTTAATTTTTTTATAAACAGATTTTCCTTTTCAATAAAAAGTCAGGATAATAACCCTAAAAAGGTATATGCTGCGGACAATGTTTTTCCAGCCATGCTGAGCATAAATTTCATTGAAACTAAAGGCAGGTTATTAGAAAATACAGTTGCATCTACCATCCAAGAATCTCATTTTGGTAACGGACAAATCAACGAAACCTGCATCCTATCGGCAATACTGTATCTGGAGGCACATTAAGCACATTAAAGCACATTAAGGTACCCCCCCTCCAAACCCCTTTATATATGATTAACCATTATTATTAATAAGGACAACCTCAATAAAGGTTGGTTTGGAGAACAGGGACAAACGCAGATCATCCCATCCCTATGTCTCCTGTATTTTTTAGCGATTGGTAAAAGATATAATGATAACTCTACCATTTATAGTTTTTGAGTAATTGTACTAATAAATTTTTATATGGTATATTGAATAAATACTAAAAGGTTGTTAAATTTTTGTTATCCTGTTCATAGCAGCAAAACTATTGTATTGACATGTAATACCTATTCGGTATATTTTACAGCCTCTGCAATAGCTGTTTTTGATGCCTTGTATGCTGGCAACAGTGTTACCAGTATGATTATAATGTAGGTAATTATGGTTATTTCCAGTATGGTTATCCATGGTATCACATATTCAAGTATGCTGTTGTTATAGCTTATGTCGTATGAAAGTATAAGGGAGGCAGCTTCTCCTATAAGAATTCCTGTTATAGAGGTGAATGAGATCTCCATAAGAAGGACCTTGAGAATCTCTTTTTCAGTCATTCCCATACTTCTCAGCATTCCTATCTCCTGTTTTCTTTTAATAACCTCTCTGAACACAATTATACCCAACCCTGCTATAGAGACCACCAGCCCTGTATACATGTATATCTCTATCAATTGAAAAAACTCTGCATTTACAGTTGTAAATTGAGATATAAGTGCATTTATATTATATACCACCAGTGAATCATTCACAAAAATTTTTTTGAATATAAAGGATAGTTGATCTATCTGGGCGCTGTTTACTCTGAGTAAGGCGGTTGTATATACCGATGAGGATCTTCCATTGAATGACCTTATTACATTGAATGATCTGTTTGATATGAATATGGTGTTTGAGAATGCTGGTGTGTTGATTATTCCGATAATTTTTACACTGTAGTTTCTGTTTATTATTATAATGCTGTTGAGTGGTATACTGGGCAATGCAGTAACAATTGCGTAATGTGGATTGTCATTGAGGGCATTCCATACCGATGACGGGGTTTTGAAGTTATCAGAATACCTGCTGAAGGTATATTTATTATCGGAAAAGAAATTGCCTGTAAATGGATATGGATCCAACGGCGCAAATAGTGTATCTGACATGGATCTATTGGAATGATCCACATTTACAGAAACCATCATATTCATGAAAGGTGCAAAAAGATCGGTTCCAGATCTTATAGTTGTATTGTTATATGAATCATACGTAAAGTTCTTTATTTCAACAGGGCTTGCCAGAAACATGTTATAGCCTCCTGTTATATTATTTATATGTGACGTTACTCCGCTGTTCACCATGGCGCCGAACATTGCAGAGATCAATACGCTGAATGTAACAAAAGCAAACATTGCTACGGATAGCGATGTACGTGACCTGTTGTTTGATATATATGAAAATGAAAGAAGCAGTATGGATAACCTCTTACCAGATTTTATTAAACGTGCAATGGCTGAAATGATCTGTTTTATATTTGGTAATATTATAAAAATAATGGCTGTTATGAGGAATATGCCACTTTCAAAAAACATATACGATGAATTTAAAGCTCTGTATTTTGGAAACAGGTTATTGAATAGATCTGGATATCCCCAGAAATAGAGATAAAATATGCCTAGAACTGCAAAGACCACTCCATTTCTGGTGATTTTATATACGGTCATAGCCATGAAAAGAGATAGCATGGTTATACCCAGTGTGATAATTTCTAAATATTTTGTATCAATGCCTGTTATCAAAGCCGTACAGCTAGCGATAAAAAAAAGCGCGTACCATATATAGGTAATTATTGATTGTTTTTTACTTTTTTCAATTATATGTGTTCCTTTAATTGCATTTATTATGGAAATATTGCTGATCCTCCAGGAGGCTATGGTTATTGTTAACACGGAGAGTGTAAATCCAGTTAGTATGGAGACGAAGAGGTGTGCAGGAACTATTGTTATGGAGGAAGGTGCTATTACATTAAGTGCTGATGAGAATATTTTGACAAGGTCTTCAATCATTACATATGATACGGGTATACCAACAAAAGTTCCAACGACTGCAGCAATCAATGCATAGAGAACCCCCTCCATTACAAACATCTTTATCAAATCTCTCTTCTTCATTCCTATTGCCCTCATGATACCCATTTCCTGTTCACGTTCTTCAGCCATAGTTATGAATATTATTCCTATCAGCAGAAGCCCTGTTAGCACAGATGATAACCCAAGAACCATGAACAGCGTTATTATCTGTCCTGTCAATGATGCCGTGGAGGTTAAAGCTTCCTCCTTAAGTGGATTTGCTGAAAGGTCTGTTTTATAAAATGCATTGATTTCAGCAAGGGTGGCATTCATACGGTTGGAGAGACTGATAGATCCAGGTTTTCCTCCTATACCTCCTGTCATAGTCACAACTATTTCATTTATCTGATCCTGCCTAGAAGTCAAATTCTGTGCTGAACCCAGAGATATGAATGCATTATCTCCATTCATAACACCCCCTGCGTAATTATCAGATACAATCGCCCTTAAAATGAACAATTTATATCCTATCCTGGGAATGATTAAAGCTATTTTATTACCAGGTGACGCACCGAGAGTGGATGCAAGAATTAAATCCATGTATACAGAAGGCAGATTGCTACTGTTATTGTACCATTTAAGATAGGTAAACGAGGTCAAAGTCCTGTTTGTAAATGGCAAACCAAATATATTTATCTGTGTCTGGGGTATTTTATTGGTCAGATCATACGCGGAACCGTTTGAGGTATAGATAAGAGGATTAATTGTCTCAATTTGAGGATTATTTGAATAGTTCTGATATATGCTTTTAAATATTGAATAGTTAAAAAAACTATATCCATTACTGGAATAAATTGAGATGTCGTTGTATCCGTAGTAGCTATATATTGTAGAATTGATCACAGTATGGGCGGTATCTCCTATTATAAAGGAGGAGGAGATCATTGTGCTGCTTATGAACAGACCCACTATTATAAGCGCTGTTCTTTTTTTGTGTTTTTTAAAACTTCTTAAGGCCAATTTAAAAAGTGTTTTGTTCCTGCTTCCTCCCAGAAGAAAGAGAACAAATACAATCGCAATAAATATTGCTGAATAAAAGTATATACTCAAATTAATTACTGGCACTGCTATCACTTTCAATTATTCCATCACGCATTTTGATCAATCTTTTTGCATATTTTGCAATGTTGGCGTCGTGTGTTACAAGTATAATGGTTAAATGTTCATTTTTGTTGAGGTTAACCAGCATTTCCATGATCTCTTTGGACATATCACTGTCTATATTTCCAGTCGGTTCATCCGCCCATAGTATTGCCGGATTGTTGGATATGGCTCTGCATATAGCTACCTTCTGCTGCATTCCTCCTGAAAGTTCCGATGGTCTCCTTCCCGCAGCAGTAGCTATCATCATTTTATTGAGCAGTGCCAAGGCTCTGCTCTTACTATATTTCACACTTTTATTGGCTATCATCATTGGCAACTCGACATTTTCCAGAGCCGTAAGAACCGGTATCAGATTATAATTTTGAAAGATGAATCCCATCTTGATTGATCTAAAAGCGGATCGTGATGCATCATTCATTGTATCGACATCTTTACCATCTATATACAACTTTCCAGAGGTTATATCATCCAGTGTTGACATGCAGTTTAGAAATGTTGTTTTTCCAGATCCGGAAGGTCCCATGATTGCTACAAACTCTCCACGTTTTATTTTTAATGTTATATCCTTCAGAGCAATGACCTTTTCATCTGCCATATTGTATACCTTTGTTATGTTGATAGCAGATATCACGTCATCATTCACCTTAAACACCAATGAATAGAATAATCTTTGTCAAATATAAAAGGATATAGCCTGAGCCTGCTTTGATATTATAGTATGCAGTTCAAAATCACCATTATTAATAACAAATTTCACAGATAATTATCAGATATTCAAAACATCAGAAAGCTGATCTGTTACAATTACAGGAGCTATGAATTATCGTCATTGTTTGAAGCAATTGATATGCATTATTTCCCGTTTTTATCGTTACATTTTAAGATTTTTGGCATCTGTTTGGCTTAGACGTGATTGAGGTTCAAAGTCTGGTCTGACTGTTTACATCCCTTCACAGGAACTCAACGAAACTATTATAAGATATTTAATCATCAGTGTAAATAGAGGCGAGACCTGTGGGAAAGAGCATTCAATTGAGCAAGCCGGAGCGATGAAGCAGGAAGAGACATCGTCTTAATTTCGTCCCAAAGCACGTTAAATGTTGACAAATGAAGAGCCTTTCTCGATCGCATAAGAAAATATAAGAATACCAATTTAGACCATTAACGGATCCTGTAACCCGAATCCAGTACTGTAAAGTACAAAGAGGTCTTTTCATAGTAGTAAAAGAGGTAAAAATTATGTTGGCACATAATAAAATTATAACCGAGGGTAGAACACTCACAGAATCTGATCTGGTCTTCTTTTCTTATTTTACGGGTGACTGGTTCTATCTGCATACAGATAAAGAAGCAGCAAAAAAAACCATTTTCAGGGAAAGGATCTTTCATGGTTACCTGGTCTTATCTGTCTCTTTAGGTCTCATGGTAAGATCGGGTATGCTGGACAAGGAACGATTTGTTGCCTTAAAATCCATACATGAAGTAGAATTTTTGAAGCCAGTAAAAATAGGAGACACAGTACACGTGGAATTTATTTTTAATACAACGGAGAACGAAAAATACAATTCTGTTGTTATCAACGGTGAAACGATAAATCAGGATGGTATTACTGTTATTAAATTTAAGCTTTCTTATCTTGAAAAAAAAATAAAGAAGGAGTTGAATAAAAATGGATAAAAAAGAGGTTGCTGTTGTTGGCATTGGACAAACCAAATTCAGGGCAAGGATTCCTGAAAAGAGTTATTTTGAACTCGCATTTGATGCAACTAAAGAGGCTTTAGATAATGCAGGCATATCGCATAAAGAGGTGGATTCTGCAGTATTCGGAATATACAACGATCTGTTTGAGAGACAGATTATGCCTGATACCTATATTCAGGATTATCTTGGACTATACGGCAAATCAGGAACCAGAGTTACCACAGGTGGAGCTACCGGTGGATATGCCTTCAGGGCTGCCTATGCTGAGGTAGCCTCCGGTCTATCAGATATAACACTGCTTATAGGAGTTGAGAAAGCCCAGGATAACTTTGACTGGTCCCAGTACAAATCTACTCCTGAGGTTTTAAAATCAATAGCGTATAGTGCAGATATGACATGGGAGTTTCCTGTAGGCGCATATGCAGCGTCATCCTACGCCCTGCTTGCTACTGCCCATATGAAAAAGTATGGTACCACTGAAGAGCAGGCTGCACTGGTAAGCATTAAAAACCACAGTAATGCATTCAAAAATCCTTATGCACAGTCTCCATTGAAGTTATCAGTCAAAGATGTAATGGACTCCAGAATGATAACCTATCCGTTCAAAATGTATGATTGCAGCCTGTACACAGAGGGTGCATCGGTACTTGTACTCATGAACAAAGATACTGTAAAAAAATATAAAATCAGCGATCCAGTATGGGTTATGGGAATAGGATCCTCAAATGATAAATCATTTACAGGGTTCAGATCCGTCCATGACGCGCTGGGAAATTACGGAGATATTGCAGATCTCAGGAATCACTACGAAGCTGCAAGAATTGCATATAAAATGGCAGGAATAAGCAATCCATTCAAAGAGCTTGATGTAGCAGAGCTGCATGATGCCTTTAGCTTTACAGAACTACAGGCATACGAAGCAATGGGCTTCACCACCAGAGGTGGTGGTGGCAGGTTTATTGAAGAAGGCCATTCACTTATAGATGGAGATCTTCCGGTATCGCCATCAGGTGGTTTGTTGGGTGCAGGGCATGCCGTTGGTGCTACAGGCGTGATGCAGATTGGTGAAGTGGCTAAACAGCTTAAAGGAGAGGCAGGGGAGAGGCAGGTAAAAATAGAGAAAGGCAGAGGGCTGGCACATTCAATAGGGGGGCCCGGATCATCCTATGCCACAGTCACAATTCTGGGGGTGTAATACAATGCCCAAAACATCTACGGAAAAAGCTAGAGAAACTGTGAAGAAAGAGGTCAGATCTGTTCCAATAGAAAAAATTATAGATGAGGTTATTGACAAACAGCTTAAAGTCAATCCAGGCATTGTTGAAAAGGATAAATATTTTGAAATACCTGATAAAATTGTTATGTTCTACAAGTACAGTTACGGATCCCAATCTAGATTTTTTAAAACACTGAAGGAAGATGCGAAACTTTCAGGAACTAAGTGTTCTAAATGCAATTTTGTCTACTTCCCACCCAGAGCGAATTGCAGTGAATGCTATTCAGACGTTGAATGGATTGATATAAGCAACGAAGCTGTGGTGCTGAGCAGTACAACCGTATGGTATTCAAACTCCGAATTTTTTGACAGGGTTCCTTTTGCTATGGCATACATTAAGCCGGTAAATGCAGATACAGCAATATTACAGAGAATTGAGTTGAATGATAAGGAGTATGCAGAGCCAAATTCAAAGGTAATGGCCAGATTCAGAAAGGAGAGACGAGGTGCTATCTCGGATTTCTGGTATGAATTATTATGATGTTGATTGGTTGATTGCCATGAATAAAATAAACCTCATAGAACTAATAGACAAAAAAGCTGCAGATAAAAATAAAATAGCCATATACTTTTATGACGAAATGATCAGTTACGGTGAGCTGCTCAAAAAATCCAGGTCTGTATCGTCGTATTTGATAAAAAAAGGTTTAAAAAAAGGAGATGTTGTAGCCATAGATATGATGAACAGGCCTGAGGTCCTGCAGATAATTTTTGGCACATGGCTGGCAGGAGCAGTAGTTACACCCATCAATACACAGCTAAAGGAAAGGGAGATACTGTACCAAATTGAGGATAGCAATAGCAAAATTATCTTTTATGAAGATAAATTTGAAGAACGTGTAGAAAACGCTCTTAAAAATGGTAAAAACATACTATCGATAAAATTCACAGGCAATGGCAATTATCTGGAGAAGGATAATCTCTACAGCGAGGTTTTCAATAATTTTGCAGATACAGAGTTACCCGAACAATCCGAGGATTTATTCATAATATATACATCAGGAACCACTGGGTCTCCCAAGGGAGCCGTGCTCACGTCATGGAATGTATTCACAGAAGCAATTCAGTTAAGGCAGGTGGTGGGCATAGAAGAGACAGACAGGACTATGATAATACTTCCACTGTTTCATGTTAATAATCTGATGTTCAGCATTGTGACTATGATGGGCAATGGTTCCATCATAATCCTGCGATGGTTTGATATTGCCGAATTCTTTACGAACATCAAAAAATATGGCGGAACGATCTTTTCGGGTGTACCCACCATTTATAAACTTCTGATAGACTCTTATTCACATTTCAATATAAAAGATCTGGAAACGGTAAAAGTGGCTATTTGTGGTGCAGCTCCTATGCCAGAAATGTGGATAAAGGATTTTGAGAGGATTTACAACATTCCTGTAATAGAGGGGTATGGATTGACAGAGGGTACGGTAGCCTCTACAATAAATCCACGATTTGGTAAAAGGAAGGTTGGATCAATAGGTATCCCATTTCCGGGCCAAACAGTAGCGATTTTTGACGAACATAACAATGAATTATCTGTCAATGAAATAGGTGAGATTGCAATACGGGGTCCCAATATAATGAAAGGGTACCTTAATAAAGAGAGGGAAACAAACGAAACGTTAAAAAATGGCTGGCTGCATACTGGTGATCTTGGATACATGGATCATGATGGATATTTTTATATTGTAGATAGAAAAAAAGATATGATCATTAGAGGTGGGGAAAACATATATCCAAAGGAGATCGAAAATCTTTTATCAGGTATGCCTGGCATAAAAGAGGTTGCGGTCGTCGGTAAAAAAGATGAAAAATATGGTGAAGAGGTTGTGGCATTCGCAGTGAAAAGTGATGAAAGCTTATCAGAACAACAGATAATAGATTATTGCAAAGAGAATATTGCATGGTTCAAATGCCCTAAAAAAATTTATTTTATTGATGAACTCCCCAAAAACGCTGTTGGAAAAATTCAAAAATTTCAATTAAAAAAATTGCTTTAGATGTATGTTTGGGTACAAATAAATCAGGTATGAATTGATCTATTTTAATAACATTACTGGGCATTAAGAATCTGATCATTACCAATAAATAATGCATTAAAGCTGAAATTTACCATGTTTCAGATATCTCTTGATAAGCTCTCTTGATATTACGATTTCTCTTATTTCAGATGTGCCTGCACCGATCTGACCTAAAATGGAATTGCGAAAAATACTTTCTGATTCATATTCCTGAATATATCCATAACCACCATAAATTTGAAGAGCCTCTCTTGATATGTATTCAGCAGAGACACCAGCGAAATATATTGACGACGCAGCCAATAAACCATCCAGACAATCTTTTTCCACCTTACGTATTGTTTCATAGGCTAATAATCTACTAGCTTCATATCTGGTGTACATATTGGCCAATTTATCCTGAATTAATTCAAATTCGTACAGAAATTTGCCGAACTGTTTTCTTTCGGTTACGTATGATAATGATAGATCCAGAGCCCTTCTTGCTATACCAAGAAGCATAAACGTGAATGTAGCCCGTTCGGTGTTTAAGCCACCCAATATTATTTTCTTTGCAGATCCTTCTTCTCCAAGCAGCCTGTCACTGTTTAACCTGATGGAGTCAAAAAATACTTCTCCTGTGGGCGATCCCCTCATTCCAAGCTTTTCAAATTTTTCACTTCTGGAAAGACCTTCATCTGTGCCCAATACTATGAATGCGCTGTATTGATCCCCTGTTTTGGCATATACGAGAAATACGTCAGAAATGGGTGCGTTTGTTATCAATGTTTTGGTACCGTTTAACAGGTAGTAATCCTCCATTCTGATAGCTTCAGTACTCATAGCCAAGGCATCTGATCCTGATGACGGTTCTGTAAGGCACAAAGATCCCACCATCTCCCCTTTAACCAGTTTGGGGACATACTCCTCTTTCTGCTTTTTATTACTGTTTCTGTACAGGTTATCAAGGCAGAGATTGCTATGTGCTCCATATGACAGTGCTATTGACGGTGATGCGTAGGCTAATTCCTCTTCTACAATCCCCTGTCCAAGGTATCCCATACCAACACCTCCATATTCCTCAGGAATTGTTATTCCCAGAAATCCAAGCGATCCCATTTTACGAAAGATATCTTCAGGTAGTTCACCTCTGATCTCTATATCTTTCTGCTTGGGAAATATCTCTTTATTTACAAAATTTCTGACAGCCTCTCTCAAAAGGTTATATTCTTCAGCAATATCTTCCATAACATATTTTACACAGCATTTCTAATATTTAAATATTGATGATCTGTTATTTTATTCAAAGGGCTGGTTATTACACAGATATCAAAAATCAGAAGATATATAGATCAGTCACTACACAACACAACGTAGTTTAAAGTAACAAAAAGAATTTATAGGAATAATTGAATAGTAGAATAATGCTATAGAATGTTGATATGAAGAGTGTGACATATATGTTGGATGCTGTAATTAAATCAGATACGTTTGGAGAATTTTTAGAGGTAATTTATTCAGTCGTTGAGGAATCAAAATTGAAAATTACAAAAACCGGTATAACTGCAAAAGCTATGGATGCTGCCCATATAGCCATGGTTGATGCATCTCTGAGCGCTGAAGCTTTTGAGAAATACACGGTTGAAGAATGTGAAATTGGAGTTAGCATAAACAAGCTGAGAGAGGTCGTCAAATTGGCCAGGGCGGAGGATTCAATCAGTATTGCATATGATGGTAAAATGAGCTCTCTTAAAATTACCATAGGCAACCTTGTCAGGGATATGTCCCTCATAAATCCCAGCAGCATTTCTGATGCCAAAATGCCTTCACTTGAACTTATAGGAAGCGTCATAGTTGGTGTTAACGATTTAAAGCAGGCTATAAGGGGAAGTGAATCCATATCTGATCATATAAGTCTCATGCTGGATAAAACCGGTTTTTCCATTGGTTCAGAAGGTGATTCAGCTGATAAATTGAATATGAAAATAGAAACATCAGAATTGAAAGCGCTGAATGCACCGGATGTTATTAAAAGCATGTATCCCATTGATTACTTCTCCAATATGGTGAAGTGCATAAAATCCACAGATTATGTAAACATCTTTTTTTCCTCTAATTATCCTCTAAGAATGGAGTTTAACTTTGCAGGGGATAAAGGTGCTGTAAGGTATCTTTTAGCTCCAAGAACTTCGGATTAGAGCTGCAGTAATACAGGATTGTGTGTGGTGTTGATATGAATAAGGTTGCCGTTATCGGCGGGTTGAGAACGCCCATAGGTAAGCTAGGCGGAGCACTCAGAGAGGTAAGACCTCCTGTTATGGCATCGATTGTTATAAAGGAACTCGTGAACATTACCAAACTGGATACCAGCAAAATAGATAGCGTAATTATGGGTGAAGCACTTTACGCAGGAATGGGACAGAACCCGGCCAGGCAAGCATCCATTTTCTCCGGCATACCGTACAGTGCCAATGCATTCTGTATAAATGAAACGCATGGTTCCGGTATGAAGGCTATAACAGTTGCTGCATCAAAAATACTGGGCGAAGGCTCACATGTGATTATGGCAGGAGGCATGGAAAGCATGACTCAGGCACCTTACCTGCTGAATGGATTGAGATTTGGTGTCAAATTTGGGAATGTTACCACAATAGACTCCATGATATACGATGGATTGTGGGACTATTATAACAACTTTCATATGGGTGTTACCGGCGAAATTGTTGCACAGAAGTATGGGATCAGCAGGGAAGAGATGGATCTATACTCCGTGGAGAGCAATAAGAGAGCCGCTCTAGCAAAGGACAAACTGAAGGAAGAGATCGTTAAGATAGACAATCTGTATACAAAAAAAAGTGATATGGATTCTGACGAAGCCGTAGTACCGGATCTCAATATTGATACGCTATCTGGTCTTCCTCCCATATTCAGGGAAGACGGAAAGATTACAGCCGGCAATACCGCAAGAATTGCAGACGGAGCAGCCGTGCTTCTCCTCTCATCTGAAGAGTCTGCAGAAGAAAATGATCTAAAGCCAGCAGCATACATCACAGGGTATCAGAGTCATGGTACAACCCCTGAATACAGTATGGAGGCACCTATAGATCTATACAGGTCATTAACAGAAAAACTGGGATTAACGGTGTCAGACATTGATCTTATAGAATATAACGAACTGTTTGCTGCTGCAGCGTTATCATTTAAAAAAGAGTTATCCATACCTGACGATAAGCTGAATGTAAATGGAGGTGCTATTGCGTCTGGTGACCCAATGGCTGCAGGCAGCGCAAGAATTGTTATCAGTCTGATAAAAGAACTGCAGAGAAGAAATGGTAAAAGAGGTCTGGCTATTACACCATCTGGCGGTGGCATAGCAGAAGGGATTATAGTGGAGTTACCGTAATATTTTTACTGTTCTGAAAATGGCCTGATCGCTGTTCATATGGCTTATCAGGTTCGGTTTCCGTTCTTTCGAAAACTATCTGTACTATGGGCAGATTCCTTTTAACATCTATTTCTTCGTATCCCATATTAATAAACGAGATTGTCAGTTTTCCTTTAAATCCACAATCCACAAATCCGAACGATCCTATTATCCCTTTTCTTGCCCATCTGCTTTTTATATGCATATGAGCTACCAGATCTTTTTTAAGTTCCAACCACTCCAGTGTAGAGATGAGAAACATCTCTCCTTTCTTTACAGAGGCCATCTCTACATTCCTGTCTCCCACTCTCAATTCACCTATGGACAGATCGTATCCATTCGGCGTAAGATTACCCTCCATAAACGGGTCTATAACGAGATTACCGTTTTTTCTCTCTTCCTGAACATTCCTGTCTGAAAGAATCATTTGATCCCCTTTCCATGTGCAAATATGGAGAAGTAGGCAAGGAGAGCTTCCAGCTGTATCCGTTCATTCGCACCTTCAACAAGCCTGAAATCAATCTCACCCACTCTATCCATAAGTGTAGCAAGACTTTCGTTATCATCTATTTTATCAAGAAGTACCTTGTGTATACCCTTCAGTATTTCGTCTCCGCCTATTCCATATTTCGTTATCATATCGTCAAGAATGCTTCTTGCCTTCAGAAAATCACCACGAAACGTCTCGTCAACAAGCTGTTCTATATTTTTTGGATGAACTGCACCACTTGCTTTGTATACGTCGTCATCTGTAACTGATTTAGATATTGCACAGCTTATCTGCAGCAGATTTACGGCTTTTCTCATATCCCCCATTGCAATAAAGCATATTGATTTATATGCATCATCTGATACCTTTACCTTTTCATTCTCAGCGATTTTTTTTAAATTTGCTATTACCTCCTTATCCTCAAGTCCGCTGAATCTGAATATTGCACACCTGGATTGAATAGCATCTATAAGTTTGGCCGAATAATTGCATGAAAGTATGAATCTGCAGTTATTGCTGTATCTCTCCATTGTCCTTCTCAGTGCCGACTGAGCATCTGAAGTGAGTGAATCCGCTTCATCAAGGAATAAGATCTTAAAAGGTATATTGAGTGAGGCAGATCTGGCGAAATCTTTTATCTTTTTTCTCACTGTCTCAATGCCCCTTTCATCAGAAGCATTTAGCTCCAGAAAATTTTGACCCCAGTAATCTCCGAAAAGCTCTCTGGCCAGCGATATTGCACAGGTTGTCTTGCCGGTACCGGGAGGCCCCGTAAATATGAGGTGAGGCATGTTTTTTGTGGAAAGATAGCTCTCCAGTCTGGTTACAATAGCACTCTGCCCAACGACCTCTTTCAATTTTCTGGGTCTATACTTTTCAACCCATACTTCCATCATTACTGAACACCGTATATACCTGTGATATTTCCGCTGGATCTTTGTGTAAAAATCATCTGGTAACTACCTTGAAGCCATCCTGGTCAACGATCAATGAATAGTAATCCGTTGAATGTTTTACCGCTCTCATTTTGACTATGCTTATGAACCGTCCCAGAGATCTGCCAACACGTTCAAAATCAAGATGTATTATTCCATCAGCCAGAAATGATTCTATACCGTATTTACCGAATGATTTTCTATCAGGATCCATTTCAGTGATAAGCAACGTGGTGGTATCCAGTTCCCTCAAACTTTCAAAGAAAAAGAACAGTGCAGATCTGGTATTATCCAGAGAAGCCATGGAATATAAAGCATCTAATGAATCTATTATCAGAAGATCATACGAAGTGAATTCTTTATAATTCTTCAGCTGTGTTTTTATAGACTCCATCCAGTTTATATTCATTTCATTACTTGCTTTGAGTTCCTTTCTCATCCATCCTACATCCAGAATGGACATACGTTCACCAAGTTCTGTAATATCCATTCCCATTTTATTCATCTGTTTTATAATGCTATCTCTGCTCTGCTCCAGTGACAGATAAAGCGCCCTTCCATTTCCATCCTTTACATAGTGATATGCTACATTGTATGCGAAGGATGACTTCATACTTCCTGCATATCCGCAAATAAGCACCACATGCCCTATAGGGATTCCGCCATTAATCTGCTCATCCAAACCTTTTATATATGTTTTTATATATCCTAATGTTACATCACTCAAGCTTCTCAACCTCCGTCATTAACCTTTCTTTTATTCTATCTGCATGTTCTTTACCCGCAATGTTCAATATAACATTGTATATCTCATTAATTAATCTAACCGCCTCTTCCTTGGTTTTTACATCACTTATATTGATCTTTTCCTTCTGTTTTTCTACTATTGCATCGGATAGACCATTCATAAGATATTCCAGCATCTCTTTCATATCTTTTTCAAGTTTAGCGCCACCACTACCTGTATTTGTAGGCATACAATCACTCCTAACCAATACAAACATATAAATTTATCATTGATACACAAGAAAATTCCTTCGGGAATACATGCAAATGAATCTCTTATCAATAGCTTTTCTTTTTACATAAAATTCAAACGGTGTTTCCACATTTTTTATTCTTTCCTACCTCAAGGTACATTTAATCAGTTACAGCACAGCATTCATTTAAGCCATACTATTTAAATGAATTTACCGGGTTCATTTCACATTAACCCTTATTTTACCCATTTTTACAGGTATGGTATCTGCTTCATTATATTCCGGGTATATGTATAGTATATGTATAAAATCTACAATTCCCCATACAAATATGGACAGTGCTATTAAGATCATGCCCAGTTCTATCAATGGAAATTGATGGTTAGTCAGCTCCGTAGATATTCCGATACCTAACGCAAGTACACCGATAGAGGTTATGCTATAGCCTATTAGCGTACTGGTAGCACTGATAATCTCCCTTGCAGCCTTGATTACCATTAACAGCATCTCCATTCAAATAAAAATTAAAAAACTAAAAGGTTGATCAGGTTGATATGCTGTATGGTGTAGTAGCATATGGCTCAAAGGTCACATCCCCAAATACAGCGTTACCAGTGCCCGATGGATTCAGAGTAGCGTTGTAAGGTCCAGTTGCACTTCCCCACCAGTCATAAGTTGCTGTTACGGGAACAGCTACCGTATTATTGAACCCTACCGTATTCAGAGCTATATCGTTGTACTCAAAGCTGTTTGAAGCATATTTATCCTGTGTAACAGAGCCACCGGTAGATTGCCCACCTGTACCCACATATACACCAAAGTAGCATCCTGTTATGTTGTTATATTCAATGGTATTTCCGGTTCCATTGTAAAGCTGAATGCCAACTGTTTGATTTGACAATGCTGCTATAGTGGTTTCTCCCACAAGCAGATTATCCGTAATGGTATTGCTGACACTATCACCAGAAAGCTTTGTACCGAATGCCCCGTCCCAGCTGCCAATCCATATCGGATATCCTGCATGAATATCATTGCCTGAAATATAGGTATTTCTGGCTCCTGCCAGTACAATTCCCATATCAGAACGTGCAATGGTATTATAGACAATATGCGTATACCACGCAAGGGGCTGCGGGTTCAACCATATAGCAGCGGCAACATATACATCTGAAAAATTGGTAAAGGTATTGGAGGATATGCTGAGATACGTTAAATTTGTGGCAACAATTCCCGTCTGTCCAGCACTGGGTACTGGATTTGCACTGGAATAATTGCCCAACAGAGTATTGTATGCACAGGTAGAGGCCAGGCTACCATTGGATATTATATCTATGTATACATGACCGCTGTTATTGCCCATTACATTGCTGTAGATATCCACCGTTCTAGGATCTGTTTTTGTCAATGACTTAACCTCTATGCCATGGACACCAGCATTTCCGTATGTGGTTTTGTAAGTATCCGATATGTAATTCAGATAATTATTCTGAATTATTCCGCTTGTGTTGATGTACGCAATTCCTGCTATCTGACCACCTAAAGCAGTAGTTTGATAATTAATACCACTTACAATCAGATTCTGTATTATGATCTCTGCACTGCAATTTTCAACACCTATTATGGCACTTACCCATCCCTGAAAATCGTCAAATAGATAATGTGTATTACCAGCTTCAAAAATGTTGGTGGTCATCTCTGCTGCTGTAGGTTCAACTGCTACTGTACCAATTCCTGATATTACAACGGTTTTTGGCAGTACTATGTTGCTCATAGTCAGCTGTTCTTCGTAAGTACCACTTTCCACGTATATAACCACATTCCCGGTCTGGATTGATGCAGCTGTTATTCCTTGCTGAATGGTCAGGAAGGGTGCACTATAGCTGCCTGCATTGGAATCTGATCCTGCTGTGCTTATATAATAGGTTGTAATGGGTGCTACATTATAGAGCAACATAAGATTCCCCGTTTCACCTTTTTTTGCATTTGTACCTACCTGGAATCCTATTACAGGATTCTGCTGATAGGTGTACCATACCTGATTGCTGGCTCCATCCGTAGCATTCTGTCCATTGATATATAGATACACACCATTAAGATTTTGTAAATCCAGTGTATAGGTAACCTTGAAGGCAGAATGGTTAGCTAGACTATTATTTGCTAATTGTAATACATCTTCCAAATTAACCGCACTACCACTGGCAGATTGATTGACAACGATATATATTATACTGTTAGATGACTGTGTTACATTAATATATCCCAGCGATTGTGCTAATTTATAATTATTTCCAGTAGTAATGTATGTAAGGTCTTTGGGACCTGTTTTTACACCAACAGGTGTAGTATGAAAAATTACTACATCTGCGTAAATAGCCAAAGTTGTAGCAATGATTATCATTGCCAACAAAGGTGCTATAAATTTCCTTTTTTTGCTCTCCTTCCCCAGTTTTAGAAATCGTCCTGTTTTCACAATTTTTTTTCCGTTTTTAAAACCATCTTTACTCTCCATTTTTTCCAACTCCCCTTTTAGGTATTTGTAGTATGCAACTTCAATATATAAATATTACAGTATATATACTGTATATAAACAGTGTATATACAGTCTATCATCACATTACATCCAAAAACAGATTGATTTTATGTTTTATGTGTTATATATACGAAAAATATAGATAAATCATATGTTTTACTATGTCAATGTTAGAGGTTAAATAGCTACATATGAAGATTGCAATTTTTTCAGATACTTTTTTGCCAAATATGGATGGTGTATCAACCTATCTGTTCTATTTCATAAAGGAACTTGAAAATAATGGGCATGAGTTATATGTATTTGCCCCTGCTCCAACACATGTAAACGGATCTGATAAAGGGTACAATATATTCAGATCTTTTTCCATACCCTTTCCTATCTATGAAATGTACAGGTTGTCCATATTCCCATATATAAATGCCATACGATTGATTAAGAAAATTAAACCGGATATCATACATATACACACACCGTTTGTTTTAGGTACAGCTGGATTTTTAGCAGGAAGAGAATTGGGAGTTCCAATTATAGGTACCTTTCATACAGCTTTCATAGATATGAAAACTTCCTTTAATACATTGTTGGTGAACAACCTGACCCTCAAAATGGCATGGCTGTATAATATGGGCATCTACTGGAGATGTGATAGGCTTATTGTTCCCTCCTATATTGTTAAAAAAAATCTTATAAAATTTGCTAGAAAACCATTCAGAAAAGAACCTTATGTTATACCGAACGGTATTGATTACAACTTTTTTATAAGCATATCTAAAAATGTGGATATCCGTAAAATTTTTAATATAGGCAAAGAGAAGAAGATTATAACCTTCATTGGAAGGATAACAAAGGATAAGGGCGTCTATTCAATAGTCAACGCTGCTAAAAAAATAAAGGAAACATCTGCGATGTTTGTTATATGTGGGAAAGGCCCTGAAGAAGAGAATCTTAAAAGAATAGCTAAAAATATGAAAAATCTTATCTACGTAGGCTTCATACCTGAAGAGTACAAATATCCGCTTCTGAAAGAGAGCAGTATATTCATACTTCCATCTATGGCTGACGTGTTTCCCATTTCAGCAATTGAGGCTATGTATGCGGGCACCAACGTGCTTGTATCCAGCGAAGGTGGCAATATGGATGTAATTGGATATGGTGAACGTGGTTTTGTATATGACTTTCATAACGAGCAGGACATGGTTGATAAGATCATGTTCATATTGAACAATATCAATAATTTGGAGAATATCAGAAAAAATGGAATTAGGTATACGCAACAAATCGCCAATATAAAGTACAATGTCCAAAATGTTTTGAAGATTTATGAAGAAACCCTGTTTGAAAAAAAATCAAAATAGTTCTGCACTTAAATGCAATGAAAATGTGAAGATGAAGATCAATTATGTATAAACTGGAGATTTCACAGAACCGGGTTATTCAAGACGCAAAGATTTAGTAATATCTATGCAATGCCTTAAACATGGAAATTAGTCCTATTGATTATAGATACGGTAGAGAGATAATCAAAAAGATTTTTGATACGGAAGAGAGGCTTAACAGGATGCTCAGTGTAGAGGCAGCACTCGTCAGGGCATTATCACATTTTAGTATTGTTCCTGAGGAGGTAGCAAAAAGCATAAGTGAGAAGGCATCAACAAAATATGTAAAAGTCCAGAGGGTTAATGAACTCGAAAAGATAACAAAACATGATATAACTGCTATAATCAGAGCACTTTCAGAGGTATCTGGTAATGATGCCAGATATATTCACTATGGAGCCACATCCAATGACATAATAGATACTGCCACTGCACTTCAAATAAGAGATGCATTGCCATATATTGAGAAAAACCTTGAAAATCTTTTAACTGTTTTTGTAACTTTAGCGGAAAAACATATGAACGTTGCCATGACGGGGAGAACTCACGGGCAGCATGCGGTTCCTATTACACTGGGCCTGAAGATGGCTGTATTCGCAGCCGAAGTTAAAAGACATTTAGAAAGAATAAAGGAAATAAAACCAAGAATCATTGTAGGGAAGATGTCTGGAGCAGTCGGAAGTGGGGCCGGTTGGCATGACTACTCCATAGAACTTGAAAGTGAAGTAATGAACTCACTGGGACTTGGACTGGATATAGGATCTACCCAGGTCATCTCCAGAGACAGGTACGCCGAATTTATAGCACTGCTTGCACTCATAGCAACCTCCATGGAAAAATTCGCACTTGAAATGAGGCTACTGCAGCAAAGTGAAATAAATGAACTTCAGGAGCCATTTGAAGAAAAGCAGGTGGGTAGTTCCACCATGGCGCAGAAAAGAAATCCCATTATATCCGAAAATATATGCTCAATAGCAAGGTTTGTAAGATCTTTTGTTATTACTGAATATGAGAATATGCCTTTATGGCATGAACGGGACCTGTCCAACTCTGCCAACGAACGATTTATAATTCCGTATTCTATAATTTTGACTGATTACATTATATGGGAAACTGCAAAAATTTACAGTGAAGCAACTATAAACAGTGAAAACATGAAAGAAAATCTTTATAAATCTATAGAGGGAATAACTGCCGAAAATGTTCTACTCTACCTTACAGATAAAGGTATGAATAGAGCAGAGGCACATGAGATCGTTAGATCTTTATATTTTAAATCACTGAAACTAAAAACAGGCTTCAAAAATTTGCTTATAACTGAAGATATTATAACTGAAGAAGAATCCAAGAAACTATTTAATATTGATAAATATATAGCTTCATCAATAACAAGAACTAAATATATATTAAGTAATATTAAAAAAGGTGTTGTTTAAGAATGGCTTTAGAATTGGTTACAATTGTATTGCTACTTGTTGTAATTGCCATATTTTATTGGGTATTATCCAACTATTTTAAGACACGGGCAGGCAGATATAAAACGAATCTATCCCCACCCAAAATGGATGAAGCACATAACTCTATAACGTGGTTAAAGGCATTCATATCTAATATTTACCAAGACGGTATCTATACAGATAATGGTTACGAAAAGGCAACACAACTTCTTGCAGAAGCAGAGAAGGCGTACGGCGAAAGGAATTATACGCTAGCTATTGATCTTGTGAACAAAGGCAAAGAGGCATTGCTCAAAAAAAACTAATTTTTATGTTTTGATACAATTACCTGTGCCGGTTTTATAAGCACTCCATTTATTTTATACCCCTTTCTTATAACCTCTAACACCACATTGTCTGGATTTTTGTCATCTTCTTTTTCCATAAGCACTTCAGAAGATAGGGGATCAAATTGACTGTTGATGGGGTTTACAACCTCTAAACCGATCTCATTTAATGTTTTATTGAGGGCTGTTATTATCATACTCAATCCTTTTTTTCTATCATCAGTAAGCACTTTATTAAGGTCATTGAATGCTGCCTCTATTGATTCTAAAACAGGCAAAAGAGATTTTATGACTTTTACAGAACCATTGAGAAATGATTCTTCAAGTTCCTTTTTATTCCTTTTTCTAAAATTATCAAATTCCGCCATAAGGTAGAGATACTTTTTTTTCCAGTCTTCTTCCTCAGTGGCCTCCTTTATAACCGTTTCTACAGGTATGGGTGGCCATCCACCAAAGGAATCCGAATCATTATTAACCATAAAACGATACACCTATTCAACAGTATTAAAAAGACAACATCAAATTTTAACTTTACGGTTGTCTCTATGCTGGACATAGACCGTTAGGTAGCATTATATGAAATACAATGTATCTCAACGACAGCATTTCCCACAACTGTTGAAAAGACGTACTGAAGATACGCTGAAAATAACGATAAACCGGATAGTGCTGTGTACTATCTCTACAGGCTGAGTGTATATTAAAATCTCTGTTTTGCAGCCCTTCATTGCGGCTCTTAGTCAGTCATAAGAGCCGCAAAGGAGGTAGATTAAATGTATAAACGAAAATGAACCCATCAATGAATATTATAATTCAATCAAGAAAAGGAAGGGGTCAGGTAGGTTTGCACATGTATCCACAATGCGCAAACTCACGAGAATGATATACAAAATGCTAACAGAGAGAGAGGAGTAGAAATATCAAAGTCCTGTACTGACAGAGAAGAAGCTGTCAAAGCTTGAGGAGGAATGAACTAATCCGGATAAACAGGTCAACGAAACCTGCTGCATGGCTATCTATTACATGAGTCAGATTTCTGAACTCTTAGTGCTGAATGCCAGCATCTGTCTTCGCTGTATTGTCAGATTGCATCTACGAATGCTTATGCGTGTTTGCGAAAAGGCAGAAAAAACAGGTTTCGCCCTGAACCATAGGATAGGATCATAAGGATGGAGGTGCTAACTATGTAACAGTGAAGGGCTGACCTTAGATTTTACATGCGTGTAATCTATCCGCATAACTAAAAAAAACCTGAATAGGTCAGGGGTACGGATTAGCAATGAACGAAAATGAGGTTGCAGACACATCGTAAACTCCAAGCAAAGTGTGTCAAGCAATAAAACAATACCAGAACCAGAAAGGGAACGGGACAGAGGGTAGAGGGTTGTACCAAAAAAGTTTGAGCATCAGACAGATAATGACATCCAGAGGTGGTTGTTAATGTGGTTAACAAAAATCATAACACAGGGGTACTTAATTACAAAAAAGGTATGTTAAACTATTCTTATCACAAAGGTTCTATCTTTCCAATCTTATGCCCTTTTACATCAAGTTTGGTAGAACGTTTAGATATTCCTTTAACCATTGTTTTAGAAATATTAAGATCTTTAGCTATATCAGTATAAAATTTCCATGTATCACCTACATAATCTTCAATTTTCTTTTCCAGTTTAATAAAATCTTTATCAGGCATGGATATTGTTGCCATGATATCTGTAATATCCATAATAGGTGTGGTTATATTCACCTGAAAAGCTTCAAAAAAGGTATGATATGCCTTCTCAGATACATTTTCTGAATTGGTTTGCCATCTGCTTTCTACCAGTTTCAGTTTATCCAGCAAATAAAGTGCTTCAAGGCCCTTCTCATTATACTTTTTCTTTATCTGTGTAGGCGTTAACCAATCAGTAGTAAGATCCTGAAATACCCTTTTTTTTTCTTCTGTGTTTACGGCATGGATAATGATCACCAGATCAACAGGATCAGTAATAACCTTAATTCTAGTCATTTATATACCATAATGCATACTATATACTTAAAATTGATTGCAACAAGTATGCTAACAAACCGTCTATTTCAAATTATTGTGAGTGATAAATAATTGAAATGCATCCATTTTATAGAACGTTAGGGGTATGGGGGAAGCTATAATACTCCGACGCTTTAGCTAGGAGATACATGGACTTCCCCCATCATCCTTAACATAACTATAACTATAACTATATATATATGAAACGCATATATATATGTCTATCTATGATACGTACATCAATACAGACGGTATCCAAATAAGTAGTCTTTGAAGATTTAAATGTTCAGGGAATGGTTCAGAATCACAATCTAGCAAAGAGTATATCAGACTCCTCCTGGAGCAAACTGATAGACATGTGTGTTTACAAAGCCGAAAATGCTGGTAAATACATAGAGTTTGTAAATCCAAGAGGTACAAGTCAGTTATGCTCACGTTGCGGAGCAGTTGTAAAGAAGGACTTATCCGTAAGAATCCATAGTTGTAATAACTGTGGATTAGTAATGGATCGGGATCTTAACGCTGCTCTGAACATAAGAGGGAGGTACATACGGCATGTGTGAAACTCTGTAAAAACGTCTGCGGATGCTCTGACCCCTACTCAGACAGCCGAGCAAGTCGGAAGTATGAAGCAGGAAGCTCCGATACTTTAGCATGGAGTAGTTCATTTAGCACTTAATAAATTTGTATGATATTGGTGAAATTTATGTTTAAAGACACTGTAAAAAATTTATATTTACATAAATGGTGTTTAGCGACGATTTTCGTAATATTCCTATTTCTGGCGTCCCCTTTCACTGCTGTTGCATCAAATGGCCATTCTGTGCGAACGAATAATCTAACTGGCAGTTTAATAAAAAACGGAAATGGGCTGTATACTGTGGATCAATCAATCTCAAATAACAAAATGGTGCAGCTACCATATAGAATCCACAACACAGATAACGCCAGAACAACGGGGCCATATACAGGCATGATGACCGTTATGGTCTCATTTAAACTCTCCAACAGAACGGAACTCAATCAATACTTAACAAATTTATCAGAGTTTAACAATCCGGAATACCATCATTACATGAGCAGAGCAGATTTTACAGCGAAATTCTCACCCTCTGAAACATTATATTCAAATGCTGTCAACTACTTTTCTAAATTTCCCAGTACCAGAGTTACCACATTTTCGGATAGAGTATCCATAGTGATAAAAGCACCGTCAAGAGTTATAGAAAAGATCTTCAATGTGAGCATAGAAAACTATAGAATGAATAACATTGAATTTTACTCTACAGATAATAAACCAGCACTGCCTTCGTATATAGGCCAATCCATTGATTACATATCCGGATTGAGCAACCAATCGTCTATACAACTGAATTCATATCCTGCAGGAGGTATGAGACGATTTAACGAGAAACAGTTATTAAAAAGTAATAATATTATAACATCAGGTGGTTTTCCGCAACCGGTTACATCGGGTGGAGTTCAAAATATATACGGATCGGATCTTCAGGTTGCATACGACGAGCAGACGTTACTCAACACAACATATCCAACGAATGAGGTAATAGCAACAATACTGTGGTCAGGAAGTAACAGCAGCGGTACACCTGTAGGTCCGTTTTATCCATCGGATATATACGCATATTACAATGCAACACTTCCATCATACGAACCGCATGCAAAGGTATACGGGGTACCAATAAACGGTGCACCCGAGCCTGGTGTATCCGCAACTTACGACGCTACAGGAGCAAATGGAGAGAACACACTGGATCTGGAAATGGTGGGAAGCACAGCACCGGGTGCAAGCGTATTCAATGTATACGGTCCAAATGCCACAATTACGAATCTAAATGAAGCTTTTGCATATATACTCAATCCGAACGCATCATTTCCACAGCTCAATAAGGTATCTGTTATAACGAATTCATGGGGAGGGCCTGAATACAATAATACGGTATGGTACACATATCTGCAGGAGGCACAGGCGAGGGGTATAACAGTACTTGCAAGCAGTGGTGACTCAGGAGACAATCCATCAAGCAGCAAGTACACACCGAATCCAAACTATCCTAGTGATTACGTACAGTTTCCGTCAGCCATGGCGTACAACAGCTTTGGAGTTACGGCGGTGGGAGGGACTACCCTCACACTATCATCAAATTTACAGATATTCAACCAGACGGCGTGGTATATATCAGCCAGCGATAGTGCAGACGGAGGTCCTGCAGGAAGCACAGGAGGTATAAGCCAGGTATTTCCGGAGCCAGTATGGCAACTGAATACAGAAGCCAATAATACATTGCAGGGACATGGCAGAGGTGTTCCTGATATTGCTGCCATCGGGAACAATACTATAATATATATATCTATAAATGGAAGTGGTAAGGGGATAGCAGAAGGGGGAACAAGCGTAGCATCGCCCGTGGAAGCGGGTATTGTAGCAGAAATGGATGCTATACTTAACTTAAATGCACAACCAAACCTAGGATATCTCAATCCGCTGATTTATCCGTTGGCCAATCAGCAGGTAGCACCACAGACCACTACATCAACAACAGGTTTTTATCAGACAGGTGTGTATAACTCTACCCTGCCAACCCTTCCGTTCTACAATGTGATGTACGGAAGAAATCATGTATACAATGCATACTATGGCTATAACCTTGTTACGGGGTGGGGATCGATAGATGCATACAACTTCACAATGTATGTACTGAATGTGAATTATAACAACAGCATAGGCGCTTTATCCGGGGTAATGAATCAGTTGAATTTAACAGCACTTAATGTGACATCATATTATCCGAATGGAACCGTAAATATAAACTTCAATGCATCAATACAGCAGAACTTTTTCATAGCGAATAGCATGGGTATGCCGATATACTGGATACAGAATGTGATTTATATATACGGTACACCTGCAAAAGGATATAATATGTGGTATACGGGCTGGGTGGTGTACCCATTTTACTGGCTATATCCATCTGACGTAATATATGAATATAACTTTCCTGCCGGAAAGTTAGTTACTTTACCCCATAGCTTCAGGATAGCTTCATGGTTATCCAATCTTAATACGTTTAATAAGCAGACGATGAATTTTGAGGTGAATTCGCAGGTAATAACCCTGCTAGTTCCTGGATCCTCATATATAATTGGATTATTGAATTATAGTTATCTCTGGCAGGGATCTGTAATATCTAACGGGCCCTACCCAAACAATCCATATCCAGGTGGACTTGCACCGCAATTTGGAGTAGTTGGAGGGCCATCCCTTGGAAATGGAAATTTTTATGTGCCTACATATGGAAATATGACACCATACCTGATGCCAATGGGGTCAAGCCAGTTTACAAAAGCCCCCTCAATGACATATAGCTACAGCGTAGATCAAACAGGAGAAAGCGCGACCAATCTGGCATGGGTAAAACAGAGCAATGGTGCGTGGAATATAACGACCTCTGCAGGAAGTACAGAACAGGGTGTATTATCATACATATCACAAACCGATTACAAAGTAACGTTTACAGAGAGTGGATTACCGGCAGGTACTATATGGTATGTGAACATAACAGGTGGTAAATCATATTCATCAACAACAGGAACAATAACATTTAGTGAGCCGAATGGGACGTACACATACACAGTAGCGTCAGAAGATAAAGCATACTCACCGAATCCTGCAACAGGATCTTTTACAGTAAACGGAGTGAATACATCTAAATCCATTACCTTTTCATTATTATCATCTGCGTATACTGCAACGTTTACAGATAGCAGATTGCCATCCGGTACTAAATGGTATGTAAATATAACCGGCGGTGCATCATATTCATCCGCAACCACCACGATAACATTTACAGAGCTGAATGGGACATACACATACACAGTAGCGACAGGAGATAAAGCGTACTCACCTAACCCTGCAACAGGATCTTTTACAGTAAACGGAGCGAATGTTAGCCGAACAATATCATTTAATTTGGTAACGTATAGCGTAACGCTTACAGAGAGTGGATTGCCACCGGGCACTAACTGGAGTGTAACGCTGAATGGAGTGACAGAGCAATCTACAGCATCAAGCATCGTATTTACAGAGCCCAATGGTACCTACGCGTATACAGTAAGCAATGTATCTGTATATTCAGCAACACCATCACCCGGCAGTGTAACTGTAAATGGTAAGAATGCGTCTGTATCTGTAATATTCAAGCAGGTTATGTATAGCGTAACGCTTACAGAGAGTGGATTGCCACTGGGCACTAACTGGAGTGTAACGCTGAATGGAGTGACAGAGCATTCTACAGCATCAAGCATCGTATTTACAGAGCCCAATGGTACCTATGCGTACTTTATAGGATATGTGACAGGATATGCAACCTCATTTGTATCCGGTAGCGTAACGGTAAATGGAAAAGCAGTTACACTAACAATATCATTCACATCTACCAGTACATCTACCAACACGCCTACGGCAGTGTCATCATATGTGTACTATATTATTATTGTGGTAGTAATAATAATTGTTGTTATTGCAGCAATTATACTCATGAAAAAGAAAGGCAAGTCATCAGGTGCTAGCATGGGTGCAAACAATGCAAGTTATACACAAAGCACAATGCAAAATGGAATGGGAGGAGGACAATTTCCACCACAGCCACCAGTATAACCCAATATGTAAAGGCAAAAGTTATAACATTTATTTTATATAGTAAAATTAAAAGTAAAATATATATACAAATAATACATTGAAGGTTTAGTGATTTAAAATGTCGTCAACATTTGTACCGCCTCCAAGTGGACCTAACCAGAATATGGCTCCACCTGCGGGAGGTCAACCAGGATTTGGATCGTTTCAACCACAACCGCTAGGTGTGGGTATGTATGGAATGCCTCAGCAATTGCAACCGATTCCCAGTAAACCACTGGGAGAAAGGGTATTTGGAGACACTGTAGGATTCATATGGTATCTATTCTTCTTTGTATGTATGGTGGTAGCAAGTATAATAATTCCAGTTAGCCTTATACCTGTCAATGTTACTGTGAATCATATTACATACAGAAGTGTATTATCCATAGATGGTTTCTATGTGGGGCTGGTGATACTGTTATTAGGGTTCAGTTTTCTTATATTCTACATGTTTGGTTCTGCTATATACAGAATTGAGCAACAGATGGATTTTAGAAAATCTCTAATGAGAACAGCTACTATAGTACTTATTCTCTCAATTGCAATGTTGATTGTCTATATCTTGGTATCTGGGTCTACAATCAGTATAGCTCTTACACAGGCATTGCCATAACCTTTTTATTATAATATTTGTAATTATTTCGTTCTTTTGTGAGGGTTCGATATATGAGTGAGATTTGTCCATACTGCCACGCACCTGTTCAGGATAACACTTCAAAGTGTACCTACTGTTTAAAGCCAATAGATAGATGTATTTTATGTCATGCACCCATTGTACCTGAATCCACCGTATGTAGCCTTTGCGGAGGTTTTCCACTGCCCGAACCCAGGCTAAATATGAATGTATGGGTGGAAGGCGGTGTGTACCTTGATGAGTATGGTGTAATAATGGTTCACCTCTCAAATACAGGCAATAATCCTACCAGTGTTTCTATACATATTGCTGCTGATAAAGGTATTGATCCTATCAAATTTGACGATAATATTGAAAGTCTGCATCCGGGTATGGGTGTAGAGAGAAGCTATAAATTCAAAATTACTGAAATTACCAGAATCACATTCAAGGATATAACCGCTACATACATCCATAGAGACGGCGGAAAGGATACATTGAAATTGCAGCCATTTACATTCGAATCGTATGGTAGACCTGTAGTAAATATTGATTTTAATAAAAAGGAAGTGGATCTAAAACTTGGTGAAGTGAATAAGATTTATTTTAATGTATTGAATAACGGAACTGAGAAAGTAGGCAAAATGAATATATTTATTAATATATCCCCATCCATAGAGGTAACAAATAAAGAACTTATAGTAACAGATATAGATATTGGTGATATGCGAACAGGTTTTTTTGAATTAAAACCGTTATTTACAGGCAAATATCTGTGTGAATACGCTGCTACATACACAGGAGATTTAAATAAACCAGTTAGTTCAAATATATTTCAGCATCCATCTGTTAACATTTTACTTATTGTTAACGATACACGTAACCTGGAATCTGTTTCAGATGTAAAACCATCCAGGAAAAGAAAAAAGGATTCAGAGGTGGTTAAAAATGGTACATAGAAATGCTCCTGTAATGGATAAAAAAGATAAAAAATGTGATGTTAAAGATTGTGAAAACGAAGCAGTCAGATCCTTTTCTATGTCTAATGTAAAAGATATCTTCAGTAATTTCAAAGACGGAAATGTAAAGCATGTAAATTTATGCAAAGAACATTACAAAGTTTATCATAAAAAAACAAAAGAGGATAGAAAACTGGATCATCTCAGATGGGCACATTAATCTATAAATAAAAATTAAAAAGTTTTATTAAAAAGTGTTCATCTTTTTTTGTCGCTGTCTGGTTTTTTCTCAACCTCTTCGTCACTCTCTTTTTTGGGGTTCACTTTGCTTTCTGCAGGTTTCTTTTTATATATTGTCATTATGATGATGACTGATATGGCAAGTATCAATATTACTGCGAGAATAAGGTACATTGTTGCAGTTCCAGAAAATCCATTGCTGGATGTTGAAGGTGTGGTGGAAGATGATGGTGTGCTATAAGACTGGGATGAAATCGTTACCGGTATGAACGACGGACTTATGGACTTGGCCAGCAGTGTTTCCCCTTCGTACCCCTGCCATACAGCCAGTGCAAAATAGTATGTATCTCCTGTTGTAAAGGTGGGAACGTATGCAGACTCTCCTGATTCTGGAGCAAAATCTCTCACATATTCTACAACCCATTTGCCGTTTGACCACTGTGCACCTACATGTATATTGAATGGATTTACATTTGAGGTTCCAGGAAGAGATGAATACCACATACTATCGTTGCCTATCTGATACATGTTTGTATAGTTGGTATACAGAGGAAGTGCAAAACTGGAAGTTGGTTTGTATGGCACACCCGAAGCACTCTCATTCATCCAGAAATTAAATCCTTTATCATTCGTAGAATTATCCGTTGCACCAGCAATCCATTCCCATATATTTGCACTTCCGGATGATAAAGACCCTCCTGCTCCAGGTCCCTTCGGTCCACCGATTGTCATAACATCACTCGCTGATGTTCCATTACCGTTAAACCACATTATTGCCGCTCTATCTGGATAATAATACGTAGAATTGCTGTAAAATCCAGCTGCATCACCGCTCTGATATGCTTTCGCTTCCTGTGCCCTGTTGGGGCCAACTATTTTCGTTCCGTTTTTTAATAGAAGTATCTGAGGATTTCCGCCAATAGCTGCGGATTCCATGTAGCTGGGATGTGTATCATTCCATTCTTCCAGTACAAATATAGCGGTTCCGTTATTAGCCATTTTAACAGAAACACTTTTTGTATGCCCACCACCTGTTACGGTGGCAATTAATCCAACCTGCATTGCTGGAATACTACTCCAGAAACTTTCTGAACCAGGACTGGCCAGATTGGGTGTCGCATTCACATAGTAAGCAGTTAAACCACTGCCGTTTGTCTGTGCGTTAACAATATTGATTACCTGAAATATACCTGCAGATATTATGACTATTGATAGCAATGCTACCATAATCTTTTCAATTTTACTAAGCCTGTACATCTTTAATCACCACACTCCGCAGATTTTACATCTTTCATTAAACAGCAATCTATAACAAAGCTCTCTTTGTTGTATTCATTATCCATATTTTACTCACCAAAACAGGTTTATACCTAAATCTAATAAATGTATTATGTATTTAAAAAATATACGGAATATACAGCATTATATTGTAATATCTATGTATTAATTCAAACAATTTATAAATAGATGGTAAATATTATATATATTAAATGGAGCTGACTTTCACCATGAATGATGCTATCAGTGAAAGCAGTGAAAACAGAGCTCCTGTTAAAAAAATATATTTATAAGATATCCATGCTGGTAAAAGAATTGGTGCAGCATATATATTTGGAATGTATTGATATTGCCAGTATATTAACAGTAATGCTGCTATTGTTCCGCCCATTACTCCGCCCATTGTTCTGAAAAGAATATTGAAAGAGGTTCCACTGCTAACCCTTTCAGAAGGTAGCGAAATTGTTAAAAGATTTATAGAACCGACCAGGCCAAAAGATAGGCCACATGATATGATGGATATTGATATTATCAAAAAAGGCAGTACCCCCATAGTTGCAGCAAGAGAAATATAACCAAACATGGACAATATAGATCCGTATACAAGTACCTTTTTCTGACCGATTCTTTTAATCAAAATAGCTGATAAGGGCGCTGCAAAAAGCATTGCAATACTGTATGGTGCGATGATCAATCCGGCATAAAAATATGAAAAGCTATAACCAACCGGAACTGGATCTATGAGGAGAAAGATCAATGGTTGATAAAGTATGAATTGTATGATACCTAAAAATATTGCAATAACATTACTGGCAAAAACATTTCTGTTGGATAAAATATTAATTTCAATAAGCGGATGAGATTGCACAAGTGCGTATATGATAAACATTATAAAAGAGGCAACGGAAAGAATAAGCAATGATATCACTGTAAAATTATATATCCCTACAGCGGGCAAAAATCCCATAGCAACTACAAAATATATCATGCTCAAAGTTAGAAAGGTTATGCTCAAAAAATCAAATTTTTCTTTTTTTTCAGGTGTGTCTTTTTTTATTTCCTTAAAAACAAGTATCAGCGATATGATAACGAAGGGGGCAATCGTATGATAACTCCACTGCCAATTTAAATTTTGAACTATGTCAGAACCCACAATAATGCCCACAGACGCTCCCAATGCAAACATAGCACTCAGTACCCCCTGTGTTAATGGTAGCATCTCTTTATTATAGTAATCCGCTAAAATTGCATAGGATAATGGAAAAACTGCAGCACCTATTCCCTGTACACCTCTCAAAAATATAAGGATATAGAACTGGTTTGTAAATCCACTCAACGATACAGAAAATGAATATATGAGTAAGGCAAGCATCAGCATTTTTTTCTTTCCATAGATTTCACCGAGTTTACCGAACACAGGCATGGATATTGTAGCAACCAAAAGATATATTGTTATAATCCATGAAATTATTACCATATTTACAGAATAATTGAGTTCTGAAAAGATCTGGGGTAATGCAGGAATCATCATTGCTTCAACGTACATAACTATAAATGACGTAAAACTAAGAACTCCTAGAATTTTGTATGAATATTTTCTTGTCTGTTTCACATCGTAGTAGATATAATTGCATCTATTTAACTATTTAATATTGGTACTATAACAATTGATTCCAATAGAATAATTATCAATCCATTATTCAACATTTAATTTAAATATTTACGTGGTACTTACATTAACTTAAATATATGCTATTATTGACAATATGTAGGCAAAATATTTAAAATAATAATTGCATCTCTTTATTGATATGTTGGTTAACTATTATGCAGAGGATTGGTTTGATATGATGTTTTACCGGTATATGATGGGTGATTAAATGATTGGAAGCATTAATGATTGGATAATACTTATTGTTGTTGCTCTTCTTCTATTTGGTGGAGCAAAAAAGATACCTGAATTCGCAAAATCTCTGGGAAGGGCAATGGGTGAATTTAAAAAAGGACAGAAAGAGATAGAAGATGAATTAAAAAAGGGTATTGAGTCAAAATAGATGTAATGGTGTTATGAGATGTGGGGCTGATGGGTTTTGGAAACATTATAGAGGACATTGATAAATTTACATCCATTCTGAAAAAAATAATTTTTATTTTTGCATCGTTTTTTTTATTTATAATATTCTTCAGCTATAAGGTTATACGGGTTGATGGAATTTCTTTATATTATCCATATCCTGATTTTTTTCACAGCTTTTCTATCTCCTTTTTTCTATTTATAAAATCCAGTACATTACCACCAACAATAATTCTTTTAAATCTAAACCCTTTTGACATGTTATACGTAGATTTATATTCAGCATTATTCCTTTCTGTTGCCCTTTCCTTCCCACTTATATTATACATAATTTTATCCTATCTGTTTCCTGCTTTGTATCAAAAAGAACGAAGATTGATCCTGTTTGTTATAGGTCCATCCGTATTCCTGTTCCTTCTCGGGTCTTTATTCGCATTTTATATAATATTGCCTCTTCTTTTCAGGGTTGTAATTATACTGACAAAGAGTTTTGGTGTGGACCCAACCATGAGTGTAAGAAGCTTCCTTTCATTTGTTTTAATGATCCTTCTCACTACCGGTCTATCGTTTGAATTACCTGTGATTATAACCTCTTTATCATATTTAAAAATCGTAAGTCCCAATACATGGTTAAAAAACTGGAGGTACGCCATTGTTGGTTCCTTTTTTATAGCGTTATTAATTTCACCCGGAGCTACTGGAGGGTTGATAGAGAGCTTAATAGGCATCGTTTTATCAACTCTCTATCTAATAGGTGCTCTGATATCAAAATATCTGTTTTAACTCTGTCTTTATCGATGTATACCTGAATAATTAATATGTATTTATTATTATTTATAATTGTGTGATGAAAATGTTTTTATATGTATAATGTATTTGATATATTTGAAGTATATCAAATAGCACACGGTGGTAAAATGAGAAAGAAGGTTGTTATAGCTGGTCTTATCCTGCTGATAGTAGGTATTGCCATCATCGTAGCTGGTGGATTTGCATCTCTAGGTATTTCTAAAAAGGGGAATACCATCAATAATATCAAGCCTGGAGAATATGCTACACCTGAATTCATTTTTAATGGCAGTTATACTTTAACCATATCTGGAGCACCATCTGATAGTGCTCTGATATACTCGTCTAACTATTCTGTTGTGAATGCAACAAATTTTAATAAATATGCAATAAAGCCAGTTAATACTATAAATGGTGTATTAACATACTCTATATCATCTGGTTCGTATTATTTTGTAATATTTTCTTTATCTGCACCTCATATTACCTATACAGAGATTCCAGTTGGGGCCTCTCTGTATCTATTTGGTATAATAGGGATTGTAGGGATTGCCCTTTTTATAGGTGGAATTATAACAGCAATTGCAGGCCTTATCCTCAAAAAAACAAACAGGATACAGAATAACAGAAGAGGTGTGTAAATGTTCATAACATTACAGATGAATAGTGACGTGCCTATCTATATGCAGATACACGATCAAATTGTAGAAGGAATTGCATCTGGTAATATTAAGGAGAATACGGTATTACCTTCTGCAAGGAGATTGGCGATGGATATCGGAATAAATTTTCATACCGTAAATAAGGCATATACCCTTCTGAAACAGGATGGGTTTATTATAATTTACAGGAAGCGGGCAATCGTCAGGCAATCAGGTAACACATCTCTGGATTCCGAAGTTATGAAAATGTGGAAAGAGAATGAAAAAAAATTGATATCTGAGGCAATTGCAAGAGGTTTAAGTTACGAAGAGATTATGAATCTGTTTAAAAATTTGCTATATTCTATCAAAAAAAATAAAGATGTTATGTGATGATTTAGATGTTGAATTTTCTCTATTTTATATTTGTGTTTGTATTCGCAATTTTAACCTTAATCTACATGGCTATGCCTGATTTAGTACAGAACACGATTCCTTTTGGTATCAGAATTCCACCGGAGTACATACACAATCCATATATTAGAGAAATGAAAAAAATTTTTAGAAAATGGGTGGTCCTGGTGGGTATAACATCAATTATTGTATACACGCTAATGTCAATTACAATAAACAATTCAGATACAATAGCCATATTTAACGTTACTCTATTCTCAGTTATTTTCTTCTTTTTTATTATATATTATATAATCCACAAAAAGATAGGTAAAAGAAAGGTGGAAGAGGGGTGGTACAGTAACAAACCCACATACACATATGCATCCTTAGACATGGATAGAGATAGTGAACTTAAAATATGGGTTGTATTACTACCATTCATTATAATTTTTGTTACGATTATTATAGGTATATGGAGGTATCCATCTCTACCTGCAAATTTTCCTGTTCACTATGCAATCAACGGTACTCCAAATGGATGGATGAGCAAAACGCCGTTTAATGTTTTTCTCATAGTTGTAATAGCATTTCTGGTTAACGTGTTCATAGATCTCCTGATGTATGCTACAGTAATTTATTCAAAACGCGATATTGATCCAGCTCACCCATACGTCTCGCAGAAACAGCAGATAAAATTTACAAATATCATGTTTGAATATCTGCAGATTATGCTGGTCTTTGTAAATGTATCTTTCATGTTTTCAGCTTTTCAGATATGGGGATTAATAGGATCTGACCAATTATCAGTTGTTTTTATTACGATTCCAGTATTTATAGGTGTTGTGATATTAGTTGCAGCTACATACAAAACAGGTCAGAGTGGGGCAAAGATCGTTATAAATGATACGGGCAAAGATACAAAAAATGGTCATCTGCATATAGATGATGATATGTTCTGGATAGGGGGCTTTATATATTATAATAAAGAGGATCCATCAATTTTTGTTGGAAAAAGATTTGGTGTTGGATGGACATTAAATTTTGGGAATCCCAAAGCGTGGGTGATAATTTTTTTAATTATTCTGTTCATTATAGCTACAACCCTGATGATAATCTTTCACCGAAACATTTAATCTGCAACTTTGTGAAAAATGTATGCCACTAATAACCTAAACTGTAAACGTTGTTTGAATATTTATCGTCTATATTAATGCAAATTTTTAAAAATGTGCTTAACTGGTTTCTGATTTCAATCTTCTTATTCTATCTTCCACAAGCTCTTCTATCTTCTTTAAGTCATATAACGGAATCATTATACTGTCAATGACCGTCGTCGTACCCTCCAAGCCACCTCGATATGTTTTCATGGAAATTACATCCATATCTTTGAGTTTCTTAAGATAGCTCAAAAAGGTAGGGTGACTCACCTTTAGAGATTGAACAGCACTAACCCTGTATCCATATTCCTCTATGATTTTATTGAATTCATTCTCTACATCCACGCTATTTGTTTTTAATTTTTTGTTATCAAGAACGCGAGTTATAGCCAGTAATATTAATAATTGTGTATCAGTCAATTCATCTACACCAATGTCATCATGATATGCATTAACATCATTGATATCCATGGCCTTTCTTATATGTGAAATGTCTATACTGCTGCACCCTTCTGTGGATGCAATATCGTATGAATCTCTCAAAATGTCAATCGCATATCTAGCATTGAGATTGGATTTATACGATAATATTGCAATCTCTTCCAGAGCATCATCTGCAATATCTATTTCACTGAAAGCCTCTTTTATTCTTGCCTTTAAAATATCAACAATCTCTTCAACAGTATAGTTATTGAAAGTTATTTTATGTTCCGGTGTATTTTGAATAGTTGATTGTATATCCTCAGGTAAAAAGGTTTGTATTGTGCTTTTCTGGCTTGTTAATAAAAGATATATTGGTGGTATGGTAGAATTTTCCCTCATAAATTCCATTGGTCTCGAAAGAACATAAAATATGTCTTTTCCATTTTTTACAAAAATCTCTTTTACATCATCAAGTATTATGAACATCGATTTTTCTTTTTTGGATAAAATATTTAGAATATCTTTGAGATATACAGAACCACTATAACCGGTAGATTTCAAATCTGGTGAGAATGCAATATTTTCTACAAATCGTTCATCTTTAACAATGTATTTCATAACGTTGCGGTACATTTCGAGTATTGTATCATAAGGTGAAATTCTTGCACAGTTATAATATGAAACGTACAGATTATCATATTTTTTTGAGAAATGGGTTTCTATTTTTTTAGTTACCATTGTTTTTCCTGTACCTGTAGAGCCACTTATATAAAAGAAGAATTTCTCTTTTCTTTCTATTGCATTTTCAAATTTAGATATGATCTTTTCATACGCCTCTTTTCTTACAGATATGTCATCCGGTATATATTCAAATGTTAATGCCTCAGAATCTTTTATATTCATTAACATACCTCTAGGAATGTCCTGTATCCATGATAAAAGCATCTATTTTTTTAACATATTCTTCAGCTATGGCCATAGCACTTTTTTCGTTTGTGGATTCAACATAAACTCTGATAATTGGTTCCGTACCTGATGCCCTCACCAGCACCCATCCAGTATCTATAAATAACTTCAAACCATCCGTTTTATCAATTTTCAATCCATTTGACTCAATCTCCATTCGTTTCATTACTTCGCTTTTTTTACTGTTATCACAATGTACTTTCATTTTTGAAAATCCAACAGAAGGTACGCGATCAAAAAGCTCCTTTGAACTTATATCACCTTCCGAAAGTATTTTCAACATATAGGCAAGAGTCATGCCACCATCTCTGGCATATAAATGTTCAGGGTATATCATGCCACCATTCTCTTCTCCACCGAATAATGCATTGAGTTCTATCATTAGTGATGAAACAGCAGGTGCACCTATTTTGGAATATCTGGTAACGCCACCTGCTGAAGAAATGTATCTTTCTACAATCGATGACGTAGATACAGGCGTTACGAAAATTCCAGAGCCCCTTCTTTTTATTATATCATACGCAATAGTTGCAAGTGCAACTTCTCCGGCAATAAAATTGCCCTCGTTATCTATGAATATTGCTCTATCTGCATCTCCATCATGTGCCACACCCAGATCTGCATTTATTGATTTCACCATCTTTATTAAATTTGATAAATTTTCTTTGACTGGTTCTGGATTTCTTCCAGGAAATGATCCCTGAATATTGCTATTTATCGTAACAGGTATATGTCCCAGTCGTTCCACAATATGAGGAGATGTTACACTGCCTACACTATTGGCAGAATCTATGACAACCAAAAGCTTTCTTTTTTTATGTTCTGATTCAGTATGTTTAACTATTGAAGCTATATACTCCTGTGCCGCCGTGTCGGTATTCCTTACCAGCCCCGTTTCGTTCCATTCAACAGGCACAGATTTTCCATCAAAATAGATTGATTCAATGGCTTCTTCATCTGTCTCACTCAATTCCATTCCGGTTGAAGAGATGCATTTTATTCCATTAAATTCTGGTGGATTGTGCGAGGCTGTTATTATAACACCTCCAGCTAATTTATGATTTTTTATAAATAATTGAATGGCAGGCGTTGGCACCATTCCTAAATCTATTACATTAATACCTGTAAGACAAAGTGATCCGGTAACTATTCTCTTTACAGCATCTGAACTCGTTCTAGCGTCTGTTCCTATAGCAAGCCAGCTATTCTTTCCATACCATGTACCTATTGCTTCTGCAATTTTTGAAATGAACTCTACATTCAGTTCTTTATTAACTATGCCTCTAATCCCATTCGTACCAAATAGCTTTTTCATGTTCTGTTAAACCCGTTTCATCTATAAAAAATATTACTAAATATTACTATATATAATATAATATCTTTATTTAATAGCGATAACACGTACTGTTCTGTTATGGTCATCCTTTATTCGTAATAAAATTTTTTAATGAAATACAATCAGGTTTGCTATGTATAGCCACATTATCGTATCTTTCAAAATCCATGCTCAGTCGGAGGTTATTGAATACCTCCCCTTTAAATATGCTCTGATTATATGGCAGTTCCAGTATAATCCTTTTTGCCTCGTTCATAAAATTCTCTGAATCTATAATAAAATCTGCAATATTCTGCTCCTCTATTTTAAATATTTTTTTTGATAAAAAGCCATAATATCTTTTTTTGCCATATATTGCGGATAGCAATGAAGGCGTAGCTATAAAATGTGGCATGCCATACCACAATCCTGGAAAACCAGCTAGTGCATTGTTTTTAGAGATTATTATATCTCCTAAAAGAGCTAACTCAAACCCTGCATCTACGCTGTTTCCGTTTATTAAGGAGACAACAATCTTTGGCATAGATAGAACTGTTGTAGCTATCGTATGGCCAAGACTTAATAATCTTTTTATATCATCTGGATTCTCAAACCGTTTTTCGCAAATATCCAGTCCTGTAGAATATGTCCTTTTTGTTCCTGTTATTACAACTGCATTAATACTGTTATCCGTCATGGCAATACTCAATGCACCCAGCATTTCAGATAACATTTCTGCATCCATAACGTTGCTGTTACCGTTGTCCATTGCAATTATACCCAGTTTATTTTCTGCCCAAAATGATACTTTTTTAAAATTTTTATACATTATACAATCCACCTGTATAATACGAATAAATCATTATAATCTCTCCTACAAGAATGAACTCTATTCCAAGTCCAAACCCAAACAGTTCATATACAGCATTTATGTACGCATATGATATTATCGGTATGACTGCAATCTGAAGTAACAGAATGAAAAGTGACAACCTTTTAATTCCTTCAAAAATCTCCTTATTATTCATGCAACCACCTTTCTGGATGTTTTTAAGGAATCTACTTTTTTTATAAATTCAATGAGCATGTATGTTGTAAAAATAATCGCACCAGATAACACAAATGCGTATACAGCATGCAGATAACTGAAGTTTGAAACAAGGGCGTATGACTGGCTATAAAGCAATACGACCTCAGCCGTATCAGCAAATACCAGGACGGTATATATTGAAAATAGAATTAAAAAGGGATGCAGCTTCATTTATCAACACCCTCCTTTTTGTCATTGCAATCTGATGCATCACTGAAATGTTGCTTTTTATTTTTTGTATTGCTGTGTGTAAAAGAGTTTCTCTCAGAACCGGTTGGTGTTACCTTCCTGTATTTATAGTATAAACCATATGTCAGACCAAAGTTAAATGCAATTATACCCAGCATTATTGGAATCCATACTACAGGCTGAACCTGAACAGCCGGCTGTAAATATCCCCATATTGTAAAAAGTATAAAATAGTCTAAATTAACAGTTACGATAGAGACAAAAAAAGGTCTGTCTTTAGGGTCTCTGCTTTCGCTTCTATCAAAAAATGGCACCAGCATATAGAAAATAACGATCACAAGTAAAATATATATTATATTGCTGCTGATAGGTACAAAATCAATTACCTTATATGGAGCTACGAGATACCATTCAGGCATAGCCTGCACAATTACAGACGATCCCGCTTCCGGAGCAAGTGGTACTGGAAATACAGAAGCGATAACAATTACAAAACCCCATAAAATCAATGTTATACCGGCTGTATAGGATAGGAAGGTAGGTACCCATGATAACGTAGATCCCTTTTGTTCTGTCTTCATTGATACCGGCGGTGTAGCCTCATTTTTCTCATAAAGATACATGTGTATACCGAATAAAAGCATCAGAATTGCCGGCAATATCAAGATATGTAAGTCAAGCATTCTACCGAATTCCGATGAAATTGTGCCGTTGCCAGTTATCAATGATGCCAGGAAATTACCTATCAACGGGAATTTTGATGCTAGTCCAACACCTACATCCGTAGCATCTACAGATACCTCTGTATACGGCAGAAAGTATCCTGTAAAACCAGATCCAACAACCACAAGAGCCATAAGTATACCTATGATCCATGCGAGCTCTCTTGGCTTTTTATACGCACCTATATAGTAATTTCTGAAAAAATGTATAAAAATCAGCAAAATCATAACATAAGCCATATAAAGATGCGCGTTTAACAAAATAATACCGAAAGGAACCTTATTTATTATATACTGGGTACTTGAATATGCTGTAGACGCTCCGGGTGTATAGTACAGCATTAAAAGAACCCCTGTTATGGCCTGAAATATAAAGGCTGCCGCAAGCAAACCACCGGTCCAATATGATATATCCATTGTATATTCAGGCATGGCCTTTAATGGTATATCCGATATGTGCGCCCTGCTATCAATCCAGTTCCAAATTATATCAAAAAAGCTCATTTTAATTCCTCATTGATTATTTAAAGTGGTTACGGGAGCTGTATTTCCTTTGGGTGGACTTCCACCGGTAAGATCATCTGTATGGCCATATATTACAGGACCATTCATTTTGACCGCCTGAAGCGTATCTGTGCTAGAGTCATATGTTAGAACAACCATGGGCTGGGGTTTTGTGGTTGGACTTGTGATTATACTGCATCTATTGAAGGGATCAAAAGTACTTCCGTGACATGAGCAGTGTATATACGATGTATAACCATCAATGGGTGGCGACCCAGGTGGATAAAACTTTATACTAGGTGGTAAACACCCGAGATGCTCACATATGGCACTGTAAGCAACTATGCTGTTCTGTGGTCCAACACCACCTGGCACACTTTTACCGAGGTTCAGAAGAAAGTTTGGTTCGTTAAGAAGTGGATAATCAAACAGTACGATCTGTGGATTGTTAACAGCAATTGTACTGGCTTTTATAGGGTTTCCGGAGCTATCCACAAGTGTTAACGCAGGAAATTCACTGACGCCTATTGTGGGAGCTACAATGTAAGATAGTGAAGGAGCAAAAGCACCCAGAGCCACCACAGCAGATCCAATGGATACCATCTTCAAAAATTTTCTTCTGGATAAATCAATTTCATTCTCTTTCTTACTCATTACAGATACACCTGCTACTGCAAGGCATATATACGTTATATCTTTATTAAATAGTTTATGAATATAAAATAAATAGTACGTATAGTAATCAACATACTATTTATTTTAATAATAAAAATGTATAAAGTAAATACCAAAAATGATGGTTGAGTTAATATGGATGAGGTGAAAAAATAATTCATAAATCTTTATATAGCATAAATTGTTTTGGTATTCTATTACATTGATTCACTCTCCCTCCTTTTATTTTTTTAGGAGGAGGGTGGTGATTGGCGTGACCGAAGGTAGCTGTTTATTGGTGGATGGTTGGGCGTTTACTCCTTTATGATCTGTTTTAAAAACAGTTCGTGTATTTCTGTATTATCTGTAAGTTCTGGATGGAATGTAGATGCCATGTTTTTTCCCGATCTAACCAACACTGGAAGGCTATTATAGGTTGATAGAATCTCTACATTCTTGCCAGTACCTCTAATTACAGGTGCTCTGATAAATATTGCTCTAAATGGCTTATCAAGCCCATCTATTTTTATATCGGTTTCAAAGGAATCTTTCTGTCTACCATAACTGTTTCTCTCTATTTCTATATCTATAATTGATAAAGGAACGATATCACTATTTATGATTTTAGTTGATAACAGTATAGCACCTGCACATGTACCAAAAAATATTGTACCTTTTTCAGATAACATTTTCATACGTTTCAAAAGATTTTCATTTTTCATCAATTTCAATATTACTGTACTTTCACCACCTGGTATGATCACCGCAGATATTGTTTCATGCTTATCAAAATCTGTTAAAGATGATACGGCAACTGCATGTTCATTAATATTTAACTTTTTTAACGTTTTTTCTGTTATATATATATGCTCACTTACGTCACCCTGAATTGATAAAATTGCAACAGTCATGCCAAATTCACAATGATTTAAATAAATTGTTATATTTAACATTATCCAGTTACATATATAGTGTGCTGTCAGGCACATATAAATTAATATGTTGTTATAAATAAATAATTCAGTAGTTTATCACTACAATTCCATAAAAATGTTCACATTGCTGACATATATTTTGGTGTATTCAAAATTGATTAAGATAGGTTTAATAAATATTACATATTTATCTATAAGTAAAGCCTATTTCCTTAAAAATCACAATGCGGGAGTACTCAAGCATGGCCAAAGGGGCAAGGCTTAGGACCTTGTTGCGCAGGCATTCGCCGGTTCAAAATAATATTGAAAATCCGGCCTCCCGCATAAATAAAAGGTTTAAAAGCTATATGTCACACAGGTGATGTCTTATGAAGATGGATAATAGCAATGCTAACACAGATAATAATTTACACGAAAAAACAGATAAAGGCCCATACGATAGCAAAGAGGTAGAAACAAAATGGCAAGATTACTGGGCATCTGAATCAATATTTAAATTTATTCCGGATAGTCCATTACCCGTGTTTTCCATAGACAACCCTCCAAGATATACGTCAGGTCCATTACATATGGGCCATGCAATAGGCTATTCCTTAATTGATTTTGTGGCTAGGTTTAAAAAAATGATAGGCTTTAATGTATTCTTTCCGTTATGCTTTGATGCCAATGGAATGCCAATAGAGATCAAAGTAGAAAAGAAATATGGAGTAAACAAAAAAAATACAGATAGAGCTAAACTTATAGAATTATGTACAGAATATTCCAATTCCAATATTGCAGAAATGGTGAGACAGTTTAGGTCTCTTGGTATAACAATGGATAATTCTATCTATTACCAAACAGATTCACCAGAATACAGAAAATTGACCCAGATAACCTTTTTAAAATTGTATGAAAATAATATGGTGTATAGAAAAGAACATCCTGTAATATGGTGTCCACACTGTGAAACCTCACTCGCAGCTGCGGATGTTGAATACGACGAAGAATCCAAAAATTTAATTTTTATCAATTTTAAGAACGAAAAAAATAGTATACCTATAGCAACTACCAGACCTGAACTTCTTCCTACATGCCAGATGGTATTGATAAATCCGGAAGACAATAGATACAATAACTTTGTTGGACAAAAGGTAAACGTACCCATATTTAATCAATCGGTTCCTGTTATGACTGATAGCAAGGTAGACCCATCATTTGGTACTGGAGCTGTTATGGTCTGCACTATTGGAGATAAAGATGATCTGTTTTGGACTTATAAGTATAATTTAACATTATTGAAAGGTATTGATGAAAGCGGGAGGTTGACAGATCTAGCAGGTGTATTTTCAGGACTGACAATAATAGATGGAAGAAAAGCAATAACAAACGAATTACAAAAAACAGGCAGTGTTATAAAAATAGAAAGCATAAAACAGAATGTTGGAAAATGCTGGAGATGCCATACACCGGTAGAGTTTGTAAACAAACTGAACTGGTTTCTAAAAACCTTGGATTATAAAGAAGAGATTAAAAAAATTAGTGATTCAATTATCTGGCACCCAGAATATATGAAAAAAAGGCTGGATTCCTGGATTGACTCTCTTCTATGGGACTGGTGCATATCGAGGCAGAGATATTTTGCTACAGCAATTCCTGTATGGATATGTGAAAAATGTGGATACATCCTTCCCGCAAAAGTAGAGGATTGCTATATAGATACATTGATAAAAGAGCCGTACATTGAAAAATGTCCTGAATGTAATGGTAAACTGAAAGGTTCTGACGAAGTTTTTGATACGTGGATGGATTCAAGTATAACTCCCCTATACAATAGCTCCTGGAATAGGGATGGTCAGTTGTTCAAAAAACTGTATCCAATGTCTTTAAGACCTCAAGCACATGAAATAATTCGTACATGGATTTTTTATACGATATTGAGATGCAAGCAGATGACAGATATAAAGCCATGGAACGAAGTGATGATACATGGCTTTATAATGGCACCAGATGGACGACCCATGCATGCTTCAGCTGGAAATGCTATAGACCCACTGCCAATTATTGAAAAGTACGGCGCAGATGCTTGGCGATATTACACAGCTAAATGTAAGTTGGGAGAAGACACTGCATTTCAGATAAAAGAGGTAATTCATGGAAGAAAATTTATGATAAAAATGTATAATGTATCCAAATACATAAAAATGAATGTACAAGGCATTGAAGATATTGGCAGAATAGATCGGACAAAAGAGCTCGCCGATATTGATAAATGGATTTTAACAAAATTTAAAATTGTATTTGATACAGTGGTATCCTACTATAACAATTATGAGTTTGATAAGGCAATATCTGTTATAGAAGAATTTGCATGGCATGATTTTGCCGATTTTTATATAGAAATGAGTAAGGAACGGGCAAAAGCACATGACGCTTCGGTAGCCTATACCCTGTCCACGGTTGGTATCGGAATAATAATGTTATTAACACCCATTACCCCTCATCTAGCAGAGGAGATCTATCAGGATATTTACAGAAAAGAATATCTCGTTAAAAGTGTGAATATGCTTCCAATGTCTTTTGAATATTTGTACGATGAACAATCATATAAAATTGGTGAACTATTAAAAAACATAATATCCAAAATATGGACATATTCTGCCACGGCACATGTTAATTCATTCAGAGTCATATTTATCGTGGGTGTTTTGAATGATTCACTTATAGAAGCATTAAAACATATGAAAAAATTGTTAAAAACCGATGATATAAGATTTTTGAACAACACAGATATTACAACTAAACCTGTAGATGTCAGGTTATTGAAAGAAAAGGTAGGATCAATATTCCGTAATGAAATGGCTAAAGTCATAGAGATTGTAAATAAACAGGGAATATCTGTTCTATACAGGGAGCTCATGAACAACGGTTATATCGATATTGAATTAAATGGAAGAGTTGAAAGACTGTCCAAAGATTATTTTAAAATAGAAACTACAGAAATCGTTGAGGAAATGAATGTTAAACAGATTGAAACATCGGGAATGGATATACACATGTATGTATCATGACATCCTCTCCTCCACTAAAGCATAGATATTTTACAGCTTTCTCCAACCTCTGACAATCAACAATCTATTCATCGAATGTATAAAATAATATAAAGCTATATCTGGCTATTCTCTATGACGGACATAAGGAGGTTGGTTTGTCTGAGAACAAAATGAAATAGCCAGTATAATCATAATTTGTATAAAATATATGCTACGTACGTGAATGATGTATCTGGCAACCAGTTACAATTTAACGGGTTGTGGTGACTACGGGCAATTCTAACGGTATTATATACTAACTATTACATATTATTTTTAATGTGCGTTGGTATATCTATTTATATTCTATAGTATTTACTTTATTTATGATATACGCTGAAAACAATGTAATTACTGCTATATAGTGTAAATAATCTTTAAATATTTAATCACAATATTGTGATGTGAACTTGGAAAAGAGGTAAAATAAGATGGCGACTGGGAATGTAGCAACAAAAATACCTGTGAAAGGTGTTCCATCTTCAGAGCATGAGATAATTACACCGGAAATTTCAAATTTTATTGCATCTCCTGGTGAAAAATATTTAAGATACAGATCTGAGGTTCCACGATTTGACCTTGGTCAGATACCTTTTTTTGATTGGTTATTTCATCAGAGATGGTGGCAATTTGTAACAGCGTTTCCCAATGTGGTTATCTTTAATCTCGTCCTGGTTGCCGGCTTCATAGGAGTAACAGACCCAAACGTAAATTTTGCTACTGTAATTACATGGTATCTGTGGTTCACGGTTGTTTTTTTCCTGATGGTAGGGGTGGGTAGAGGATGGTGTCTTATATGTCCATTTTCTGCTCAATCTGAATGGATACAGCGATTAAGTATATGGGGCAAGAATAAGCATAATTTAACACTCAATAAAAAATGGCCAGCAATGTATTCAACAGTGTTGATATCCATTATATTTTTTGTAGTTCTTACTTTTTTTGAAGAGTATTTCAATATAGCTGGGCCCGGTTTACCATTTATGACTGCTACTCTCGTTCTGGGAATTATCACGTGGGATATCTTTTATGCGCTTGTATTTGAGAGAAGAAGTTTCTGCAGGTATGGATGTCCTCTAACAGGAATAATAGGTGTGGTTTCTTCCATGTCTCCTTTTGATGGGTACAGAACTAAAAATCCCGATATATGTAAAAGATGCAGAACGAAGGAATGTATGAGAGGTAGTGATGTTAGCTATGGGTGCCCATGGTATGAATATCCTGGTTCAATGAGTACCAATTTTAATTGTGGAATCTGCACGGAATGTGTTAAGGGGTGCCCCCATAATAATATAGGACTTGCTGCGAGAGTTCCTGTTGCTGATACATGGGCTCCAAAAGTTAAGAAATTTGATATTGCACTCTCTGTTACCTTATTGCTAGGTTTAACATGGTTTCAGATGTTTAATGCACTTCCATTTTACACCACCATGAACAATTATCTTAACAATGTAACAGGATGGTATACTTTTTCAAGAAATTCAATGATGTTGCATGGATTGGGTAGCTATTATCCAAATCCACTTGATTTTGTTGCATTTGTGCTTTTGGGTCCGGCTATTATGCTACTCTTATCATATATGGGATACGTGATATCTAATAAAAAGTATGGCATAAAGAAGCTATTTACGCTCTATTCATACGCCCTTATACCTTTATTTGCAGGTACTATACTGGCAAGGCAGTTTCCAAAGTTCCTTACCAATTCTGATATTGTACCTAAATATGCATCGTCACCAATGGGATTCAAGGGATGGAATCTTTTAGGTACCCTAACATTGCCTGCCATGTATAGCTCAACCACACCTGTTTATGTATGGCAGGTGCAGGTTATAACTGTTATTATTTTTGGAATATTATCAATATATGCAGCATATAAATTGTTAAAGGTGGATTTTGATGGTTCTAAAGAATCAAAAAGAGTGTTTGCTATAATGGTAACATCATTTATTCTGTTAATAATAATGAATGCGGTACTGTACTATTACATGGCTTTCTTCAATGGTATGTCTGCACCGTTTTGAGGTGTTATTGGAATGGTTGCGAAAATAAATTATGAAAGATGTGTAGGTTGCGAGGAATGTGTGGTTGCATGTGCAAGAGATCACTGCATTCATCTTGAAGAGTCTACCAATATCATTGTTGTTAACGAATCCACGTGCAACAATTGTGGTGCGTGTGTCAAGAGATGTCCATTCAGATGTATAGACCTTGTAGGAGATATAGGACCTTTAGCAAGAAAACCATCTATGGTTGCTACAGCAGTAAAAAGCTGAATAATAAAGGTGTCAAAATGAAAGAAATATCATTTAATACGGGTGCATTGATAGTTGGAGTGTTTGTATGGATTGTCCTGGCCATAGGTATACTTTTACACAGTTTATTTATCATCATACTATCGTCACTTACCCTGGGGCTTGTATCAGCTGTATGGATTGTAATGATTTCAGCAGCCATATCTGAACATCTTAAAAAAAGAAAGTATAAAGATGTTAAGGGTGCAGACATAACATATAACTATGTTTCCTTTATAGATCCGTCTATTATGAAAAATAACGATAAAATAAAAAAGGGGGAATAATATGAAAGCTAACCAGATTTTTAATGCAGCAATCTCTCTCTATATAATTGCTTTATTATCAAATATATATGATGTATATCTTGCAGCCATTAACAGAAGCATGTTTACAACAGTACAGACTATAACACTTACGGGAATTACCCTGACAATCTATCCTGCTTTTGATGATTTTTTATATGACTTAGCTGGTCTTGTACTCATATTCATACTGATTTTTGCGTTAGGTATGGCATGGAAACTTGATCCGATAAAGGGCAAAGGAAGAAAATATAGATGGGCAGCGATGATACTTGCATTTATAGCAATTATTCCGAATTTGACCGATGTTTTTCCAAGTATTTTATCTATATTCCCAAATCCATCTCTATTTTACTGGAAAGCAGATAGTGGCGCTGATTTAGTTGCCGTCATTACAATCCTGTTAGGATGGGTGCTAGCAGAGGTATGGTTTGCATCTGTTGGCGCAGGTGTTCCTAAAGGATACGGATATGCAGACATAATTGCTAGAAATCCAAGACTCAGACTGATCAACAGAATTATAAATGTTGTCGTGCCACTGGGAGTATTTTCTACTTTCTGGCTCATAACATATATATTGACATGGAATCTCATTCACACACCAGGTTATGTATTATCCAGCACATCTTTTGCAGGAACCAGAGCAATAACACTGTTTTATATAATCTGGTATCCATTCGTAATAGTATATAGCTCCATTGCCATCAGAGATGTGTACATGAGTATAAAAGGTAGCTGGGAAGATGTTAGAAAACTCAACGCACCCATCCTGGGTGAACCCAGTATAACAAAGGGAAGACCTCCCGTACCACCAAATGTAGACATATATAAAACATATAAAATAAATGAAAAACTTTACGATAAACTGCTACCACCGTCAGAACCAGGCACCAACAAATAAAATATATGTGTATCTATATAATTTGTTTATAGGACAGTAAAGGTATTAGGAAACCGCTAAAAACAGTCGCTTTAGTTGATGAAACTGATCACATATCGTGAACAATCATTCATAAAGGTGTCATCACCAATCCAATCATATTGTATATACCAGCATGAATCATATATATGTAATTTACATATATTATATACTCTTATTTTTGTAATTAGAAAAGGAATATATATTTTATTAGAAGTAAAAGCTTCAGGTGTATGATATGTTTGACAAAAAAGTATCAAAGATGAAAGGGGCATTACCAATATTTATGTTGCTGGTTATGGCACTCTCCTTAGGGTTCCTGGGATTGGTTACCACTTTCGTATCTGTAGGGCATGTGGTTGCAAGTTCTTCCCAGAATATAAGTAACGGGGTGAGTTCTGGATTATCTGCAGGTGGCTCTGTATTTACAGAGGCTACCATTGCATTAGTTGTAGGTATTCTTTTCATAGGGGCTTTTAGCTTACAAATCGCCAGAAACTATTTTCTCAGGATTCTAGATAAGTTTACGTTAAGGCTTGGTGCGGATATCTGGTGGCTGGCGTATGTGCTTATAAGAGATGGATTGATGTTTGCTATTGTTCTTATGGGTTTTGAACTGTTTTATGTGGGTACGTATACCGATTATCCCATTGCCGTTCCATTTATGCCGTTGGCCATAGTATTTATTGCAGCAGCCCTGGCAACGAAGCTTATTTACGACACAGATGAGAGTGAAAATGCGAATAGATTTGTATCTATCCTAATAGCGGCAGGTACTTTCCTTTATGTTATTGGTGTTGTGTTTGTAACGGAAAATATAATAGGATATGCGAATGCAAATTATACAACCACATCAACAGGTACGATAACAACCCCAGCAGGTGGATCCAACATATGGACCTACATGTATAATACCTTCAGTTCAACGGTAAATACAACGTTAGCACTTGATAGTTTCTATGTATGTTTTGCACTGCTTTCATTGATTGCTTTGATAGTCTTTGTCTACGTAACATTCCCTGTAAAAATAGGCAGAAATGCTAAGGCTACCGACGGGCCATCAACAAGAAAAAATGTGGTGGAGGAAGAATAGAGATCCAATCAAACCCTTTATTATTATCTGTGGGTGATAATATGATAAAACATTACTTAGAGATATCCGGTCAATGTCATTCGTGTGGTGTATGCATGGATGTATGTCCTGTAAAGGCAATTGACATGACACCACCCCCGAGAGCGAGTATTGAAGGTGGAATTGATAAAAAGATATGGATGACTGAGTTTCCAATATTGACTGGCAGGTGTATAGGTTGCAAGATATGCGTTGCAGAATGCCCTTTTGACGCCATAACACTTGTAAAGGATTCGGAGATAAAACAGGAAAAGATATTGAAAAAAGATGTAAGTGATATATTTGATAGAGCCAAAAAAATGAGAAAAAGTTCAACCACCTCTCTGTCAGAAGAAAAGGACTGGAGATCCTTCCATCCACTTTCAGAGCTTACAAGAGATATTCTTAAAAGACCTGTACGCAGTTCATTTCCCCAAAAAATCGTATTTAAGCCGTGGATATCTCCCATTGCAGTCAGTGCAAATAAAAAGAAATATACCTACAAAGAGCAGTGGAAGGTATGGAGAATCATGAAATCAGATAAGTAACATGCTCCTACCATCCACTGAAGGAGACAGAACATCCATACAACATCATTATTTTATATTCAATTTTTTATACTTTTGCGAATGTTCACAGAAATGTTTAATAATAAATATAAATATATATTATAAGAAATTAAGAACTTAAGAAATACATCATATACCTGTACTGTGTCTGTGAGGTGTGTTCAATATTTTAATTATCTGTGGAATGTGTTATTAATATGTTGTTGATATCTGTTATTATTACTGTTTTAAATGATAAAAGAATTGAACGTGTTGTAGACAAGCTGGAAGAGATAATTGATTGCGATAAGGTTGAGGTTATAATAACTGATGGTGGTTCCATTGATGGCACATGGGAATTGGCATTGAAGTTATCCAGCAGATATAAAAATGTCAGAGTTATAAAAGCACCTGGAACTGTTGCATACAGCAGAAATAGAGCGATTGATATTGTTCAGGGCAGGTTTATAGCATTTATAGACGCAGATGAATACCCTGATGATAAATGGTTAGATACTCTTTATTCTGCTATCAACAGAAATGAAAAAACTGGATTTGCAGGTGGTCCAACTCCTCCATACGAATATGAAAAATATACAATAACTGCAAAATATTATAGTTCATACATAGACTGGTTTTATGATTCAACAGCTTCAAGAAAACCCGAAGTGATACCCATGGGTAATTCTATATGGAGACGGGAGGTATTCGAAACCGTGGGTAGACTGGATGAAACCATATCAAGTGGCGAAGACCATGATTTTGCAAATAGAGCAATTGCACATGGGTGGGAAGGCATATATGTAAAAGAGGCGATATTATATCATGACTACACTAACCTTACAATCAGAAAATTATGGAGAAAGCAGGCAAAATATGCGATGGAGGGTATGTTTATTTACAAAAGATACAGCTCTACATATGAGACAACAAAATTAAACGTGGTTCCTTACCTTTTATTGCCCGTTTCTCTATTTCTATCCTTAATAACGTTTTTTGTTTTACACCAAATAGCTGTTGTTTTATTTCTTTTAGGAATTGCAGATCTATTATTTCTTTTTATCTACCTGGAGATTAAAGGTATAATTCTATCCAAATACTATACTGGACTAAAATACGGGTGGATTGAGATCATCCGTAAATATGCCGTGTTATGGGGTGTCCTTAAGTGGTATCTCAAAATTTAAAAATAAGAATAAAAATGAATTATACATAGGTTATATATGTAAAAAAGGTATCTGGTAATACAGGTGAAAAATGTGAATTCTACTGATTATACTGTTGCAGGAAATGTATCTAACAAATCCATTGAAAAGGAGTTGAAACATTCATACATAGACTATGCAATGAGCGTAATTGTAGGAAGAGCACTACCACTTGTTCTTGATGGCTTAAAACCTGTTCACAGAAGGATTCTGTATTCAATGTATGAAAGTAACACGACACATGATAAACCATATAAAAAATCTGCAAGAACTGTCGGTGACGTACTGGGTAAATTTCATCCCCATGGTGATACAGCTGTATATGATGCCCTGGTCAGAATGGCACAACCTTTTTCCATGAGGTATCCGCTCATAGATGGTCAGGGTAATTTTGGATCCGTGGATGGAGATAATGCTGCGGCAATGCGTTATACTGAAGCAAGATTGACTGAATTTGCTGAAGAATTGCTGGAAGATATAGATAAAGGCACCGTAGGATGGATTGATAATTTTGATAACAGTCTGAAGGAACCGCTGTATCTTCCCTCCAAGGTACCGAATTTGCTGTTAAATGGTTCCTCCGGTATCGCCGTAGGTATGGCAACACAGATGGCACCCCATAATATTGTTGAAGTTATCAACGTTATATTGAAATATTTGGATAATGAAAATCTTGGTATTGATGATATTTTACAAATTATGCCAGGCCCTGATTTTCCTACTGGAGGCATTATATACGGTAGAGCTGGCATAATAAGCTATTACAGGACTGGCAAAGGCACATTAACAGTCAGATCAAAAATAGAGGTTACAAAGCGTAAGGATAGAACTATCCTTGTTATAAAGGAGATTCCATATTCTCTTAATAAATCCAATCTCATTGAGAGTATCGTTACCGCTATAAGAGAGGATAAGGTACTGGGTATACAGGATGTACGAGATGAATCTGACAGAGATGGTATACACATTGTTATTGAGTTAAAGAGGAGCAGTAATCCTGATATTGTTATTAATCAATTATATAAGCATACAAGAATAGAATACAGTTTTGGTGTGAACAATGTTGTTCTTGTAGATGGTAAACCAGTAATGCTTACTATCCTTGATCTGGTAAAACTATACGTAAAGCACAGGACTGATGTCGTCGTAAAAAGATCTGAATATACACTGAAAAAGGATAAAGAGAGGTTGAATATCCTTGATGGACTTACCATTGCAATAAATAATATTGACGAAGTTATATCAATCATAAAAAAATCAAGAGATACAGCCGAGGCAAGATTGAAATTAAAAGAAAAATATCTTATGAATGAAGAGCAGGTCAAGGCCATTATGGAGATGAGGTTGCAGCGGTTAACTGCTCTTGAAGTTGAATCCATAAAAAAAGAGGTATCTGATATTAAAAATGATATTGTTAAATTAGAAACAATTTTAGGCAGTGTTGGTGAGCAGCATAAAATTATAAAAGAGGAACTTAACTATCTTTCCAGGAAATACGGAGATAAGCGGAGGACTGAGATAGCTGAAAGGGGTGAAGAGCTTCTTGAGGAGGACCTTATTCCCAATATAAAAAATTTTGTTATTTTGACTGAGAACAACTACATCAAAAGAATACCTCTCTCCCTTTATAAAGAACAGAACAGAGGTGGCCATGGCTCAAGAACCATGGATATGAAAAAGGAGGACGCAATTCACAGAACCATAAATGCGTATAGCCATGACAACCTGCTGCTGTTTTCCAGTACAGGGAAGGTATACCACTTTAAATGTTATAATATTCCCGAAGGTTCCAAGCAATCCAGAGGCAAGCCAATCGTTCAGTTAATTCCATCCATAGCTGAAAATGAGAAAATTGAAGCCGTAATCCCTGTTTCTGAGATGCATGATGATAAAATAGCACTTTTATTTTCAACAGCCAAAGGCGTTGTTAAAACCACTGTTCTCAATCAATTTAAAAATATACGGGCATCCGGTATAAGAGCTATAAAGTTAGACCCTGATGATAGAATAATATCGATAAAATCTTTTAATACTGATAAAGAAGCAAATGTGTTTATAGCTACAAGGTTGGGGTTAGCCATTCGATTCAATGTCAATAATTTAAGGCTTATGGGTAGAGCCACAAGAGGCGTAAGAGGTATACGATTGAATGCCGGTGATGAAGTGGTCCTTGCGGAGATTACAGAGGATTCAGACTATCTACTTGCTGTAACAACCAATGGATATGGTAAAAGAACAGCTGTATCCACCTATAGAAAGGTTCATAGAGGTGGAAAGGGAGTTAAAACAATCAAATTAACAGATAAAAATGGCAAAATAGCAGGCATACAGATCGTTAATGACGTTCATGATGTTATTCTCTCTACCAAAAATGGAAAATCGTTGAGGAGTGCGGGGAAATCAATAAGAATAATGAGCAGAAATACAATTGGGGTACGGTTGATGAAAATAGATCCTGATGACTATATTGTGAGCATCTCCATAGATCAACCAGATACAGAAAATAAAGATGATTTATTAAATAAATCATCTTAATTTATTATTTATATTTGATATATATATATATATTTGTAGTTTTGTGGTAGCAATTTTGTGGTATATTAACCATAACGAATATATACAACAACATGAACTATATAATTATTGATAATTATGAAGAGGCATCATAAACGTTATAAGCGAAAGAGTGCCGTTTCTGATATTCTTGGCAATATTCTCATATTGGCTATAACTGTTACTCTGTTCAGCACGCTATTTTACTGGGTCAGCACTATACCATCTCCACCACCCTCTATAAAAGCAGATTTTTATACACAGCTGGGATTGAAGCAGTTGAATAATGGTAATGTAGAGCTTACCTATATTCACATAATAGATATTGGAGGCAATGCACTGTACAACAGCGGTACGATCATATATATAAGCTATGAGAACACGCCACAGTATAATAATCACTACACCATTACAGATGGTGGAATAACCAGCGGAACCTGGACGCCTGGAGAGACGTGGGTACTCACTCTACCTACCCCTATCACCAATCCCGGTTCGGTAACGACATCCATTATAGATACTTCAAAAAACGTTCTTGTATGGAGTAACCAGGATCCAGCAACCGATGTAAATTTACCACCACAGATCCTTAGCATAGGCACAAGTCCAGGTGGTGCTATAGCAATCAATTCGCAGTTTTATGTATGGGCAAAAGTGATAAACCCCAATACCAACAGTGGTACCCTGACAGTCTCGGTTACCTTGCCTGTTCTGAGCAGTACGCCCTATACCATGACTTATTCAACCACCCTCCAGGAATATATAAGTTCCGCAATAAATGCACCCTCTACACCGGAAACCATATCCGGATTTGTGAATGCAACAACCACCATAGGGTTGAGCACAACCGCAGTCATATCGATTAATTTTATACAGCCCTTCTACGGACAGCCAGATCTGGTTTTTGGGGGACAGAGTGAAGGTTGGTATTGGATTTATTACATTGGTCTTCCTTACAGTATTGATTATAGCTTCAGCCAACCTATTGGAGTTACAATCTCTATAGGTAGTATACTATCTAGTAGTACTACTGTGATTACTACCCTGACAGTTAATGGAGAGGTTGTTAATACAGGCAGTGCTCCTGCACAGGATGTTGCTGTATGGATAAATGGAACAGCTACGAATGATCATTATCATCCTCCAACTACTGGAACTGTCAATTACAACGATTCATCTGCCAACGTAGCACCCACGGGACGAACTACTTTTACGTTCTCGGTAGACGTTTATACAGTGGAGACCTCTAAAAATGCTTATTCTGGAACTGTAGCTATATCTATTTATATAACATATTGGGGCTACAATACAGCTGGAAACTTTGTTGAATATCCTCCGTTAACAGGTTCTGTCACATTGACAGCTACTCCTGTGTAGTGACGTGAGTGAGAATACATTGGAAAATATTTATGTAGAAATATATTGATATGGTATTGGCAATGATAAGGTGGTATGCATTGGGTTTAAAAAATAAGCTATATCTTGTTATAACAATAATTACCTTGCTGACTCTCTCTTTATCGGGGTTAAGTGTAAAGGGAGCTTCTTTGCAGGGTGCAAATGTTAAAACATTGTGGAGTGTTCCCGCAGGCAGTAACTCTCTGAACATAACAGCCGCGGGAAATGTGCTGAATAACGGCTACATGTCTTTTGTGGTGGTAAATAACTCTCAATATGGAAGTGAGATCTCTCTTGTAAACGGGCATAACGGAGATGTTATGTGGAATGTGAGCAGTGCAATTATCACGGAATATATGGTGGTAAACATATCTGCTACCTTGAGAGGATTGTTAACGTTAACAGATACTGGATATCTGACACTTTATAATCTTGTCAACGGAACGACGATATATCACAGATATTCAGTAAATACTGCTAAATATCAAAATGGAGATAATTTTATTATAGAGAAGAGTGAAAACGGATTATTGGTATATGTTCTGTCGGAGGAATCAATCAACTCAAGCGAATCCACAGGTGTAAATGAATATCTGATAAAGGCCAGTGCGTTAAATATATATAATGGAACATTTTTATGGAATATCTCGTACCCGTTCGCGGATGAATATCCCGTCTCGTTGTATAATATAATATATCCATTGCCATCAATCCCTGGATTACCATCAGGTGGTGTATTGATCTTCCCTACCTACATGAAAAATGGAAGCATATCATCGTATATTAATCTGTACAACAGCAATGGAAACCTTGTCTGGAATGTGAGCAGTTATATTTCAGGTTCATTACAATCTGTATCAATTGGAAATTACTATTACAGCAATTCTTATAGCATTGCATATACCACCACAAATGGAAGTGGTAGCCTTGCAGTGATTGGCATAACCAACGGGACACTTCAGTACAGTAAAAAAATTCCCTATATAACACCTATTCTCAATCAGCTTGTCAGTGTATACAACTTTGAGATAAATGAGCATACTCTACCGCTGAGTTATACAGGTATTACGTTACAAAGTTCAGAAGGATCCTCCTATTTGCTAGCAGAATACATTGGAATTGTTCCATCCTCAACAGGAAAATCTTTACCAAATTCGTTGGTAGCTCTGGATATAGCAAACAATACCGTTGCATGGAGGACTTTTTTACCGGGTACTGTATCCATCTACACCTTTAATTATGCAATAATACCTTCAACACTTACAGATGGGGTAACGGAGATCATAGCTGTAACGCCAGTCTTGAACTACGTATATGGTATATCTGCTGGTACAAGTGGCAATGCTACATGGAGATTAAATTATAATTTTAAAGAATCCCTTAACTATTTCTATGCACTTTCATACGATCCGAGTTTGTACACAATAAACGGCAAACTTTCATTTATAACTGCAAGCTATATGGGCTTTAACCACTATAACCTATCTTTCTATAATGGTATTAACGGAACATTAATGTTTAACAGAACGTTATCTGTTTCATTAATTTTTAGCTATATGGAGATCATGCCTCTATCCTATCTGTCAACCTCGGAATCCTATGCGTTCATGGGTATAGCAGAATCTCACGGTACATATAAAGATTTTATAGATGGCTTTGATGGTAATGGATCAACTATATTCTCATTAAATACAACCGGTAATTTAGAATTGATAAACGGAACAAGTTACTATAGCTATTTTTACCCAGGCTTACATAATGGACAGTTGACTGATAATGGTAAAATAGACAATTTTATAATGTACAATTCAGAGAAAATTTACGCAATGGAGCTTAATGTAAGTAATGTCACTCCTTTGAAAATTTTAAATTTTACATCTGTTAATGAATCAGGCATTGCACCATTAAGCGATGCATTTTATGTAAATGTGACCGGTGGCATTGCGCCTTATAACTACACATGGAGTGTTAATGGTGTGGTTTACAGTGTAACCACAGCACCCTATTACAATCACAGTTTTACGGTGTCAGGCATATACAACGTATCTGTGATGGTAAAGGATACAGTTGGCAATGTTGCCAATAGCAACAATATAATGGTAATCGTAAAATCATCCAATAGCAGTAGCAACAGCACATCAAGGTACTACCTTATAGAAGGTATGGTTAAGAATTCAGGTGGACTTCCTGTAAGTGGGGTAAGCATAGAGGCAAGTACTGGTAATGTAACCACTTCACTATCCGATGGAGAATTCTTAATATATCTGCCGAATGGTACATGGGTGTTAACCTTCATTAAGACTGGATATGACACAGTAACAACCAATATAACAGTCAAAGGTGGATATTCTGGTGGCATATACGTAGCAAAGATGAATAGCAGTAATGTAACATCTGTGACTACAGGGAGCAGTGTAAACAAACTCATGGATATGTACTATGTTATAATACCTGTGATAGTAATCGTAATGGTTATTCTGATCTATCTATTTGTAATCAGTAGAAAAGAGGAGAATAAAATAAATTTCGCAGATGGATCTGCTGGAAAAGTTGTTAGCAATAGAGATAAAACTGTAAAAAAGACTGAAGTAAAAAAAGTAAAAGATAACAGACCAGTAAAAAGAAGCGTAAATGAACTCAATAAAAATAGTGACAGGCATGTAAAGGTGAATAATACAAAGGTTGTAAAAGGAGAAGTAAAAACCGAAAGTAGCAGAGGTGAAGAAAAGAGGGTGGTGAAGAATAAGGTGACTAAAAAAACAAAGGAATGCCCCACATGTGGTGAAGTACTACCATATGAATCTGAAAAATGTACTTCATGTGGGGAGCAGTTTACGGTTGTTGTACGAAAAGGAATTAATCCGTAGAGAATGGAGTGAACTCCCCCTCAGTTAAAGTTATGGTGCCTCCTATATATCATTCCCACTTGCACATCTTTACGATGTGTAGAGGTCAGAGCCATCACAACCTTTTTATTCGCTATGATAAGAGACATCCATACGTTCCGTATGTACATCTATCTTATATTCAATACAGTGTTAAGGTTTCTATCCATTACCAATTCACAGTTACCACATCTATGAATTCTCGTGGATAAGTCTTTCCTTAGCACCACGCCACAGGTTGAGCATAATTTTTACAGTAACGAATAGGTTTGTTAATAACTTTCTATATTATGTCCTGTAAATTTTAATCAATATACATGTCTAAAAGAGTTTAAATATATGGACAATATATAAAGATTGTTAACAACTAGAGGTGTTATATAATTGGTTGAAAATACTGAGGTAGATCGTATACTTCAGGTAGTAAGCAATCCCATAAGACGCAGGATTCTCATGAGGCTTGTGGAAAGCAGTGCATATCCATTACAGTTAGCAAAGGATCTCAGAGTTAGTCAGCAATCAATATCAAAACATCTTAAAATTCTTGAAAAAAACGAAGTTGTGAAGTCTCATATTGAAAAATCTAAAAGTGGAGGGCCAAAAAGAAAATATTACACGTTATCAAAAACAATATCCATGTATATAGATATAACCCCAAAATCATTTTTTATGAAAAATCTTTCTGATAAAATTACAACCTCTGATGAGTTATATAAAACATTTATAAATGAATTAAAGGAGATAGAAAAGATAAATACAAATGAGGAAAAGGTAAAAAAATTAAGTATGTTATCAGAGGTAATAAATAAAGAACTTAATGATCTAAGCTATAAACACAGAGATTTAACATCTATAAAAAATGAAATAAACAAATATACTGAAGAAATTATTAATGAGGTCTATGAAGCAGATAGCCTGGAACATCGCATTATGTGGTATATGGTTGATGATTGTAGTGTTACCGTTGATGAATTGTCTGAAATGCTTGATTTAAGGGAAAAAGATATAAAAGATATTTGGAATATCCTTATGAATAAATTTTTTAGATAAGAGGTTGTTTTAAATGAAAATATATACACGATTTGAAGAAGCTAGAATTATTGGTGCCAGAGCTCTGCAACTGGCCTTTGGTGCACCACCGTTGACCAAGATTGAGAATGAAATAGTAGATCCACTGGTTATTGCTGAAATTGAATTTGAAAGAGATGTATTGCCCATAACTGTAAAGAGAGTGATGCATGGAGTTTGAAGTCGTACCTATTAACAAAGAGGAAAATATCAATATTATACTGGGGCAATCCCATTTTATAAAAACAGTTGAAGATATATATACTGCTCTCAAGGTCCATTTACCTGGAAGTAATTTTTCAGTTTCTTTTTGTGAGGCATCTGGTGATAGAAAAATAAGATATGAAGGTAACGATAATGAGCTGATAAAGTTCACAAATGAAATTGCCAGATCCATTGGTGCGGGTCATAGCTTTGTTATCGCAATAAAGAATGGTTATCCAATATCTGTGTTGACTGAATTAAAAATGTTACCTGAGGTATGTAGAATTTATGCAGCAGGTGGTAATCCCATGAAGGTTATTGTTGCAGAAGAAGGGGATCAAAGAGCAGTACTGGGTGTATTTGATGGATTTACACCCCTTGGAATTGAGACAGGAGATGAAATTGCTAAAAGAAGGGAGTTTCTTGTAAAGATAGGATACAAGCTATAGATCTGTCAATCATAATCAATGAAAATGGATCTATTATTTTAAATTAAAGAATTATTCAATACAATGATCTATTCAACTGAAATATTGATACCCGCTGTCATTACTACGATTCTTGTAATATCGTGGGTTTACTTTGCTATTTATATAAAAAAAATAAAGGAGGTAGCTATTGAAAGAGCCTACCAGAAATTTGAACAATGGAAAGAGGAAGCGATGGAAAAAGACCTTGACCTGTATAAAAAAAAGATTGACGAAACCCTGAATGAAAAATATAATTCTATGCTTGAATCATGGAAATTTAAGGTTGAAAGGGATATTAGAGACGACGCCATAAAGCGTTCCAAAAGCAGCATGATGGGACACATAAGCGAGCAGTTTGCACCCTACATGGCTTTTGAAAAATATAATCTTTCGCCGGCTGATGCCAGATTTCTTGGAAGTCCCATTGATTTCGTGGTGTTTAATGGAAGTTCTTTAGGAACCATTGATTCAATATTTTTTGTAGAAGTTAAAAGTGGTGATTCCATGCTTACAGGCAAAGAAAAAACACTGAAAGAGGCTGTGGATAAAGGAAAAGTGAAATGGATAAAAATCAATATTTAGGATCTGTTAAATAATAATGTCTTTGCCAATTTTTATAAAAATAGCAAACTGCATCTATTTATTAGCAAATTAGAAATATACAAATCATATAATCTTCATATATGCTCCCGTAGTGTAGTGGTCAAACATCGAGGCCTCTCGAGGTTTCTGGAGACAGTCTCGGCCCCGGGTTCAAAGCTATGTTGAAAATCCCGGCGGGAGCAGTAGTTTATGTATTTAATTTAGAGCTGATGAAATTAGATATTTGAAAAAATGTGTAATGGGAAATGTTTATTATATAGAATGCAAATAAACATTACATATGTTTAATAGACATCACTACAAATTAATAGTAGTCATGGCCCTCTTTTTTATTCTTGCGAACCCTGTTTATAATATGAATACAATAAATACAGGTGGTAAAGAGAAATCTCTTGGCATCCCGCAACATGTAAATCAACGATACAATTTTACATACTCTAACGGAAATGTCTTGTGGTCCAGACCACTGAATGGTTCAATAACCACATTCAATTTCTTGAATCCAAGATCATTTTCACTCAAAGGGCCCTCAATAATAGGAAACAATTTAACAGGCAGTGGAGCCATGGAGGATCTTTTTGTGTATGCTACAAATCATAATGCAACACTGTATACTGTAGATTCTATAAACGGTAGCGTAATATGGTCTCATAATTTTATAAATTTTGCTCAATATTATATGGTAGGAACTGACGGCAGGATTCCACTCATCATGGTAATGGAAAGCAATGCTATATTTCCTTATTACAACGGTCCATTATTTGGAACCGGATATGTCAATCTAACAATGGTGAATGGTATAACAGGATTTGCCATGTGGTATAGAAATGTGACCCTTGTCAAAAATGAGGCACTATTCTTTACAACAAATGAAACAATTTTTTCATTGACGAATCCTTTAGGCATAACCTTTGAAACCTTTTATTACAATTCAATAAGTATATCTACAAATGTTGATATATACAGTGTTAATATTTTTTGTATAAACTCTTTGAATGGCAGTACATTATGGGATCATCCATTTACCACAATAGGACTAAACAGCAGTGTAGATGGAGAAGTCTATCCCTCTATATACCCTCTTTATTTATCTCTATCTGTAAATCCCACTCTGCGTTACGGTGGTGTTTTCTATACCTATGTATACATGAACAGTGCTGGCGCTATATATACAGACTCCATACTTCTGAACGGAAGTGATGGTAGTCTGTTGTGGAATGTTACATCACCGTCAGAAGGGTTCATTTTAACAGATGGTACGAATTTAGATGTAAGTGAGGCTATTGGTAATTTTACCGGTGGCATATATTATGATCTGGCCTATACCACTGCTGGTATTGTTAAGAATGGAACTGGTTATGCAATTGTAACAGCCATAACTGCAGTGAATCTGACAGATGGTGCTGTTATACTTGACAGAATTTATAAGAGTAATGTATATCCAGGCGTATCTCAATTTGCACAGAGTACTCCATCCATGGAATCCTCATTCAATATAGATAATGCAACCGGTGGTATAGGTCCACTTGTACGGTTCAATAATAATAGTATTCCTGGGTTAGTAATAATGCTTTATGATTTTGGTGGAGGTGAAAATATATCTCTTATTGATGTCTGGAATAACCGTACTGTATGGACAACACCTGTAAGCTCACCGGGTTTTTCATTTGCAGGGTTATCACAGAGAGGTCCAGGCAATCTAAAAATACCTGTAGTTCTTGTAATACCTGAATTCGGTGGAAAGGTATATCTTCTTAACGGAAATACTGGTGCCATTATATGGAGCACTCCTGAAACGGCAATGACTTTTCCAGCCGTATGGTATGCATCTATATTTATGTCTACCTACAGCATTCTGCCGTATCTTTCGCAGTCTAATTTACCATATGGTTTTGCAATCAATTTAACAATCATGAACACCATTAATGGCACTGTTATAAAAAACTATACTTTGTCAATAAATGAAATAGGGGGTACAATAAGCTATTTCGTTTCACCTATCTATATAAACAATCAGTTATATCTGGAGGCGGGAGCCTTTATAAATAGATCCAATAACTGGACCGATTATCTGTATATTATATCTCCGTTGACCCTGACAATTGTAGATAATTTAACCGCATCAATGCATGGCATAAATCCTTCACTTATGGTACCTCTATCATGGACTTCGTATATAGCAATGTTTCACATATCTTATAAAAGTGGCAATACCACCTTTCCGTTAGAAACCGAAAAAAGATTTTATGAAATGGATTTAACGCAACCATCAAATATGAAAATCAATCTTACAGAAACAACTACTAAAAGCAGAGTTCCATTCCATGATACCTTTAAAGTCAATGTTACCGGTGGAATTCCATCTTATAATTATACCTGGTACGAAAACATGACTATACTGCCTTACTATAGTAATGTAACAACAATATCTTTCAATACAGAAGGTGTTTACAATATATCCGTTAAGGTAAGGGATCTGAACGGTAAAATTGCATTTGCTAATGTTACAGTTAATGCAATTAGTAATAATATTACCTTAATAACAGAGTTATACAGTATAAGTGGAGTTGTTACTGATGTGAATAACACACCTGTATATGGCGTGAATGTATCCATTAATAAAACAGAATATGCATATACCAATGATACCGGAAGTTTCAATTTAATTGTTGAAAACGGCTCTTACAGTTTATCCTTCTCAAAAACAGGGTATCAGAACGAAACCTATACAGTTTCGGTAGAAGGAAAAAATGTAACCTTACGCATTGAAATGAAAAGTTCTGCGTCATCGACCAATAAAACAGGTAACGTTACTAAAACCACAACCAGTGGACTTGCTGAATTAGATATTGGTATTATTGTATCATTGATTGTTGCTGTTTCACTCGTACTGATTTATTTATTCTATCCAAAAAGAAAAATAAAAAATAAAAATGTATAAATCGGGGGAAAGTTTAAAAAGTAGAAAAGGTAATATTGAATTATCATGGGATGGGATGCAATGGATATACCTGATGGAGTGGATTTGACAAACAATTCTGTACCGGATTCCGACGGATACACACCTATTGCAAAGAATATGCAGGTATTTCTTGATTCATATATACCTGATAAATTACCGTACAGAGAGAAAGAGCTTGGTGCGATACTGCAGATTTTACAGCCAATTCTATACGGCAATCCTGTATCAAATATTTTTGTAATAGGTAAAACAGGAACAGGTAAGACCATCGTAGTAAAAAAAATAGGGCATAAGATTGAATCTATGAGTAAAGAAGGAATGCAAAATGTGGTCTTTCAATATATAAATTGTTCTGAAGTAGATAATATTTATGGATTTTTTTGTGTTGTAGGAAATAAACTTGCTGAAGGTACGGAATTTCATATTCCATATACAGGATGGCCACTGGACAAGGTGATAGATACATTCAGGTCCATACTGAATAAAAGAAAAATTAAGGTTATACTGGTAATGGATGAAATTGATAAGCTTATACATAAGGTGGGGGACAGTTATCTATATACACTGATCAATCTTTCAAATGAAAACGAAAATTTTAGAATAAATATAGTAGGTATAACAAATGATGTCAATTTGCCATCCCAGATAACTGATGAACGGGTTAAAAGCAGACTGAATGATGAAAAAATAACCTTTGCCCCATACAACGCAGAACAGCTAGCCACAATACTTGATGAACGGGCCAAACTTGCATTTGATGAATCTGTACTTGATAACGGTGTAATATCTCTATGTGCAGCTATTGGTGCGCACGAACATGGAGATGCAAGAAGAGCAATAAATTTATTACGTATGGCAGCTCAGCTCGCTGAAAGAAAAAGATCAAAGAAGATAACTACAGAAGACGTATATGATGCCAAAAGAACCATTGACATTGACTATACTGAACAAATCTTATCCGATCTTCCCCTGCATCAAAAGATCATACTGTACGCAATTGTTAAATCTATGGAAAATAGTACAAAAAGAATTCAGACTGCACCAGAAATAATAACAATGTATACAGGAATATGCATGAAAATGGAAGTTTCCCCCTTGTCTCCCAGAAGAATAAATGATCTTATAAATGATTTATCAACACTGGGTATTCTTAAATCAACAGTCCAGTATCATGGAAGAAAAGGACGTATAAAGATTGTTGAACTATGGGTTCCAATACCCAATATAACTAAAATGATAAAATCAGATTCCACATTAAATGTTTTTATGGAGGAACATCCTGAACTACATTTTAAACAGAAGACGTTATTTTGATTTTATCTTCTTTTTTAATTTTTTATTTAAAACAGGCAATCCATAATCTATAAATGTTGTTATAATAAATATGCCTGCGATTATTCCGCCCAGATAATACCACGTATTGTATGGTACATATTGATAATTTCCATCTACCAGAAGTTTTAATGAACCGAGCCATGGAATGTATCCTGTAGCTATACCAACTATCCATGAAATTTCCACCTGCTGTACGAGCCTCCCGTAATAGTCTATTAAACCCTCCTGATCATATATTCCATTTCCATTCACATAGTTATTATCGCCCATGGTAATATATCCGTTATGATGTCTCAGTCCGCTAAGAGAAATATTCACGGTAACATTTTTCCATCCAATGTTATACAGGGTTAACCATCTGGTTATATTATTATAATTATCTCCACTGCTTGACCTCCACGACGATCCGTACGGTATATTCATAAGTGATGGTATATCAAAACCACCCTCGCTTCTGTTCCATATGAGGTATACGATAGCTCTGTGAATTATCGGGGTTGTAAAATTTTCATCATTTTTATGGTATATGATTACATTTCCAAACTCGCCATAACTCTTAAAGCCAGTATGTTCACCGTCAACATACGTTTGGATTGACGAAGGTACTGTTACCTTTTTGACAAATACCATATCACCTGCATTTATAACACCATAAACGTAAGCATGAGACGAATGCTGCATACTTGAAGATTCAACAACAACAAGAGGTGGCCATACACCGCAATACGCATAAACCGCACCAAAAATGATAATAATGGATATTAATACTATAAGAATCTCCTTTAACCAAACATATTTGTGAAAAATATATTTTACAGATTTCTTAAGGTCTTTTACCAACATTTTTTTACCCTGAAAAAATATGGAGCTTATCTTAAAGTCGCCATAGCGAATAATGCAAAAGCTATAATTACACCGGTAGCGATAACTATTCCTTCCTTAACATTTTCTGATAATTTATTATTAAAAAATAACAAAAATAAAAAAGAAATAACAACAATCAACCCTCCCAGAACAGCCAAAAACGTTGATACCGAACTGCCTATAAACAACGCAGCTGCACCTATCATAACAACAATTCCTATAATAAATATAAAAAAAGATAATATATCCACATCTACCTTCCTTGAAATTATAAATATATTGTCTGTTCCGGGTTCTGTAGCTTTACCTTTCTGGGGTGCGGATACATCATTCATTCCATAAGGAAAAACAGATGGAGGGTTGTTATCGACAGGCATATTTGCTTTGAATGACTGACTATATGCCACATCCGGATTAACTACAGGTGGAGAATACTGTTTAGATGCAACTGGTGGTGATGTAGGAGGTGATATTATTGGTGGTGGTGTATCCGGTAACGGTCCATTGCATCGCATACAGAATCTATATTCATCTGGAGATCTGGTTCCACAAACTGTACAAATTTTAACCATTAAAATACACCCTTTACCAATATATCAATAATCACTCCATTAGATATAAATATATTGAATACTCTATACCGAAAACTGTAATTATATATGATTTAATAAATAATCTATTCTGTGTTGCGTTCTACCGTGTATGAAAATATACTGATGTGTTGAATAAATCTGGCTCAACAATTTTTTAATTTTATCAAAACCTTATTCTGTTTGGTCTGGATTGATCTTATATAAATATCTAATAACTAATATGATAGTTTATTAATTAAATCTGGCATTTGTTCAACAGAGCACAAATATACAAAACATCTAAATATTTCGTTATAGCAATGCATATATATATTAATTGCATAGTATAATATGGGAATTAAATCCAATAAAAATACATTTAAATTTGGATAAAAATTAAAATTGTATCTATGGGCAATGCGAAGTAACCAGTATCTGCCAACAGAGGTGCCAATACATTAGATACTGCAAAAGAATGAACAATGCAGATACACTGGGTGATGCAGTAAAATTTTTAAATTTGGGTAAGGAGATGTGGTTGTATGGGTTCAACGGATAAAAAAGAAGAAAAAAAAGAAGAAATTTCAGTTAAAAAAGATGTAGAATTAACAGAAAAGGATAAAGACGAAGTAAAAAAGGTTCTTGACATGTATAAGCTAAATGATGATGAACTAACAATGGAAGCACAATTCAAGCTTAAAATGCCCAAAAATAAAATGGAATCTAAATTTATGATAGATGTTACTACTGAATATCTGAAAAACCTGCATGATACTAAGAATGAAAAATTTATCTCTGCAAATAAAGAGTTACTTATGGCAGAACAACTTTATAATGAAAATAAATTTACTGAATCTCTTGCACATGCAATGAGGGCTAAAAGAATATGTGGATTCACAGACGAAACAATGAATGTTACTGGCGAAGGTCGCATAAATGAGAACAGTACAAAAGTGGAACCGATTATAAAATGTTCGTCATGTGGAAATGCTGTTGCTATAAATGATAAATTCTGTAAAGAATGCGGAAAAAATTTGATGCCTTTAAAATGTCCAGGTTGTGGCAAATCTATAGAATCTAGTGATAAATTCTGCAGTAACTGTGGATATAAATTAAAGTAAATCTTTTAGGGACGTATATGTTAGAAAAATTAAGCGAATCCCTTAGAGAGGTTCTGAGAAAAGTTACCAATTTATCACATGTAGATAAAGAGGTTGTCAATCAAATTGTAAAGGATATTCAGAGAGCCTTACTCTTAGGGGATGTAAATGTATCGCTTACGCTTAAACTGAGTAAAGAAGTGGAGAGACGGGCGCTGGCAGAAACTCCACCTGCCGGTATGCCGTATAAAGAATATTTAATAAAAATAATATACGAAGAAATAACCAATGTGTTAGGTGACCTGCATACAATACCCGTCAAAAAGCAGAAGATAATGTCTGTAGGTTTATTTGGTCAGGGTAAAACCACCACATGTGGTAAGATTGCATACTATTTTCAAAAAAAAAGATTTACGGTGGGGTTACTTGCACTTGATATTCATAGACCTGCAGCATATGACCAGCTGAAACAGATTGCAGAACAGTTACACACAGAATTTTATGGAGAAAAGGATGGTAAAGATGCTGTAAAAATCCTTATCCACGGACTTGAAAAATTAAAAAATGTGGATATTATTGTCGTCGATACAGCTGGCAGGGATGCACTTGATGATAACCTCATAAAAGAACTTAAAAACATTGAAAATATTTTAAAACCAGACGAAACCATTCTTGTTATTGATGCGGTCATAGGGCAGCAGGCTGGTAAACAGGCAAAAGCGTTTAGAGAGGCTGTTACCATAACAGGTGTTATAGTAACAAAGATGGATGGTACAGCAAAAGGTGGTGGCGCATTAAGTGCTGTAAACGAGGTGAATGCACCCATCTATTTTATAGGTACTGGTGAACACATTGAGGATTTAGAACTTTTTAATCCACCTCGCTTTGTATCAAAGTTGCTTGGAATGGGTGATATTGAAACGTTACTAGAAAAATTTGAATCCATAGCATCAGAAAAAGATTTGGCAAAAAAAATGGAAAAAATTTCATCTGGAAAGTTTACATTGAAAGATATGTATGAACAGATGGAATCAATCAACAAATTAGGACCATTAAATAAACTATTAGGCATGATTCCAGGTATATCTGGCAAGGTAAACGATTCAAAAATTGAGGAAACCCAGAAAAAATTAAAAAAATTCAGATATATTATGGATTCAATGACCAAGGAAGAAATGGAGACGCCTGGAATAATCAAGGCAGAAAGGGTTAATAGAATTGCAAAAGGTAGCGGTACAACAGCCAGGGATGTAAAGGAACTGTTGAATTATTATGAAATGTCAAAAAAAACTGCGAAGGGGCTTATGGGCAACAGAAAGCTCAGAATGCAGATGGAGAAACAGTTTAAGGGAGGTACCTAGTAATCATCAATAGTTTTGCATTCATTTCATAATACAAGAATATTTACTGACATCCAGATTCAAGGGATAGCACAGAATTACAGAATATTAAATAATCTTTAATATTTCATAACATTTAAAATCAACATCTGGTTATCAATAAATAAATAGAAATGGCATTTTTATTTTTACATGTGTATGCAAAACTATTGTAATAACCTGTAAAACTACCACGTCACTTGCACTTCTGTATTGCTTTTGTTGGCTATCGGCATGCTTCATAAAATACGTCATCAAAAGTGAGTATAACCCATTTCATTTATGCAGGATATACGTCACTACAACATTTAAGTATATATATTGTATACAATAAAATGTGTATTTACAGGACTTTACAGGATTGAAAGTGCTGGTTTACACAAGACAATAAAAACATCAGGTACTCTAAAAGGGGAATATATATGAGGGGTTGGCTTATATGGTAGAAGGTACAGGGTCTGTTATAGCTTCAATTAATGAATTAATTACTAAAAATAATAATGGATCGTATGTAATATATGTTAAAAGGAATTATCAGTTATGGAGTTATATAAACAAAATTCTTGATGTGGTAGAAAATTACGGTTATCATACATTATTTATTACACGAATGAACCAGTCTAGGGTAGCAAGAAATGTTTTGCACTCAATCAATATCATGTACTGGCTGGCTATGGAAAACGGTGAAAATATAATCAAGCCCACCGAATATTCCATTATACAATTGACCATGGAGGATTTTATAGGCATTCACAAAGAAAAATCTATAATCATTTGTGAAGGGTTGGAATATCTTATATTTTACAATGGATTTGAAAAAATATATAAAATGGTGTCCAGAATAAGTGATGTTGTTTACAATAATAACAGTATATTTTTTTTGTTAGTCGATTATAATGCATTTAATAATAAGGAACTCTCTCTACTTGAAACCTCCTTTCAACCTCTGACAACGGAGTTCGCTGATAAAGAAGCTACAGATACAACGGACTCAACATAAAATTAAATCTGTTGACGTAAAAATGATAAAACCTCTTTCACAACTTTTTCAAAAATAATAGAGAATTGAGAATCTGGTACATCTTTAAATGTATATTCCGTCAGAGAATTACTTCCACCTCCATTACCATATGGAATTGCCTGTTTAATCACTGGTAAAATTTTCCTGCAGTCAACATCTATATCGTCAGAACGTCCGCAATAGATATAATTGAGGTCTCCCTTTTTTAATCCAATAAAAGCAAATACATTTTTGGTGGTCAAAATTTTTAGAAATTGTTTAATATTTACATCAAACGTTATAATTGTATGTACATATTTCACATTCCCGATATTGTCTGAAAGCTCTATAAGGCTTTTTATATACCCGTTGATCCTATCCATTTCGGTATTATCAATAATTGATTTATATTTTTTATTATCGGATATGAGGTTTACTATTTTTTTTATAATGGTATCGTCATTCGCGTCTGTTATTTCATTAACACGATCTATCAACATTTCTCTGTCTTGAATTTTTTTCAATGCCAAGTCTCCGCACAGGTATTCCAATCTGACAACACCATCCTGAAGCCTTTTTACATCTGTAATCTTAAGTAATCCTACCTGTGAAGTGTTGGTACAATGAGTACCACCACAGGCTTCAACATCAAAATTTTCAATATCAATAATTCTTAACATTTTTCCAGGAACTGCACCGCCTTGATATATTGTAAAACCGTATCTTTTTTCTGCTTCAGACCTTTCCATGAAATAACTGTCAATTTTTACGGAAGCCAGAATCTCTGTATTTATAAGATTTTCAATCGCTTTTCTCTCATCAACTGTCACATGTTTATAGTGTGTAAGATCAATTCTGGCTGAGTCAATTCCCTTAAAAGCCCCTGCCTGCCATACATGTTTTCCAAGAATTTTTCTAGCAGCACCGTTTATAAGATGGGCGCCTGTATGATGTCTCATCAACCTCAATCTGCGTTCTCTATCAATTGAACATTTAACTGTTTTTCCAGCATAAAAATCATTTATAAATTGGTTATCTATGTGATGTAATATTATTTTACTAACTCGCTCCACATCTTTAACATATATTCCATCAATTGTACCCGTATCGGTTACCTGTCCTCCTCCAGTGGGGTAAAAATAAGTTTCGTTTAAAATTAAACTATCTTTGTATATGGCAACAACCTTTGCATTAAAGTCAAGTGTGAATGGATCGTTGTAATATTTTATAATGGTGTCCTCTACACCCAGATCCAGTGTTTTAACCCCTATAGCTTCACGTTTTGAACCTCCTTTTTTGGAAATCTTTGCGTAAAAATCATCCGGAATATTTACAGGCAGTTTTGTGAAATCTTTAACAATTTCTGGGTTAAGGCCATGGCTTTCATACAATTTAATTAACAGATCTTCGTCAAATATCTTTTTCTCATCTATCAGATCTCTTTCAAATTTTTGTACAATGCTTTTTCCTTTTTTGAGTGTTTCAAAATACTTATTGTATTCAAATCTCACCATGTCAAGAAGTTCTTCTCTGAAATCAATTAATTTTACATTTTTTCTGGATTCTATTGTGATAATATGATCAACTATATCTATCAATGAATCTATTCTGCCAAGTTTATTCATTATATTTATCATTCTGCGTAATAAAACCCTTGCAAAGTATCCTTCTTTAACATTGGAAGGTACAACGCCATCGAATAACATGTATATTATTGATTTGCTATGATCCAGTAAAATATAATATAACGGCATTTCCTCGTTACTTAATTTTCCTATGATGGGATCTATAACCTTTACATAATCTTTAAAAACAGCTTCATAAGCGGTTTTAGACCCTGTGGATAACCAGCATAATCTTTCCAATCCATAACCAGTATCCACAACCTTAAGTGGCATATCTGTAAGGGTATTATCATTTTTAATATATTGCATAAATACCAGTGTAGCCACTTCTACACCCATCACACCAACAGAAAGGGATGGACCAGCATTTCCACCACCTTCCCATACCTCCTCCTTATATGTGACATTTTCGGAAGGAATCTTTAAAGTATCTACTAAAAATCTATTACACAACTCTACTGTTTTATCTTTATAATAAATGTATTTATCCTTTTTATTAAAGGCATGGTGAGCCATCATCTCAAAGAATGTAAAATGCCTTCCTGAATATCCAACGTTGTCTATATCATTAAATCTAAGACAAGGTTGAGATATTACAAGTGGATTAGCAGGTGGATCTATTACTCCATTAGTTACCCATGGCTGAAAATCATAAATAGAAGCCTGTGTGAAAAACACATCGTCTCGCCATCTTGCTACAACTGGATACCTGTTAATTTCTGTATGCCCGTTTGATTTGAAAAAATTTATGAAGCTATCTCTCATCTTATCCAATGAATATTCCATATCAGTAGGTGGATGATTTATAAATTCATAACTCCTGCAGGGCTCCTCTGCACATGTGTTCACATCTTCAGATGCCCAGAAATAACTTCCACAATGTGTACATTTATTTCTTTTGAACTTATTGTCTATAAAAAAATTTAGTCTATATTCGTTTTCATTCATTGTAGCAGTATATTCCATTACATTATTTTAACATTTTTCATACCTACAAAAACAAAAAAGATATGAATAGTATTATTAACATCCTTTCTTTAATCTTTTTAACATCTCAATATATACATTTTTTCACGATAAAAATATATATAACACAAAACATCTCAAATTAGTTAGCAATATTAGCGAGGATAGAAAAATATGGTATCAAAAGCAACCAAAACATCTGGTAGTGGAAAAGGCACAAGAAAGGTAAAGGATAAATGGAGAGCAAAAAACGCATACAAAATAATTGCGCCTCTTATATTTAATTCTGCCCATATCGGAAATACTTTATCTGACGACCCCAGTAAGGTAATTGGTAGAGTTATAACGGTATCTGCACAAGATTTGAATGGTGATATATCTAAGGCACATATAAAACTTAAATTTAAAATAACAGGTCAGAGTGGAAATGATTTTCATACGGTATTTTATGGACTGGATTTAACAAGTGATTATCTCAGACGATTAACAAGAAGAAAAAGGTCTAAAATTGATCTATCTGTAAAAGCTACCACATCCGATAATGGTGTTTTCAAGATTAAACTTTTATCAATATCTGAAAGAAGATTACAATCCACTGTTAAAGCGGCTTTGAGAAATAAGTTATCTACAACAGTAAAAGAAATAATATCCAAAAAAAATTTTGAAGAAACAATAACATATGTAATGGGTAGCAATGTTATAAAGGATTTAGTTAGTGTGTGTAAAAACATCTACATTCTTAAGAAGCTAGATATTAGACGTGTAGAGGTAGTTTCTTTACCAGCAGCAACTGCTAAAAATGAAACCAATGACGCTAAAGGGTTGGATACGAGCCATGCTGAGGAAAACATAGTAAAAGAAGATGATGTAGAGGTTGAACCAAAAAATAATACTGAAGAAATTTAAACTAATAATTAAAGTCGGGGTGGCTCAGACTGGTAGAGTATCGGACTCATAGGGTTTATTTATGATACTACCGGAGATATCCGGGGGCCGCGAGTTCAAATCTCGCCCCCGACACTACATTTTTAGCTGGATCTTAATTTTACATACCATATAACCGCAAAGGGCAAAAAAAATTCTTATTACACCTACCATTGACGAGATCTCTTTTATCATGTTTGCGGGTCTATAACCCCTCCACAAATTTCCATGCTTTACAGTAAGTTGCTTTCTACCATATCCATTCCAGAATGCCTGTTTTATAAACAAAAAAATATTTTCACGCGCGTAATGTGTAACAATAACAGTATCTACATATTCTATTTTTCCTCCGATTTTAATGGCATTCATGTTAAGATCAATATCTTCTGCCGTTATAAATGAGACGTCAAAACAGTCTATTTTTCTAAAAAGGTCAGCAGGGTATGCAAGATTTGTTGATGGATATGTAACGTCATATCCATTTACATACAATTCCACCCTCTCTAATCCACGATATCTTTTTTTACCAGCGGAAATGGTTTTTCCAGCTATAACTGTTGTTTTATCATAATGTTTTCTGATTTCTTTTACCCAGTTTCTGTCAGCAATACAATCACCATCTATAAATGCATAAATTTTTCCATGTCCCCTGCTACATCCGTAATTTCTTCCCGTGGCTCTATTTCCAGGGTGTGTATATAAATTTATACAATCATATTTTTTTATATATTTTTCAATAATTTGTCTAGTATTGTCTGTGCTATTCGCGTCTACAATTATTATATTTACAGGTGGCTCCTGAATAACCAAACTATCGAGCAACTTTTCTATGTGTTTACTCTCATTCTTTACAGTTATTATAATATCTACCAGTAACTTTTCATCATCTTTGTTAAAAGTGTTCTGTTTAATATCTGTAGTTTCATTCATTAAATATCACCAGAATGCATCTCATTAATTTATAATAGTTTATATTTTTCCAATAATTCTTTATTAATATCTATAAATGTGCTACCCCATTTAAATTTTGATAATATATATCCAGAATAATCTGTGTAATTTGATATATACAAAATTGCGGATAAAGCTTCTACAGTAGATAATCTTCCAGGTTTACCATAGCTTACAGGATTTGCAGCAATTAATGGCGGCAATTTTAATCCGTATTCAAAAATGTATTTTTCTTTGAAAAATAAAATATTGTTTTCTATAAGTTTCCAGGATGTATCTATAGCTACTACGCCATATTTTTCAAGTCTATCTTTGTATTTACTCGTATATGTATTATTTGAAAATGGCCACAGTACTATTGCATTGTTGAGTATCGCTCTGTTTGTTAAAAAAATTTCTTTTGCTAGTTTAAAATGTTTTAATTTTTTAGCAGTACATTTTTTAGGATCATCATTTTTAAGGTCTATGAAAAAGAGTTTTGGAACTTTTGCATCTATAAACATAAATTATCATCTATTACTTAATATATGTATTTTTTTAATACATAGGATGTATATCAACCCTTAACTCCTGTTTTCACGAAATAGGTTGGTATTGAGTTTTTCGTCTAACATTCGTGTCCCCCTTAGTACTTACGTTACTATCACTTTCGTATCTGTTTAGCTTTGTGCCAATATTATTTATTAAAATATATTGTTGCATCATTTATTTTCCAATTATTGTCGGCTTTTGTAACTGTTTTTGCATAACTGGTTAATGGATTGTCCTTACTTTTAAACGCTTTTATCAGTTTATTATCAGGGTGTTCATCTTTAAGGTATTGCTTACAGTCTGACTTTAGGTCAAACAAATATCAAAAACAATTAAATTTTTACCTAATTTATAAGACGTATAAATTATAAAAGCACTGAAAGAGCAGTATTAAAAATGGATAAAGGAGTAAAGGGATGGGATGATCTATTTTCCCCTTTATCCAATATGATATTAACTACACATAGCTATATATATTTTGCTATTATAAATAATGTAAACTTCATAATTTTATCTCAAAGCACGTTTTATGGTCAATATCTGCTCAAAAATATATTTATACATGTGGAAGCAGTTGAATCATAATATATTACAATAGTTTTGCATTCATTTCATTATATAAAAATATTTATTAACTTCTGGATTCAATAAATAACATAGAATTACAGAATATTAAATAATCTTTAATATTTTATAATGTTTAAAATTGACATCTGGTTATTAATAGATAAATAGAAATAGCATTTTTATTTTTACATATATATGCAAAACTATTGTATATTACAACTCACAACATAATGACATCTACATCACTATAGTTAATTGCCCTATCTTTTATATCTTTTAATTGATAACAAGGCAGATTTTACGAAGGTTTTACAATATCATAAAGTATATTTTATGCGTTTTATAATATGTATAATCATCGTTAATGTTGACTATATCATACCTGTTAAGTTATATATAAATACAAAGATATCTTTATATAACATAATGAGGTGTTAGTTTACATGGCTGATTCTAAAGGAGTGTCTGGTAGCTCCAAATCCAATATATATGACAAAATTTTAATATATATTATTAAAAAAGGAAAGGGTAACAAAGATATATCTAGAAATGACTTTATAAGAGATTTGAGAAAGGAGTTTAGCCAATTTTCATACAGTGATATTGAAAAAACCATACCAGAATTAACAAAAAATGGACATATTAGTATACAATGGGTTGGCGTTGGCGATTTCAATGTAAATATAACACAAAAGGGTATTGAATATATTGAATCAAACAAAGAAAAGATGGAACAGATCGGAGCTTCTCTTTCTTTGAAAGATGTAAAAAATGAAATCAAAGGATCAAAAAAAGCACCTAATGTGTTAGAGATTGTTGAACAACCAACTAATACAGGTATGGATAACAATGTCAAAGAAATAAGCTATTCAGAATTAGATGAAAATAAAACAAAAAATAGCTTGCCTGATATAAAAGATGTAAAAAATGAAGGTTATATTCCTTCACCTATATCTGATAATATAAAAAATAATATGCTGGAAAGAGAAAAAAGGTTAATGGAATTGGAAAATGAATACAAAAAGAATAAAACGAATTTAGAAAATATGGAAGAAGAACTGAATAAGAGAAATAAAATATTGGATGAAAAAGAATCTAAAATAAATGAAATGAAGATAAAATTTAATGAATTAATTGAGAATCTAAAGAATGATATAAATGAAAAGGATCGTATGATATCTACATTAAAAAATGAAAATGAAAATATTAAAAAAATGTACAGTAATGTAGAAACAGTTAAAGAAAATGAAGAAATCAAAAATAAACAGAAAGAACTTTTAGACAAGGAAGCCGAGTTAAATAATATTAAACTTGAAATATCTGGAGAAAAAGATATAATGATTCAGCATGAGCTAGATCTTTCTACAACGGAATATGAATTAGAGGAAAAAAAGAAACTGTTAGAAAAGGAATATGAACAATTGGCTATTGAAAGAAACAAAAGAAATGTTATTATCAAGGCAATTGAAGGCAGAGAAAAACAATTAGATGAGATGGAAAACAAAATTAAAGAAAAGGAAAAGTCTATTAATATTGCAAAAGAAACTATCAAAAGAATTCTGTCTATGTGGTTAGAAAAAATAGAAAAGATGGATGTTACATTGCATTCATATATGAATTCTGCTCAGGAACTTAAAATAACAATAGAAGATATTTATAAATACATGAAATAACCCCAAATTACATGTTTTGGGACAAAATTATGTATGCGTAGCTCTACTTCATCGACGTACCTTGATATGTATTGATTGATTCACCTACAATCTTTTTTACAGAGTTCCGCGCTGTCTGTATGAATGCTATATGAGATCTAACCTATATCTATGAAAACGGATTATGATATGATGATCCTAGATGTGGGGAGGGGGAGTTGAGAAGTATTGTGAGCAGCGTTAAGATACCTATCTACTTCCAATCAACAGTTATTACACATGTGTATCCTATCAGACAGAGTCTTCTTTACCACCGACAGGTTGACTGAATATTAAAATCTCTGTTTTGCAGCCCTTCATTGAGGCTCTTAGTCAGTCATAAGAGCCGCATAGGAGGTGGATTAAATGTATAAACGAAAATGAACCCATCAATGAATAGTACATTCAATCAAGAAAAGGAAGGGATCTTGGAAGTTTGCACATGTGTCCACAATGCGCAAACTCACGAGAATGATATACAAAATGCTAACAGAGAGAGAGGAGTGGAAATACCAAAGTCCTGTACTGACAGAGAAGAAGCTGCCAAAGCTTGAGGAGGAATGAACCAATCCGGATAAACAGGTCAACGAAACCTGCTGCATGGCTATGCCTTCCATGAGTCAAATATTTGAACTCTTGGTGCTGAGTGCCAGTATCTGTCTTCGCTGTATTGTCAGATTGCATCTATGAATGCTTATGCGTGTTTGCGAAAAGGCAGAAAAAACAGGTTTCGCCCTGGTCCATAGGGTAGGATCATAAGGATGGAGATGTTAGCTATGTAGTAGTGAAGGGCTGACCTTAGATTTTACATGCGTGTAAGATAACAAAATATTTTGTCAAGACAATCAAAAATTCACATCCAAAAAATGTTTTTTAGGACTAAAATGGATCATTTTTGGTATTCTCTTACAGCCTGTGATCCACAATATGAGCGTAATTGACTTGTTCCATTCTGGGATCTATGGATCTTACATATTTACCAGCATTTGCAGAGTTGTAAATCAGATTCTATTAACCTTGAGGTAAAGTGGTTGATAAAAACGTTTACAATCATATAGAAATTATGCTCTGTGGATGGCATTATCAATGGTGTTGATAACTCCAATAACCTGATGTTAGATTAAATTTTGATATGTTTTTATCAACTTGCCACACAGGTCTACATGAACAATCTATGTCGTCGAATATTGAGATATCCTGATGTAACGAAAATTTATCAATTGCATTTAACACAGTTTTATCACAATTAAAACAGTTATGTGCACCCCTTAATGATCCACCACCGGTAGGACTAGAAATGATTGGTATATTAACAAATGAATGTGTTGTTTTTATAACTTCAACCACACTCCACAACCATGGTGACCTATATCTTAAATGATGAAAGAGTTCTTCTACGATCGTATTTTTCTGAATATTAACAGGATTTATTGATATTTCATCTGAATATTTAAAAGAGTCCAATACTGATTTGATTGTATCGGCAATTGCGTCGTACTCGGATAAAAATGGTGGTTTAAGGATAAGATATGTTTTGACATATCCTCCTAATTTGTGGATAAGGTCTGCTTTTATGCAAAATTGTTTGAAGGAGAACGATTTATTTATAAAAACCCTTCTTATGTAATCAGAGCTACTTTCCAATCCAATCGCTATATATATTTTCTGTTCTGGTTCCAGAAGTGGTAATATATTTTTTTCAGTTATAAATTCCGGTCTACTTTCAATAATTATCTTTTTTGCATTATGAAAATTAGATATTATCCATGATCTTATATCTGCTGGAATCTCATGTTCATCCAAAAAACTACCAGAAGTATATATTTTTACTATCTTTTCACCTTTATAGTGTTTTATTACATTTCTGATTTGCTTTATTAGATCCTCTTTATTTATTGGTGTCTTTGAAACATCGTTTACATATCCACACATAGTACATTTTTTATTCTCTCTGAATATGCAACCTACGGTATTTAATATAATTACAAAAGCATCTACCACAGTATTATTGTATATTTCCTTTTCATACCAGTATGATATGACGTGTTCAGCATCGTTCATAATCCCCATCAACCAATTTTATGTATACTTTGACTATATCATCATCTTTAAGATTTAATCGACTTCTTAAATTAAATTCAGATATTATTTCAATAACATCTGGATGATGTCCTCTCTCGGGAATTATGACAAAGCAAACGGTTCCTGACAACGCAGCTTTATATAAGGTAACATCGCCATATGTCCTTCCGTCAGCAGAGAATCCATTTATAATTGTTCCATATTTGCATTTAAGAAGATCCAATTTATTAAATTCTGAACTATCTAAACGTATATTGAGTGTTCCAAGAAATGGTGTTATACCTATAAGTTCTTTGAACTGTTTCATATATCCTCCTCTACCTATATAATATGAACCTTCTCCAAATCCTGACGTTACCGTACCTGTTATAAGAAGCTGCTTTGGATTCTCAAAAATGAATTTGTATTCATTATATTCCCTTTCAAGTATTTGCCATCCATATGAAGTTATAATAATTTTCTCTTTGTTAGCTATTCTATATCTTTTTATGTATGCTTTATTCTCTAGAATTGTCAACCATCTACTTGCAGATTGTTGACTAAAATGTAACGCATTACCAATCTCTGCGGTAGTCATTATTGTATCACCACGATTGACATATTCATGTGCTATTAATTTTAATATCTGTACTATATTTAATGATTCCATATCTACCATTCCAACAGATCATTTCCATGTAACTCCAAATGATTTTTTTTTCTCATAAATACTACCGATATTTTCATTTTAAGAGCTGTTCTCATTAAATTACGATCATTTGTAAATATAACACCATTAACAAAATTTGCTGCCTCTATTACACCTCTATCCCCTTTATTAATGGTATTGACTATTTTATATTTATGTGATAATGCTATAGCTGATTTTCTTTCATTATCTGTTATATCAATTTTTTGAATCTCGTCTATAACTGATGAAGGTATGTATATAGTAGCTGAACCATATATTCTCTGAAGTTCTTTATCTACATTTATACCAAATCTAAATGGGATTAACAGTGCATTTGTATCTATCACAACATTAACAGTCATAATTATCCACCATTGCATATATCAACATTTTTATTTTCAACAATTGAAGTTTACTATAAATATCAAACTATTAACGAATCATTGCAGGTTATGATATCTGTTAAACATGTTAACAACCACCTTTAGAAGTTATCATCTGCTTGATGCTTAAACTTCGTGGGTATAACCCTGTACCCTCTATCCCGTTCGCAAAAGCTTCAGGTATTGCCTTTTTTATTATATTGTATGCACCGTTAAGATCTGCATGAATTATCTTGCCTAATCCTGATTGAAACGCACCTCTTTTTACTCTTTTACCCATGTAATTATCATGATGTTCTATGCTTTCGTTATCAAGGAAAGAGCATTTACTGGTATGGCTTTCATTCACTATTTTGACTTCTATTCCATGCTCTTCTGCCTTGTATTGTATTTGCTGTATCAGTTTATTGAAAGGAATCTGTACGAACTTCTGATTGTTTATCTTTCCAAGATTAGTATTTTGTTTCCAACCATCATTGTGTCCTATGACTGTTGTATCTACTTTTGATTTTATAGCGTAATTGATTATGGGTCTGGATGTTTTATGCATAAAGTTCTTTATCTTATGGTTCCTATTAATGAAGAGTTTCCGTATGTGTTTCGTTGACTTTTTTTCATTACCTTGCAGATCGTTTATGCCTCTGAGTCTGGATAGTTCTTTATTAAAGAATTGATTGGTTGATTTGAGCAATCCTGCCCTTACAGCAATCCCCTGTTCAAAGAGGTTGTTACCAATAGTTACAAGATTTCTCACGCCAATATCTATTCCCATGACCCTCTGCGGCTTTAGTGCAAATTGTTTTATTCCTGCTGTTTCTTTCGTGTACACAATCTCTATTACATAGCCGACTATTTGAGGTATTATCCTCACTTCTCTTAGATTTACATTTTCCAGTCCTGTTTTAACCTCCGATCCCATTATCTTCGGAAATTTTAATATGCCTTTATCAATTTTACATTGCTGATTTGTAAAAATCAGCATGAACTCACCGTTTTTATTTTTATAATGCGGTGATCTCGGCATTTTTATAAATTTATCAGGATGTTTTTTCCATGTTTTCAAGGCTTTAAAGAACGGGTTCCATGATTGTATTGATATTTTAATAGTCCACTGTGCTGTCTGTGCAGGTAGTTTCTGATAATTATTATACTCCTCATTATCAGAAGGAATTGAGAGTTGTTTAGCAAGAACAGTATATTCGCTTAGTTTTTCATGCCTTAAGAACTGATTCAATAGAATGTAATTAACCTGATTGTAGAGATTTTTAGAAAGATGACACATATGTGAAATAGTTTCATCCTTTTTAATGTATATCTGTTCAGTCATTGTCACTTTCATAACCTACCTCTATTATTAACATATATATCATTAATGATTTATATAGTTACCAGTTTTACTTAGGCACTGTAATTTAATCAGATGATTATTTATATCTAATTTTGATAAATAAGTTCTTATGTAAACACTTACGTTATTTATTCACAATGCCTTACTATATCAATTTTTCTATTTTGTTGAATCATTCACTTCTTTTACAGCCTGTCGAATAGCATAGTTAAATGAAATTTTTAAAGTGAAAATTGGGTAATAAAAGTTTTTGAAATACAATTAGCAAAATTAAATAGAAATATTTATATAGTGTAATTGTACATCTATTCCCAAAGATTAGTGAATTATAAAGGAGGAATAAAATGTTGCATAAGAAAGATATGTTTGGATACGCAATAGTTGGATTGATTGTAGCGTTGTTTGTTGTTGGATTGTTAGGTGGTAGCAATGTATTGAACATTCTACCATCATCAAATTATGGATACCCGGCAGCAACTCCATCTGTTTTATTAACGGCTACGCCTACCAATGGTACAGCACCCCTGAATGTTTCATTTAGTGTAGCTGTTAGCGGGCTGTATAGCAGTGTTACGAGTGTGGAGTGGTTTTTCGGTAATAATGTAACAGGTAGTACAACCGGTGTAAATACTACATATATATACAAAGTAGCTGGTACATATACAGCACATGCTGTTGTAACGACTACCAGTAGTCTATATGGTAATTCTACTTATCCGTCTAATAACGTCACCATTAGTGTATTTACAGGATATGCAGTAACTTTTACAGAAAGCGGATTGGCAAGTGGAACAGGCTGGAATGTAACGCTGAACAATGTTACACATAGCTCAACAACGGGAACAATAACGTTTACAGAGGTAAACGGAACATACAGTTATACAGTAGCCAATGTAACAGGATATACAGTAACGCCATCCGTCGGTAACGTAACGGTAAATGGTAAGGCAGTAGTTGTAAATGTGACATTCACACCTGTAGTAACACCATCTAAATATACAGTAACGTTTATGGAAAGTGGATTGGCAAGTGGAACAAGCTGGAGTGTAACGCTGAGCGGTAAGACACAGAGTTCAACAACAGGAACAATAACGTTTACAGAGGTAAACGGAACGTACAGCTATACAGTAGCCAATGTATCTGGATACACGGTATCACCATTATCCGGTAGTGTAACGGTAAATGGCAAAGCGGTTGCTGCGAATGTGACATTCACACCTGTAGTAACACCATCTAAATATACAGTAACATTTACGGAAAGTGGATTGGCAAGTGGAACAAGCTGGAGTGTAACGCTGAGCGGTAAGACACAGAGTTCAACAACAGGAACAATAACGTTTACAGAGGTAAACGGAACGTACAGCTATACAGTAGCCAATGTATCTGGATACACGGTATCACCATTATCTGGTAGTGTACCGGTAAATGGCACGAATGCGTCTGTATCAGTAACCTTCAAATCCACAACAACAACCACTGCAACTTCATCTAGCACGATCATTCTTGCATTAACAGCAATAGTCATAATTGCAGCAATAATAATTGTAGTAGTAGCTATTACAAGAAAAAAGAAGACTTCAGAAGAAGGCGAAGAAGAAGAAACAGAGGAAACTGAAACAGAAGAAACACCATCGGAAGAGGAAAAACCAGGCAATGGTGGTGAAGAAGAACAACCCTCAGAAACAAGTGAAACTGATACAACAACTACTGAACAAAAAGAATAGACAAAAGCTAGATATACGAACCAATTACTAAACCTTTTTTTTAACTTTTCTATTATTTATTTTATTTTTGATGCAGAATCCAGAGAATGGTGAATGAAAAACGAATTTTGTTTATTTTATTCGCTACGCTATCAATAATTCGCAAATAAAAGATGTTTTATTGGGTCTGGGTATATATGCTGTAATATGTATTAAGAATAAAAAAAATAAAGATAATATTAAAAACTATAAAGCATATACATAAGTGAATTTGGTGTTGTAATGGAAAATCTTCATCCATATGAAAAATTGGTTCTTGAAAATATAAAAAAAATCGTTATTAATAGTTCTGATCTGAAAATCTATTTTATGTTAGATGACGTCTTTAAAAACAGTACAGAATCTACTGGTAATCGGTTAGATAAACAGATTATTAGAAGTTCTCTGGAACGATTAGTTACAAAAAATATACTGACTTATATCGATAAACTTACTTATTTTTACCAGTTGACAGAGCTTGGTGAATATATATATAATAATGGAATGCCTGATAAGCAGATCATTGATATGGTTAAAGAACATGAAATGGGAATTGACAATATAATAATCAGTGGATTAACTCAACAGGATATATCTGCCGCTATTGGACGACTAAAAAAAAATAAAATTATAAAGATAGTAAAAAAAGATGGAACATCAATTCTATCAGTTGTTGATAAAGAAGCATATATAGACAACATTGAAAAAATGGTAAAGGAAATAAAGGATGGTTTATTCATCAACAAAGATGTAAATAACAGCTGTTTAAATGATTTGATTTTGTATGGATTCATAAAAAAAGTATCTAAAACAGAAAGAAGTTATTGTTTAACAGATGTTGGATGTGACATGATAGAAAAACTTCAATTCAAGGATAACTCAAAAATATCTGATGCTCCGGAGATTACTATTGTAAGAGAAAGGGTAACTCCTGATAATATTGTAACGTGGACTGGCAATACAAAAGTAAGACCGTATGATGTATCACTAAAAGGCGAAAAAATTTTACCAGGAATGCACCATCCATATATGCAATGGATTAATAAAGTACGCAATGCACTGGTATCTATTGGTTTTAAAGAATATCATACCCCTATTATTGATAGTGAATTCTGGAACTGTGATGTATTATTTATGCCTCAACAACACCCGGCGAGAGATATACATGATATTTTCTATATTGATACAGATAAAAAAGATGTTATTAATGAAGAATTGATTGAACGTGTCAAAAGTATACATCACAACGGAGTTGGCATTGATAGCATTGGGTGGGGTGATCTCTTCTCTAAAGATAAAAGCAAACAGCTTATTCTTAGATCCCAGACAACCGCTACGTCAGCACATTTTTTATCATTAAAACCAGAACCACCATTCAAAATATTTTCAATAGATAAAAATTTTCGTCCAGATGCAATAGACAACAGACACAATATTGAATTTTATCAATGTGAAGGTATTATTGGTAGTTATGAACTGGGATTCAGGGATCTTCTTGGCTTTATGAAAAAACTTGCAAAAATTATGGGTATTGATGATGTATGGTTTAAACCAAGCTACTTTCCATTTACAGAACCAAGTGTTGAAGGCTACATACATCATAAAAAATTAGGCTGGATTGAAGCATTACCTGGTGGTATTATAAGACCAGAAATACGTAAAGCGTTTGATATTGATTATCAGATACTAGCATGGGGTATTGGTATTGATAGACTGGCAATGACATCTATGAACATTGATGATATAAGGAACCTCCATTCCACCAATATTTATGATATATATAAGGTATGGTGATTATAATGCCTAACGTCAAATTTAACATGGATCTACTGTCAATATATACAAAAATGGATATTGAATATGAGACAATAAGTGATATAATAATGAAGTCCAAGTTTGGAATTGAAGGTAAAGATAACAGGGAAATTGAGGTAGAAATAACACAGGATAGGTTGGATCTATCATCAATGGAAGGATTTTCAGTTTTTATACAACAGATGATGGGCAAAATGAATAATATTGAATTTTCAATAAAAAATGGAGATAAACATATTGCTGTAGAAAACGATAAGGTAGGCGGTAGACCCTTTATAGCGTTATCAATTGTAAAAAATGTAGAACTTAAAAATGAGGAGATAAAATATTTAATGAATTATCAGGAGATTCTAACTACGTCACTTGGAAATAATAGAAAGATAGCTAGTATTGGGCTTTATCCGGTAAATGATGCCTCTTTTCCACTTATTTATACCTCTTTACCACTTGATGATATAAAATTTCAACCACTTGGTGAAGATACTGTAATGAGTGCATGCGATATTATCAAAAAACATCCAATGGGTATTAGATATGGAAATCTTATCAAGGAAGATCACGGACCTGTTATCCTTGATAATAATAAAAATATATTAAGTATGCCACCCATTGTAAATTCTATTGATTTTGGGAAAATTGATGAAATGACCAATACAATGCTTGTAGAAGTTACTGGAACCGATAAAAAACGTGTAAATGATACACTCATCCTTATGCTTCTTCCATTTATTATTCATGGCTTCAAAATTGAATCTGTGATCATTAAAGGAAATGAACCTCCTTATTCTACACCAGTTATTAAAAAAAGAATAATTGCAATAGAGAAGAATGATATTGACCGTATATGGGGTTTAAAATTTGAAACAAACGATATAATACAGTTACTTGAGAGATCTGGTTATTGCATAATCGAGCATAATAATCGTTTTATCAAAGTTGAGGTACCCGTATATAGAATAGATGTGTTGAGTGCAATAGATATAATTGAAGATATAGGAATTATGTATGGATACAACAAAATTGAACCATCATTTCCAGTTCATTTATATACAGAAGGTGGATTGGATTTTCATGACGTGTTTTATTCTAAATTTGAAGATTATCTGGTTGGATTCGGTTTTCTTCAAACGCATACGATGATATTGAATTCCGTAGACAGAATGGATTCTCTTGGTATTAATTGCATAAAATTAAAAAATCCTACATCTAACTTATATAACGGAATAAGACCTAACCTGTTTTTTTCACTTTTAAATTTTTCGTCGTTTAGTACAGGATTAAAATATCCTCAAAGGATTTTTGAAAGAGGACTTGTTGTTAGGGTCGATGACTATATACAACAAAGTACTGGTGTTAATAGAAATGAATCTATAGGGTTTATGATTTTAAAAAATGATACAACATTTACAGATGGAAAAATTATACATGATTTCATACTTGAACAGGAAAAAATTGATGCAGAATTTATCCCATCCACAAAATCATATTTATTAGATGGTCGTTCAGCAGATATCATCTATAAAAAAACAGAAATAGGATTTATTGGTGAGGTGTCTCCCCAATCTTTAAAATTATTCAATATAAAAATGCCAGCAGTTGCAGGTGAGCTATATCTTGATAAAATAGCCATGGAGAAAATTAAAAAAGATGGCCTATTTTAAGTGTATGGCGTCGGTGCTTAACCTATCAGCTTCTTTATTCAGTTCACGTGGTATCCATGACCCCTCTACTTTTACTCCCTTTTTTATTAAATGCTCTATCAGGGTTTTTGCTTCATTCCATAATTTGTAAATATGGTCGTTTTTGACATTCCACGTTCCAAATAATTGATTAATAACCAGTTTTGAATCACCATAAATAATAACCTTTTTAACATTTAGTTTTAATACAAATTTTAAACTTTCTATAAGTGAGCTGTATTCCGCTATATTATTGGTACCCACTCCAATCATTTCAGAAATTTTTTTAATACCTTCATTATATCTTATTAAGGCTCCTATACCCATTTTTCCAGGATTACCTGAACATGCACCATCAAAATTTATGATTGCCATATCCTTTAAATTTTCTTTACTCTTATTATCAGACATTGATAAATCTAATTCCCAGTTCTGTTCATCATGCATGAGTTATCCCTTTAGAGTTCTCAAAGCTAAATTAATTTTCATTCTCTTCAACAGCATTGAAAGAGAACATACAGTGATTGAGAATTTTTTGAGCTTTGATAACATGTGCAATACTTTCGTTAAATGATCTCTTTTTAAGCAGGGTTAAAGATATTTCAATTTCTTTATGAATTGGCGTTATGTCAATTCCAAGATCTTTTGCTTTTTTCATTCCTTCTATAATTTCTGTAATTATCCTAGTTACATCTTTTTCCTCAATTTCTATATTTTCTTCATGTTGTTCAGAGATATTAACAGGTGGTGGCGGAATGTCCATAGTATTTTCAATAAAAGTTTCTACAGATGAATCTACTAAAATACCATTGTCCGATATTATATACGGTCTCATTTTAGAATCAAATCTATTTCCTCTATATTTTTCAATGGCAATTCCCATTTTTTGTTTGTTTTTATTGATCCATTTGTAAAGTTTTATCTCTCCTCTAGCTAGTAACATTTCTGGCACTGTAAAAAAATTATTAGGAAGTTCCACAAGAAGCAATGTAGTTATTTTTGTTTCAGATATTAATTGCATAAAAGATTGTATACCGACATTTTCATTGTACCCTGCCATATAAAACATAGACAGAGCTGTTATGGAGTCTATAACCAACCTGTCGTATAAGTTTTTCGATAATTCTAGTTTCAGAGCTGATTGAAAAGCAGAAAAACTAATATTTAGTTTGTTAAATTCAGGACTCTTTCTTATCTCATTTGGAATATATCCCAATTTTTCAGGGGATCTTGAAATAGCTATATCTTTTGCAGGTGTTTTTTCATATTGCATGATATCCGAAATTGCATCATATATATCTATGTTATCTATTTCCGACGTTAATCTATAAAAATTGTATCTTAATTCATTTGGCGGTTCGTCAAGTGTTACGAAAAGCGTTTTTTCTGCTTTTTTAATGCCATCTAATAAAAATTGCATAGCTAGAGTGGTCTTTCCACTCCCTGGAACTCCACTGATAACGTAGGTTCTTCCAAAAATAAAACCACCGCCTAACATATAGTCCAGTCCTGATATTCCTGTAGGAACCAACTCGAAATTTTTAAACATCAATACACCATGTTATATCTATCTCTATATTGAATTATTATTTGAATATATTTGTATCCCTTCTCTTTTTATTTGAATATAATAATCATAATAAATTAAATTGCCCTGCAGGTTCTTTGTATAGCAATCTATTTGTAAAACAATAGTTATATTCTAATTGAAAAGATGAAGCATTATCAAATAAATAATGATATAACTGATAGAAAAGAGATTCTGGAGAGTATATCAGCAAGAATATCCGATATTAAACATAACGGTGCCATTATTTTAATAAGTGGATTAATGGGTGTCGGAAAAACTACAATCATAAATGAAATTAATAGAATGGCCAAAATTTATGAATATAGAACTGTGAAAATAAATATACATACAAGTACGTCGTCCAGTCCACTTCATCCATTTATGTGGATACTTGAAAAAATTGATATGGATAATAAATCTATCCTTATAAATAACAATGATAAAATACCACTTGGATTATTACCAATGACTGATATAGATATCACTGATTCAACCAATGATCCGCTTCCCATCATGTTGAGCCATTATTCTGTAGATATAAATATGCGTAATTATAATGATAGTGAAAATACGATTGATGACGAGAATATTTATAGGATGGTTTTAGAAAAACTAAATGCCATTGCAAGCAAAGAACCTTTAATAATATTACTAGATGATTTTCATAATGCAGATATCGCATCATTTAAAATGTTATTAAAAGCATCAAAAACAATAAAAGAGAAATCCATTGTAATATTTGCCAGTATTAGAGAAGATTTAATAACATCAGAAATTGAACCATACTATAAAAATATAGATGCAGTAGATGGTGCATGTAAAGTTTATAAACTAGAGCCATTCACATATTCAGAAACATCCAGATACATTGAGAAATCTCTCAAAACAACCAACATATCTCCTTATTTTATAACATGGATGTTTCAGAAAAGTGGCGGTAATCCCTTAATACTATCTGAATACCTGAAGGAGGCTATAAAAAGAGGGTATGTTCAGAAAAGGGATGATGGAAAATATGTAGTACAACCAAATATAAACATGTTATCTAATTTAGAAAACCTAAAAAACATTATGAATAGTCTACTCAGTACTCTTACAGTTGACGAACTCAACTTCCTGAATATCATTGCAATAGTTGGAACTGTATTTTCCAAAAATATAGTAAAAAAGGTAATGGATATTGAAGAGAATAAATTCTCTAGCTTGATTGAACATTTACTAAAAAAGAGGCTCATAAAGAATGTAACCCCTGTTATATACTCTTTTACATACCCTGTAATGGTTGAGTACATTCTTGATAGCATGTCCAAAGCCAGAAAACGGTTATACAACAGAAAAGTCGCAAAAGCAATAGAAAAATATGGTATTCTATCAAAACCTGATATATTGTATTCACTGGCATATCATTATTATGATTCAATGGATCTAGAAAATAGTTATAAATATTGCGTTATGGCTGCTGATACTGCTAAAAAAACAAATAAAATAGAACTTTCAATAGCTTTTTATAGAAAAGTCATTAATATAATGAATGAGATTGGAGTTTCAGTGGAGAGTGAAATTGAAATATATAACGCATTAGGGGAGCTGTCGTATGCTATAGGTAAATGGGAAGATTCTCTGGCGTATTACACATATTTATATAATTTAGGAAGGGAACATAATAATAGCAACACTGTTGCAGTATCATCACTTAAAATGGGTTTAATCCATATTGGATTCAATAACTTCGATATGGCTGAAGAGCATCTTCAAGATGCGATCTCAATTTTCAATAAAAATCACGACATACTGAGATTAAAGGAAGTGCAGAGAATTTTTGGATACCTGTATTGGAGAAAAGGTGATCTTAAAAAGGCGGAAGATACTTTGCTGAAAGCATCCATGTTAAGTTATATAGAACCATCCATTGATGGTCCACTTTATATAGATCTGGGTAACATTGAAGTAGATAAAAATAATTTTGAAAATGCATTTAACTATTATAATAAAGCAATCAATATTTTAAATAAAAGTACCGATTTTTCCAGTATGTCCAGGGTTTATAATAATATGGGAGATACATACATCAAGCTAAATAATATTGAACAAGCTATACATTTTTTTGAAGTAGCAACTGATTATGCGAGACGAAGTGGAAATAGAGATATTTATGCATGGTCATTATTAAATCAATCCAATTCTAATATAAAATTAAATAAATTTAAAAAAGCGAAGGAATTAGGTGACGAGGCGATGAATATTATGGATGAAATAGAGGATACACGTGGTATTGTTGCAGCTTCATTGAATTTAGCTAATTTAAATGAAAGTATCGGTGAAAATGAATATGCAGATCTCTATTATCAAAAAGCAATAAAAAACAGTGAAAATATTGGTAATGCATATTTATATGCAGAATCTTTGGAAAGATATGGACTTTTTCTTATAAAGTTAGAAGGCGAAAAAAAAGAAAAAGGAATATCCAATCTTAAAAAAGCCAAAAATATTTTTGAGATGAATAACTTAGAAAATAAGGCAAATAAAATAGATTCAATACTTAAGAATGAATTACCTATTAAAAACGTAAATATTGATGGATGATTTGTTTGTGCTCATATGTTAAATTTATCTAGCAACTATTTTTTTAGCCATGTTTATAATATCTACTTCGTTTAAGGAGCGAGACTCGAGATATTCGTAATATTTACTCATAAAATCTGCACTAGTATATTTTGTTCTAACCTTTTGGTAATCTTTCATTTCATTTAGAAGCTTATTAAAATCATCCTCATTTATTTCAATATTATTCTGCTTTAAGATGTCCTGTATTAGATTTTTTCCACTGTGCTTTCCAAATCTAAAAGATCTATCTCTTTTTATCAATTCTATGGGTATTGCTTCGTAGGTAGAGGGGTCTTTTTTAATAATCTGTGTATGAATTCCACTTTCATGGGAAAATACGTTGTTGCCAATAATTGGTTTGAGAGGTGATATTGGTATACCTGATATTTTTTCCACCTTTTTTGCGATTTCATATAGCAAATCTAATTTTATACCGGTTTTTATTCCATACAAAACCTCCAGTGACATAACTACCTCTTCAGTAGCTACATTTCCAGCTCTTTCACCTAACCCACAAATTGTTGAAGATATTGCATGCGCCCCTGCAAAATATGCTGATAGGGTATTTCCAAGTGCTAGTCCAAAGTCGTTGTGGAAATGAACTGCAACAGGTACATTTAACAACTTAATTAGCAATGCAATATTATCTCTTGCTGACTCTGGAGTAAGTACACCTACGGTATCCGGGTATGCAATAAGCGGTACGCCATGGTCTATCGCCATTTTATATAAACGGTATAAAAAATCAAAATTGGTTCTAGTTGCATCTTCGGGAGCAAAAAACGGAACTATTCCATGATCTTTGCTGTAGTCTATAGCATCTCCAACCATCTCCATAACCTTTTCTTCGTTCAATCCTCTGGCAGCCATATGTTTTTCTGATGAACCAATAAATAGAATTATTCCTGAAAGATCACATTCTCTAGCAGCATCTATATCTGCTTTATTACATCTACATAATGCACTTACACTGCAATTTAAATTTTCTTTGGTAATTGCTTTAATGGCGTCACGTTCTTCAGGCCCTATAATGGGCATTCCTACGCTTATTGACTGAATCCTTGCATCATCTAACATTTTTGCTATTTCTATCTTTTCATCCTTTGAAAAAACAGTACCTGGATTTTGCTCACCTTCTCTTAAAGTCGTGTCCATTATAAATACATCCAACAAATGTTCACCTTTTTTCTTATATCACATTTAGGTATATCTAGTATTAAATTATTTTTATATTATATAATGATTTACTGAAAGTATAGAGAATGAGGGAAGCTATAAAACCTCAATGCTTTAGCTGAGGAGAGGCTGCTGCATTTAACAGGTATTTACCAACGGTTTTGGCATAAAAAAGATATATTCAATAATTATAAAAAACAAATTATAAAAACAATATACAAATATTTCCATTTTTATATACTATATTACGTATTGGTGATGTGAAAATTGAACGAATTGAAAAATGAAAAATTCCTACTTGATTGTATGTTAGGAAAGCTTGCACGATGGTTAAGATTTGCAGGATTTGATACATTATACTTTAAAAATATTGATGACGATGAATTGATAAACATAGCCATAAAAGAAAATAGAATATTAATAACCAGAGACAAGAATCTTTACAGAAAAATAATTGATAAATCCATATTTGTCAATGAAACAGATATAGATAGACAGTTATATCATATACTAAAATTATATACGGCAAATAAAAATTGCTATTTAACGCGATGTGCTATATGCAACACGGTATTATCAACAATACTGGAGGATCCAGTAAAAAAATGTTCATCAATAAAACATCCAAAAACAATAAAAACATTTTATTATTGTACATATTGTAATAAAATATATTGGAATGGATCACACAGTTCAAAAATTATAAACAAATTGAATAACATCCAGAATGATTTGTTAAAGAAGGAGGAGTTTGTGGAAACCGGTAAAAATTAAATGTTTTGACTGCATTTCACTTCGGTAATGAAGTTAACAAAAATCATTATATATAGAAATGTGATATGTGTGGTTTATGAGTTATAACATTATAAGCATAGCTCATTTAATATCATACCTCCTTTCTAATTTTGGGTTATTATCCTTCACATTAATATCTATTTTTATACTTATATATTTATCATATGTTATATTGCATCCTGAACTGTTTTAGGTGAGACGAAATGATTTATTCGCAGTATATTTCAATTTTACTAACTTTTCTGGTTTTGGCAATTCTTATACCTATCATCGGCAGATATATTGCTGATGTATATCAGGAAAAAACAACAATACTGGATGTTCTATTCTATCCTGTAGAGGCATGGATTTATAAATTGATTGGAACGGATTCTAAAAAAAGTATGGATTGGAAAGAATATACAGTTGCACTCGTATTAACCAATATTACGTTCGGTATATTTGCCTTTTTAATTCTTACTCAGCAAGGCGGATTACCCCTAAACTATTTCAATAGTCCTGATATGAGCTTTAGATTGGCATTCCATACATCAGCATCTTATTTAACAAATACAGACTTTCAGCATTTTAATCCTGTTACGCAGATTTCAATGTTTTCAGAGATGTTTGCCATAATGCTGCTGATGTTTGTTTCATCTGCAACAGGGCTGGTTGTAGCGGTTTCTTTGATAAGAGGTATAAAAAACAGCAATGGCAAAATTGGTAATTTCTATATTGATTTTGTGAGAAGCATAACCAGAATTTTATTACCATTTTCCATTCTGACAACCTTTTTATTGGTTTTTATGGGTGTACCGGATACGTTAACACCATATATTATTCTACATCCAGTTACCGGTGGTAGTTCCATAATGCCGCTGGGATTGAATGCAGCGCACACGTCCATTGAGTTATTAGGAACAAATGGAGGTTCATACATCAATGGTGGAAATTCTAATCCACTATCTGATCCATCAAATGCAACCATATTTCTGGAGACATTAATGATGTTATTATTTCCATTTTCCTTAATTTTTGCATACGGAGAAATGATAAAGAAAAAAAGCGAATCCTTTGTGCTTTTTATAGTTACTTTTGGATTACTATTATTCGCAGTTTTATCTGTTGTCAATATAGAGATGCAGGGTAACGTTATGCTGAGCACAATTCCACATTTAAGCATGAGTTCCGGTAACTTTGTTGGAAAAGATACCAGATTTGGTGTGGTATATGGTTCATTCGCACAGACAGTATCTGTGTATACCAATACAGGTGCTCAATTCGTTAACATAGACACTATGTTGCCGGGTTCCCAAATATTTCTCCTGTTTGGAATGTTTATTCAGGCTGTACCGGGTGGGATAGGTACTGGCTTTACCTACCTTTTATTATACCTGCTGTTATCTGTTTTTCTGGGGGGACTCATGGTGGGAAGAACACCGGAATATATAGGGAAGAAGATAGGGGTAAAGGAAATTAAATACACGTCTCTGGCACTTATAGTTCACCCCATACTCATAATAACTCCCTTCGTGATCGCTTTGCTTTTTAATCCATTTGGTAGTGTAACCTATTCTCCACATAATTTAACTGAGCTTCTATATGAATTTACATCTGAGGCAGCAAATAATGGTAGCTCTATGACCCTGAATGATAACAATGCTTTTTATAACATAGCTGGTGGCATCATTATGCTGTTAAGCAGATTCATACCTATTGTTGCAACGCTGGCTATAGCTGGTAGTTTATCCAATAAAAAATCATTGCCTGAAAGAGGTGGCAGCATGAGGACCGATTCAATAACATTTGCACTTTATCTTATAGGAGTAATAATCATTCTGGGTGCACTGATGTTCTTACCCGTTATTGTGATAGGGCCTCTACGGGATTATCTGAGGTTGAGTCATTATGGATAATAGAAAAAAAGGGTTATCACACTTACATGGTAATTTAAAGACAATAATAAAACTGGCATTCGTAGAGTCAGTGGTTAAATTTGATCCCAGAAAGTTATGGAAAAATCCAGTTATGTTTGTTATTTTTATATATACATTATATGTTTTTTTTGTTACTTTGGATCCTTATTTATTCCGAGATGTGGTGAACATAAGCAATTTCAGCAGAATTTATTACATAGAGATAACCATAATTTTATTTGCCACTATATGGTTTGCAAATCTTGCTGAAGCTATAGCAGAAGCACAGGGTAGGGCACAGGCCGATTCCTTAAGAAGTATGAAAAGTGAAATTGTAGCTACATTGTACGATCCAAAGACCTCCACAGAAAAAAAAATTTTTTCGAAGGATCTGAAATACAACGATGTTATAATCGTTAGAGAAAATGAACCTATACCAAAAGACGGAGAGATAATTGACGGTTCTGCACTTATTGATGAATCAATGATAACCGGTGAATCACAGGCAGTCATGAAGGAGTCTGGTGGGGATAAAACCTCTGTCACAGGTGCTACAATTGTTAGGTCTGGAACCATAAAAGTAAGAGTAACAGAGAAACCAGGTGAATCTTTTCTGGATAGAATGATTGCTCTTGTAGAGAGTTCAAAAAGACAAAAAACCCCCAACGAAATTGCTCTCAATGTTGTTCTTGCAATTTTGACCTTTATAATGGTATTTGTAATTTTAACGCTGGTATACATTGAAATAGCACTGTCAATAGAGATTGATATAGCTACTATGGTAGCATTGCTTGTATGCCTGGCACCGACTACTATTGGAGGGTTGCTATCGGCCATAGGCATTGCCGGAATAACAAGGGTTGCAAAGGTCAATGTAATTGCTAAATCTGGGAAAGCCGTTGAAGCAGCAGGAGATGTAGATGTATTAATACTGGACAAAACAGGCACGATAACTGTTGGTAATAGAATCGCTACAGAATTTGTTCCAACTAAAAATTATAAAATGGAGGATCTATTATACAATGTTGTTATAGCATCAATTTATGATACCACTCCAGAAGGCAAATCTATAATTAAAATTGCATACAAAAGAGGTATAAAGGTAGATACCAAAAACATGGGTGAATTGCAGAAAATTCCGTTTTCACCACAAACTAGATACAGTGGCATTATCATGCCTGATGGTACTAGAATAATTAAGGGAAGTGTAGATGCTATAGAAAAGGAAACTGGGTATATACCTGCAGACCTTCACATGAAGAGCAAAGAGGTTGCAGATCAGGGTGCTACACCGTTGCTAATTTCCAGAAATAAAGAGGTTATCGGGCTAATCGTTATGAAGGATGTTATAAAACCAGGTATACGCGAGAGGCTTAGAGAATTGAAGGTCATGGGTATTAAAACAGTTATGTGTACAGGAGATAACAGGCTCACAGCTAGATTTATCGCCAAGGATTCCGGTGTAGATGAATATATTGCAGAGGCAAAACCGGAAGATAAGCTAACAGTAACAAAAAAATATCAGGCCAAAGGTATGCTAACGGCTATGACCGGTGACGGTACCAATGATAGTCCTGCATTAAGTCAGGCAGATGTTGGACTTGCAATGAACAGTGGTACACCTGCCGCCAAAGAAGCTGCTAACATGGTTGATCTGGACTCTGATCCAACAAAACTTATTGAAGTGGTTGCCATAGGTAAACAGCTCCTAATAACGAGAGGTGCATTAACCACTTTCTCTATAACTAATGATGTAGCGAAGTATTTCGCCATTTTGCCAGCTATGTTTTTTATGATCGCAAATCTCACCTCTTTGAATGTTATGCATCTAGCGTCACCTCAATCAGCAATATTATCTGCAGTAATTTTTAATGCGATCACAATACCCATTCTTATTCCATTTGCAATAAAAGGAATAAGTTATACTCCTGCATCGGCAACACAGTTATTAAGGCAAAACGTCATATTCTTCGGGTTTGGAGGTGTATTAACTGCATTTATAGGCATAAAGATCATAGATATTATAATAACAACTGGTAGCGTAGGACACGTCATTGCAATATCTTATTATATTTTAAAGGTAATGCTGGCATTAATTGGGGTGAAAATATGAAATATATAAAACATGTTAGAGGCTCTATTACATTGCTGTTTTCAATGTTAATTATTGTATCTGTTATATACCCATTTGCTACAGCATACATATCCACGTATGTCTATCACTCACCTTATTCAAATGTACCTGTTATATATCATAACGGGACAGCTATTGGATCACCTGATATGGTTGAAAACTTCACGCAACCATGGTTTTTTCATCCCAGGCCATCCATGACGGATTACTTCAGCCTAAGTTCCAACAGTTCTTCAAATTACGGGCCTGTCTCTCCTGTTCTTTACAACTTTACGCTTCAGCTGGTAAAAAAGTACTATGGTGGATATATTAGCTTTAATAATACCACAACCACCATACCCATAAACATGGTTTCATATTCATCGTCTGGTGTTGATCCTGACATAACAATATTATCTGCATTAATTCAGATACCCAGAATTTCCCATTATTCAGGAATTCCGCAGAAAGACCTACTTTCAATGGTTACCAACAATACAGTAGCTCCCTTCCTAACGGTCGTGGGTATACCCTATGTAAATATAGTAACATTAAATACATATATATATGATATAATGCAAAATGCACAGTGAGGTTTACCATGTATAAAAAAATTATTATACCGATTGAAAAGGAAAACGATTCTGAATTGATGGTGTATTATGCAAGCAAATTTTTGAAAAAAGGGGGTACAATGGTGCCCATCCATATAATAGATACCAAAAAAGCACCTGAGGTAATGAGAAGGTGGAGAAACAGTGTGAACATCATATTGCCAACATATGAAACAGGCGCAGAACTTGGTATAACCGTAGAACCCCACGTAAGAAGTGCAAAAACAATACCTGATGGGATACTTGAACTTGTAGATGAGGTATCCGCAGACTCCATTTTCATGCTACTCAAAAATGTTAAATATACAAATAAGCTTTTTTTTACAACTGTTATTGATAGTGTTCTTAGATATTCAAAAGTTGATGTTTTGGTTACTAATAGATTGGCCTTAATATCAAAGAAATCCAACGAAAAATTACTTATTCCGTTCATAGGTAATAAACCACCTGAAAGATTGTTAAAATTTGCTAAAAATTTTACAGATAAAAACGGTGGCAGTATTATCCTCATAAATATAAATGTGAAAAATTCAAAAAATGGTGGTGTAGGAAAAAATATTGTAAAGGGAATGAAATATTTTGTAAAGCAGATTATCCTGGCACCCTATAATATTGTGAATAGCAAAACCGTTGTAGATGCCATTATGAAGGAGGTTAAAAAAGAGAATTATGGTACCATCCTGATTTCGGAGGATATATTCGGTGGAAAATATATCATATCCCACGTTAAGGTTCTTGATTATCTTGCTAAGAAAGCACCATGTCCTGTCCTGTTTTTAAAGAGGTAACATCTGTTGTTAATTATGAAAAAAAGCGATGTTAGTGTTATATGGAGTTCATCTACGGATTCAAATGCCTTTCATGATAACCAGGATTCAATAAAGGTTATAAAAAGTAAAAATATATGCGCTATTGCAGATGGAGTTACCGGTGGTATCAAAGGAAAGGAAGCGAGTGAAATTGCCGTAAATGTAATAGAACGGTATGACCAATCAGAAGAGATAGAAAAACAATTAGTATCGTTTTTTAAAAAATCTGATAACAGGGTGAAGTCATTATCAACAGATATGAATTATTCTGCGACAACACTGGTAATAGGTATTATCAGAGATAATATGGTTCATTTTGGGTCTGTAGGTGATAGTTCTGTTATTATCAAAAGTAAAAATAATATAACATGTCTTACAGATTCTGATAGAATTGGTATGGCAGGATTGTTACATACTATCGGAACTGGGTTTAGCACAATACATTATAAAGCTATTTCCGTTACTAGGCATGACGTAATTATTTTTTCTACGGATGGTCTTACAGACAACCTATCGCTTGAAGAAATAAATCATATCATTGAAAAGGGAACGCCAGAGTATTATGCATCTGAACTTGTGAATGTTGCTATTAAAAAAGAATATAAAAAAGATGACATATCTGTAATAACAGCGTTTATTCAATAGTACCTGTTTGGCTCTGTGCCAGCATCCTTTATTTAAAATATATTATTGCATCCTTTATTTTCCAATTATTGTCGGCTTTTGGAAATATTATTGCATAACTGGTTCAATGGGTTGTCCTTACTCTTAAACGGTTCTATCAGTTTATTATCAATGAGTCCCTCCTTAGGGTATTGCTTACAGTCTGACTCCAAGACAAATAGATACGTTCAATAAATTCCATAAGAATAAAATTTATTAAGTTAACATCAATATTTATTTTAATAATTATATATTAAACAATGGCATTTTACATTTGTAAAAGTGGTAATGACCACTTTATCTTATATATATGATGCTACAACTAATACTCGTTGTAAGAGGGTTTGAGATGAGTAAAAATGATTCTAGAAGTAGATTGGTGAAGTTTGTAGCGATTGGGTTCGCAGTTGTGCTTGCATTGACTGCTTTTGTAACCTTCAGCAGTTACATGTATACAAGGAATAACACAACAGTTATGAATATAGCTGATAATATAGCAGGGGTATACAGTGGCAGGGCAACCAGGATCGGGCCTCTGAACAGCAATCAGCACCTCAATGTATTGATAACACTTGGATACCAGAATGACCAGCAGTTACAGAGCTTTTTATCAGCATTGCAGAATCCGCAATCACCGTTATATCATAAATATCTTACAGCACAGCAGTTTACCAACGACTATTCTCCATCAGCATCAGCGTACAGTACAATAGTTAATTACTTCAGTTCACAGGGATTTCAGATAACAACGTACAACGACCGGGTTACAATAGCTTTAGATGGAACGGTATCGCAATACGACAGCACATTCCATACCTCCATATACAATATGAGAAGCACAACAGGAAGAAGTGAGTTTTATGCACCTATATCACAGGTATATCTACCATCCTCATTTGCAGGAGAGGTAGTGGGCATAGCAGGATTGAGCAATCAATACAGAGCACATTTCAATCT
>JAMCUS010000014.1 GCA_023379385.1 Thermoplasmatota archaeon
AGTTAATAAATATTTTTATACAATGAAATGAATGCAAAACTATTGATGTATTGCAAATTGCATCCATCGAAATTGTACAGATCTGAGGATCTCTCATCACTCATAGGTCCATACTGCAAATATGCCAAATATCCGATGATTTTTCCGGGATCAACCATTTCAACAAGGGACGATCTAAAATTTTATTATCCTAACGGTATATAATCGGCATAGAACATTTAGAAACATATAAATATAACCACAGATATATGTACAGATGACAGATATACTGTCAAGGGAGTGAAAAGGAATGGTAATGAATAAGATAACAGTAGACCAGGCAAAGAAAGTTGCCGAAAAGAAAGGATTGAAGCCAGGTAAAGTGAAAGGGACAGATGGCGTACAGTTTACCAAGGGTGACTCGAAGTCAAAAGGAAGAATCGAAGTCATTGATTGGAAAGAGTTTGAAGCGATTTTAAAGAAAAGAAAACTGGCAATATATGAATCTGGCGGCTTCATGAAAATAATGAAGAACTAATAGAAGCTAAGTTTATATAGTTAACCATTTATTTTTAACATATTACACATTATTTTAATACCTTTTTACATATTTGTGCATTAGTTTAGACGCAGATAACATGAACCAATGTATTTATACCAAAAGTAAGAAATGGTTTTAGTGATATTGACACGTGGACAATATCTAATAAGGTGTTATATTTATGAAAAGAAAAAAATATTTGATTGATTTACCTTTTATAACTGGAAATGGAAATAAGGCATCTGAAATAAACGATATTTTACATCAATATGGAATAAATATTATACAGAAAAACCTGTCTATAGATGAAATACAATCAGATGATATAAGAGAGGTAGCTAAAAAGAAAATATCGGGTATACCTGCCTCAATGGATTTTGCCATAATAGAAGACTCCGGTATTTTTATAAATGCACTTAATGGATTCCCAGGTGTATATTCATCGTATATTTATAATACCATAGGTTTAAATGGCATATTAAAGCTGATGGCAAATATAGAAAATAGAAATGCATATTTTATATCAATAATAACATTGAAATTTGATAAAAAAATTATTTTATTTGAGGGTATGGTAAAAGGAAGAATTGGTGAAAAAATAAAAGGTAATAATAATTTTGGTTACGACCCTATCTTTATTCCAGATGGGAATGATAAGAGTTATGCAGAACTCTCTTTGCATGAAAAATCAATGACATCTCATAGAAAAATAGCCGCAGAAAAACTTGGTGAATACATAAAGGAAAATATTGATAAAATTCTCAAAAAAGTGAATAATAAAGATAAAACCTGTGTTCAGCAGCTGGGTTGACAGGCTGAGTGTATATTAAAATCTCCGTTTTGCAGCCCTTCTTTGCGGCTCTTAAGACTGACTAAGAGCCACATAGGAGGTGGATTAAATGTATAAACGAAAATGAACCCATCAATGAATAGTACATTCAATCAAGAAAAGGAAGGGATCTTGGAAGTTTGCACATGTGCCCACAATGCGCAAACTCACTAGAATAATATACAAAATGCTAACGGAGAAAGAGGAGTGGAAATATCAAAGTCCTGTACTGACAGAGAAGAAGCTGCCAAAGCTTGAGGAGGAATGAATCAATCCGGATAAACAGGTCAACGAAACCTGCTGCATGGCTATGCCCTACATGAGTCAAATATTTGAACTCTTGGTGCTGAGTGCCAGTATCTGTCTTCGCTGTATTGTCAGATTGCATCTATGAATGCTTATGCGTGTTTGCGAAAAGGCAGAAAAAACAGGTTTCGCCCTGGTCCATAGGGTAGGATCATAAGGATGGAGATGTTAACTATGTAACGGTGAAGGGCTGACCTGAGATTTTACATGCGTGTAAGGAAACGGAATATTTTGACAAAATAATCAAATATTCACGCTCAAAAGATCTCTTTTTTAACTAAAATTGCCTATTTTTGGCATTCCATTACAGTTTATTGAGCACAGCAATCATTGCTTTTAATGTCATATAAACATGCAAAATTTGTGTAAGATCTGGTCAACCGCTCTATGACAGCAATTGATGAAAATAGCTTAAAGAAAGATTTAACTAATTGTTATCTCTCATTACTTGTGTAGTGATTTTTTAATGGATTATGAAGATTATTTTGACAGGTTATACACAGATTCTAAAAAAATATACAATATAGCGTCGGAGGCGCGGTCTAAGGGGCTGGATCCGGAGGTTACAGTAGAGATACCAATAGTGGGGAATTTAGCAGAACGTGTAGAAAAATTGCTCATAGATTATAATGTTGAAGGTGTATCCAAAATTATAGAGGAAACTCTTAAAACTATGGATAGAGAGGCAGCAGCAATACATGTTGCCAAGAAGATTGTGAAAGATGGAAAAGATAGCAGAGAGAAACTTATAGAAAAAGCACTGAGGGTCTCTCTGGCAATATTAACAGAGGGCGTATTGATAGCTCCAATAGACGGTCTTTCTCATGTAGAAATTGTAAAAGAGGGCAATACGGACTACCTTGCCATATATTATTCGGGCCCCATAAGAGCATCAGGAGGCACGGGCCAGGCATTAACAATATTGATTGCGGATATTCTGAGAAGGGATTTAGGCATAGGAAAATATGTTGCTACCCGTGATGAAATAGAACGATTCAAAGAGGAAATTCCACTTTATAAACAGGTGCAGCATCTTCAATACCTCCCATCTCCGGAGGAGATAGAGGAAATCATTAAGAACATACCTGTATCAATTGATGGAGATAGAACAGAAGATGTTGATGTTACAGGATATATAAATTTACCTCGCGTAAAAACAGATGGGGTAAGAGGAGGTGCCTGCCTTGTAATTGCGGAAGGTCTATCCCTGAAGGCAACTAAAATTATGAAATATGTCAATGCACTCAATCTTGATGGCTGGAATTTTCTTAATGTAATAATAAAGAGAAGCAGTGAAAATAGTGGCAAAAGTTCAGAACAGAAATATCTTAAGGACGGAGTGGTAGCAGGAAGACCTATTCTGTCACATCCTAGCAGACCCGGAGGTTTCAGATTGAGATATGGTAGATCAAGAAATACGGGGCTTGCTGCTGTAGGTATAAATCCTGCGACATTATACGTGTTAGACCAGTTTGTGGTGGCCGGTACACAGCTCAAACTGGAGTGCCCTGGTAAGGCGGGTGCAGTATCGCCGTGTGATACCATTGACGGTCCCATTATAGAATTAATGGACGGATCTGTAACGCATATAAACACTATAGAGGAGTACACCATTGTAAAAAATAAGATAAAAAAAATTCTTGATTTGGGTGAAATACTCATATCATACGGAGAATTTTTAGAAAACAACCACCCATTATTACCTGGATCCTATTCTATAGAGTGGCACATTCTGGAGCTATTTAAAAAAAATGCAGACAAAGAGGATATTGATCTCTCAATTTATAATCCATCTTTCAACGAATCATACAAGATATCAAAAAAATATAATATACCCATGCATCCCTCTTTTAATCTATTTTGGCACGATCTTTCCGTTGAAGAGATAATAGCCATCTCATTATGGATTGAAAAAAACTATGACTGTTACGATAATGCACTGAAAATTAAAAAAAATGACGATATAATAAAAATATTGCATAAGTTGGGTATTCAATTCAGCCTTGAAGATAACTTTATAAAACTGGACATAGAACGTGCTAAATCATTAGTGATTCCGTTAGGGTTAAGATTTGAGAATGATGAAATATCAAGAGATAAAAAAATCCCGGAACAGTTGAAGGATCCTATGGAATTGGTTTCCGAGCTTGCCGGTATAAAAATAGTCCGGAAAGCACCAACAAGAATCGGCGCTAGAATGGGAAGACCTGAGAAGGCAGATATTAGACATATGGAGAAGGTAAATACACTATTTCCAGCAGACAAATATGTAAAAGAAGATCTTATAAAAAATGGTTATATCAAAATTATTTCTGTAGAAATGAACAAAAGGAGATGTCCAGCATGCAAAACGGAAACATACAAACACCTGTGTCCTGATTGCTTAATGCATACAGATATGATGAACAGCACGCAGGTATACAACATAGATATAGGTGAATTGTTGACCAGTGCAAAGCAGATGTTAAACACATCCTCCACCATAAACAAAATAAAATTTGTGGAAGGTTTGATATCTGGCTATAAGGTGCCCGAAGATATCAGGAAGGGTGTATTGAGAGCACAGCATGGTATTTATGTTTTTAAGGACGGTACCGTAAGGTACGATATGGTTGATTTGCCTCTGACCCACTTTAAACCAGCAGAAGTTGGAACGGAGATTTCAAAACTGCATGAGTTGGGTTATGATGCAGATATTTTTGGACAGCCACTCACCTCTGACGAACAGATTGTGGAACTCAAAGTACACGACGTAATACTGCCAATAAAAGCAGGTGATCATCTGGTAAAGGTTTCTAAGTTTATTGACGACGAACTTGAAAAAATTTATAAAATATCGCCCTTTTATAATGCATATAACAGGAGTGATCTTATAGGTGCGTATATAGCCGCACTTGCCCCGCATACATCCGGAGCTGTGATAGGAAGGATTGCAGGATATAGCAGTATAGATGGGTGCTATGCACACCCCTATTTTCATGCATCAAAAAGAAGGAACTGTGACGGCGATGAGGACGGAATTATGCTGTTAATGGATGCCTTTTTGAATTTTTCAAAACAGTATCTTCCCAAAACAAATGGCGGATTGATGGACGCGCCTCTGCTATTGACATACAGAATTGACCCTTCAGAAATTGATAAAGAGGTGCAGAATTTAGATGTTATGCCCCTTTATCCACTGGAGATGTACAACGCTGCCGAGCACGGTAAAATGCCTAAAGAGGTAGATAAATACATAGACAACGTATCAAAAAGAATCCATGGCGAGCATATGTACGACAGGTTATCCTTTACACACGACGTAACAGATATATCAACCGGTCCTCATGAATCAATATATAAATCAGATTCTAAAATGGATGATAAAATAAGGGCTGTCAACAGGTTGATGGAAAAGATAAGGGCTGTAGATATAGATGACGCAGTTGCCCTGATGATAGAGCACCATCTTATGAAGGACATCAATGGAAATATGAGTGGATTTTATAAACAGCAGTTTAGATGCAAAAAATGCAAAACAACCTATAGAAGAATACCTTTAACAGGAAGATGCAGAACTATAGATGCAGGAAGCCTGTGTAACGGTGAAATCATAAGAAATATAAATATAGGCAATATAACAAAATATATACACATTGTAAGGGAATTATCGGAAAAATACAATATACCAGAATATATTAAAAATAAAATAAAAAAACTTGACAACGATATAAAGGTGATATCCAGTGATTCGGTAAGTTCACTGGATAGCTTCGGGGAGAATCCATGATAGAATATTATTCAATTCTCAAACAGATCTTATTTGATACAGGTTTTGTTATAATCTCCATCATAATAGGTGCACCACTGACGCACTTTATGCATAAACACACAATTATAAAATTAGATAACACCGGGTGGTTCATATTAACCTTATTTGCAGGGTTGTTTATCTTATATATAATTGCATATATACCGTATCCTGTAGTCTATGCCTCAGTATATAAAACAATTTTTATAATATGCATGATAACTGCAATCTACATTTACAGGAACGATATAAAAAAGAGATTCAAAATAGATGCACTAAAGCGATACAGGTTGAGAATTAAAAAGGACTACTATTTTGCAGTGGCAATTCTTCTATCTGCCTACGTATATATCATAAATAGTTATAACGTATCCAGATTCCTGACTGGAAACACCATGGACTCAGGATATTATACTTTAATTGCCAAAATCATTATTATTAACCACAGTGCATTATATTTTAACAACCCGTTTGTATCAAACCCGATACCATATCCACGCGGGCTTATGATGATTATGATCTCTTACAGTTTCTTTACGGGTGCGAACCTCATTCAGACGACCCTGCTCATTACCCCCTTATTTCAATCAATGCTGATACTTTCCTTTTATTCAGTAGGAAACAGGCTGATGGACAGAAGAACAGGAGTTTTACTATCATTTATATCTGCATTCATATCAGGATGGCCACAGTATCTTGTAACCGGCAGTAACGATTTCATAGTTGCATTACCGCTTGCAATTCTTTTAACCCCCATGATTATAGGCCTTGAGAAAAAAGGTTTAAGGGATATAGCGTGCATAGCGCTGTTTACAGGATACAGCATGGCTATAAGCCCTATTGTTGGAGAAATTATAGTAAGCTCAATGGCTATCTTTATCACATACAATGCAATAAAAGTAAGAAGCCTTAAAATTATTAAAAAAATCTCTGTTTTACCGCTCTCTTTAATACCCATCCTGCCATCAATAATTACAATCTTACTGATGAAACAACCCGGTGGATCTTATGGCTCTGGAAATACACTGACCAGTCTGCAACAATTCAGATATGCAGTAAATATATTTTATCTGCTTGATAATGGTCCGTATACCATTGTCAATTTAGAACTGGTTATACTGGCACTCAGTTCAATATCTCTCATTATTCTTAACAGGATTAATAAAAAAAACATGCCACGCTTAAAGAATTTTTTGATGTATACAGCGTTTATGACTGGCATTCCTTTTCTTATTCTATTTTTCTCGTTTTTTACATTTATGGGCAAATACATAAACATAGTAATAAACACAGCAGAGGTATCCATGATATTCTTCATGTTTATTGCTATTTTTGGAGTATTAACGTTTATTGCAATTCTAAACATGGTCAACCACAGTAATATAAAAAAGGTGATAGCACTGTTATTATTAGTGCTTCTTATTACAGTTCCTGTAGCATACTCAATCACCTTTGAACCGGGTATGCTATATACAGGATATAAAAAATACAGCTCCACCAGCGCAAATGATGTTGCCGTAATGGATTGGATGAAAGGAAGACTGCCGTCAAACAGTACGATACTCGTTGAGCCAGGAAGTGGTGGCGAATTCATTCCAGCAATGGATGGATACAGAATTGAATATCCCCCTTTCACTAACAACTATAACAATATAAGTTACTGGGATATCGTAACACTTTTTGAGAACGGAGTTGTAAATAATGAATCCATTCATCTGTTAACAATCCTTCATGTAAATTATATATTTGTATCGGAGCATCATACTGGCATACAGCCATGGAATTATACAATATTTGAAAAAGGTTATTTTAAAAAATATTTTACAGAAATAGAATATGCAGGTTCCACCTACCTGTTCAAGGTGGAGGGGTTGTAATAACATGCCAAAAAATAAAAATTTTAATAATTTTTTGACAGTTACAGCAGATCTGCCAGTTCCATTAAGGTCTGTCAAACTTCCTATCAAAATAAAACAGGAAAAATTCATACGTAAAGTTAATCATATACAATCACTCTGGCGTTACACTATGACTGGTTCCAGTCTGATACGGCTCTGTGAACCGGTATCCATACAGATGATGGCTCTGGAGACTGTGAAAGTACTGCGTTATTGCTCTGCTTATAACGTCATAAACAGACACCATGAAGGCAATTGTTTTCAATACATGCGATATAGGTTACTGGTTGCGTGGTGGAGGAATTCAGCATGAGGATAGGTATAACTGGAACGCCAGGGACAGGCAAAAGTACATCCCTGAAGCTTGTGGATACGGAACTGGATAAAATTTATTTAACAGAGTGGTGCAATGAACATTACAGTAAATCAGGTATTGAAATAGAGGTAGATACAGATGTTCTGAATACAGAGTTCAAAAAAAAGAATAACTTTATTGTGGAGGGGCATTTAGCACATTTTATTGAACTGGATAAATTGGTAATATTGAGATGTAATCCGGATGTATTGAGAGATAGATTGGCTAAGAGGGGATACAGCAAAAAAAAGATCATGGATAATATTGAGTCAGAAGCTCTGGATCTGATACTTATTGAAAGCTTACAGATGCATGATAAAAGTTCAATATATGAAATAGACGTTACACAAATGATTATAGAGGACCTTGCAAAATATATAGAATCAGTTATCAACAATAATGCGTTACCACAGTTTGGAAGGATAGACTGGAGTGATGTTATACTGGGATGGTATTGATGGTGATAGAAAATTATAAAACCAAAGGGAATAAATATATAACAGAATATGCACAATATTTCAGTGGATGGTCTCCAAACAGCCTCACGCTGCTATCATTTATGTTTGCAGCGCTATCATTCGCATCCTTTATTCTTGTAAGGTATATTTCATTCTATTTTCTATTTTTATGCAGTGTTCTAATACTGTTTGCAGGTTTCTTTGATATCATGGATGGAGCGGTGGCTAGAATATCTGAAAAAACTTCTGCAAAGGGAGATCTGCTTGATCATGTTCTGGATAGATACAGTGATTTGATTATCATGGCCGGATTTGCAATAAGTGGGTTAACCAATATCTACCTGGTATTTTTCTCAATGATAGGCGTTCTACTTACCAGTTATATGGGTACCCAGGCCCAGGCACTTGGTCTTAACAGGCTGTATTCAGGATTTTTAACAAGGGCAGATAGATTGATTCTTTTTATATTATTTTCGTTCATAGAATTCATTATGCTGATACCTTTATTTCCCTATCATTATTTTATTTTAAATGGCATACATGTAACCATTTTAGATGTTCTCTTTGTATTCCTGGCAATTGGATCAAATTTTACCGCTATACAACGATTTTATATAATATGGAGACACCTGCCAAACAGACCGCTATAAATCGCGATGATTCTGCGATATCCTCTCCCCAGCTAAGGTACTGGAGAACCCTACTTCATCATTCCAACCTGCACAGTTACTGAATATGTAAAGACTCCGGTGCATTCACAGGCCTGTTTATAGAGTTCCATACTGTCCGTGTGTGTGTCTATCCTCTATTTCCAGCGATGCCAACATATCACAGGAAAGACAAAGCCGTATGACGCTTTTATGTTCTGACCTGCCACAAGGATAAAGTAGGTAAACACCACTAAAACTTGCAGCTCTGATTATCAATTATACTGCCATGCTGAACAAATGCTGGATCTGATTAACAGAGCATTATATGAATTGTAAGATATTTATATAGTATAAACAGATTAAGTTAGATAAAATTAAAAAAGTGTTATGCCCGATTTATTCAACGCAACAAAGCATTCTATCAAGCAATCTTTTTATACAACAGATATTATGAATACCCTAAAACGGTGATAATATGTCAAAAGTACTATTTTTAATTGTAAGCGGTAAGGAATCAGAAGAAAAAGTTAATTCCGCATTGATTTCTGCCGCTAGAATTGTAAAATCAAAAAGATTTGATGATTTCAAGTTGTTGTTCTTCGGCCCTTCGGAGGAGTATATTGCCCACCTTCATGGAGAAGCTGTGGATGCTTTTAGATCTCTTGTTGAAGAACACGCAATAGATTCTGCATGTTCTGCCGTAGCACAAAAAAAGAAGGTAGATGAAACGCTGTCTTCGATAGGTGTAAACCTTGCACCTTTTGGAGAACGGCTAGCATATTTTGTCAATATGGGATATACAATTATTACGTTTTAATTTGACCTATGCATAAAAATAAATCAGGACGTCGTAGAGGCTGTTTGACAGGCCGTAATAGAACGGGATAATTCAATAAAAGCTTCAAAATATATTTTTTCAGGACCAAAATATACCGTTTTTGGTATTCTTTTAAGGTCTGTCAACTACAGGTTAGCAGTAATTTTTGAAAAGGCAAAACTGATTTCAAACCCAGCATAGAAACTGGACATATTCATTGATCTTTCCAAAAAGATAAATCCAGATGAATGGAATAAATCTATAATCTTTTCAGAAAAAAATCTTGGTAGTGCAGAACTTGTATATTTCGAAACAGAAGAATTCTCAATAAAATTCAGGTCAGGTCGACATAGTGAAGAAACTGTTAATAACGACGCGTGGGCAGGGGCCATTCCAGTTAAAATAAATATTAGATTTAGCAGATGTATATGCAAAAAATAAACATGTTTTATTCACTGGATTGCTTGACTTTGGCATGATTAAACTCCATGGTTTTCATTTTCTTTCTGTAGAATTCAATGGGATGGACTACCTTCTCACACAATGGATCTTCTTCTGAGAAACAGAGATTATTGGCTCGCATTGTATCGCAGCTAGCCATACTATAATTTCTGTCAACAATGTGGTTTACCTGATACCTGGTATAATCTATTTTAAAATCTGGTGCTTTCGAAAAGCACTCTATAATCATCTCTTTCGGATATGAAATATTATTGAGAAAGCAGACCAGTGAGAGCCTGCCCGTATGTGGCACATTTTTTATCTGCCCGGTTTCCTTTTCTGGTATGCCAAACTTATTCAGCATACCCAAATCTTTCAGAATATGCACGATACATGGAGGAAAGGAGGTGCCCGACTTATCTGTAAACAGAGGTGCATTTTCTTTATTTATTTCATGTTCATATTTTTTTGTTAGATCTTTTATAAATGCTAAATCCTCTTTATATTTCTCATTTTTTAGTATCTCATCGGATAAATTAGCCTTCATGTTTTTGAAGCTATCTCTGATAAGTTCATTGATAACCTCTCTGAAAAATCTTCCAGTCTTCTTTTCATATATAGGTATACTAACATACCCGTTAGCGATATCAAAAAAAATTGGATTCCAGTAAAATCCAATGTTAACACTGTATTTCAGGAAATCTGCAATTCCTACTCTAGGAGACATGTTGCTGAGATGTTTTTCTTTCCATTCCAGCTTCATTGCAATATTTTTTTTTATAACTTCAAATAAACGATCTAAAAGATTCCACTTATCAGTACTCTTTGATTCAATCCATTCATTAATTCTGTTCTCTGCCATCATTGACAGCCCCATAGAGAACTTTTTTATTATAAAATCGGAACCTCCGTTGTACATAAGAATTTTGGAATAAATATATGCAGGTATAACCACATTTATATTCTTGCTGTGAAGTTTATATTCATCTTTTTCACTGTATAAATCCACCTTTGTTTTTTTCTTCTCTGAACTAAAATCAATAGACAATTTTATAAACTCTTTTGCAAACGATCGTATGCTGTCATCATATGGAGACGAAAGCACATTGACGAGATACATTTTGTCAGAGTCTATGTATATGTCAATCTCATCCCTGATGATAGAGTTATAGAGATATGGAAATTCTGTAAAAATTGTTTCATCTGTAATAGCCATTATATACATAATAAATAATCTTCTATTATGATTTTTCCATATTCAAGGTGATCATAATGCCAGCTGCTGATTTACATGAGTTTATAGATTTATTAAAAAGAAACGGTGAGCTTAGCGAGATAGATGTACAGGTGAACCCTTTACTTGAGATGACGGAGATTGCCGATAGAATTGTGAAAAAAAATGGTCCGGCACTATTATTCAGGAATGTAAAAGGATACACAATTCCGGTCGCCATGAATCTTTTTGGAAGTGAAAGCAGGGTTAAGATGGCTCTTAACGCAACCGAACCTGCAGATATAGGCATGGCTATAACAGATATGCTCAAGGTACCTATGCCTAAAGGGATATTTGATACGTTGAAACTTCTGCCCGTGCTGAAGGAACTTCTATCATATCCACCAAAAATCAAAACCTCAGCACCGTGGATGGAAATTACTGAAAAGGACCTTTCATTTCTTCCGGCATTAAAATGCTGGCCACATGATGGAGGCAGATTCATCACATTGCCCCTGGTGATTACAAAAGATCCTGAAACTGGAATAAGAAATGTTGGAATGTACCGATTACAGGTGTTTGACAATAACACGCTGGGATTACACTGGCAGGCGCACAAAGGTGCGGCTTATCACTACATGAAAGCTGAAAAGATGAAGAAACCATTAGAGGTTGCAATAGCTCTGGGTGGAGATCCAGCAACCATATTCAGTGCTATAGCGCCTTTACCGGAAGACATGGATGAATTCCTATTTTCTGGATTTATAAGAAAGGACAACGTAGAGCTTGCTAAATGCTTTACCATTGATCTTGAAGTACCTAGATACGCAGAGATCGTTATAGAGGGAGTTGCTAACCCAGGCGAAAGAAGGGAAGAGGGACCGTTTGGGGATCATAACGGATATTATTCACCTGTTGAAAAGTTCCCGTACCTTCATGTTACATCAATACACAGAAGAAAGAATGCAATATATCCGGCTACAATCGTCGGAAAGCCCGTAATGGAAGATGCATACATGGGAAAGGCTGTAGAGGAGATCTCATTGCCCGTTCTGAAGATATTGAACCCTGAAATAAAAGATATCAATTTACCTGTAGAGTCTGTCTTTCATAATTTAGCTATAGTTTCTATAAATAAACGGTATCCAGGACATGCTAAAAAAGTTGCAATGGCATTATGGGGTACAGGCCAGTTACTTCTTACCAAGATCATAATAGTTGTTGATTCTGATGTTAATATTCATGATATGAAAGAGGTTCTGTGGGCATCAACAACCAGAATGGATCCTGCAAGGGACGTAACGATCATTAAAGATACGCCTACGGACACGCTAGATCATGCATCACCATACATTAATATGGGATCTAAAATGCTGATAGATGCTACCAGAAAGGGGCCTGAGGAGGGGTTCAATAGAGTGTGGCCAGAGACGATAGAAATGTCTGAAGAGATCAGGAATCTTGTATCCAGAAGGTGGCGTGAGTATGGAATTGACAAAAATTAAATATTTTTTTGAAATGATAAAGATAGAACACACATTATTTTCACTACCTTTTGTTTATATGGGTGCATTTCTTGCATACAACACCGTGCCCTCCGTGAAAACGCTTATTCTCATTACATTAGCTCTTTTTTCAGGCAGAGTTACGGCAATGGTTGCTAACAGGGTTATAGATGTCGAATACGATAAAAAAACACCGAGAACTATGAATAGGCACATACCGGCTGGAAAAATATCAAAAAAAGCCGCTTATTCCATAATAGCAGCGTCATCACTTTTATTCTTTATCACAGTTTATTTTATAAATGTTACATCATTCATATTGTCATTCGTCCTGGTACCATTATTTATAATTTACTCATTTATGAAAAGATTTACCTATCTTTCACATTTCGGTCTGGGAGTTATTGAAGGAGTGGTTCCTGTAGGTGGTTGGATCGCTACGACAGGAAATATACACTCCATTTTTTCACCCGTTCTCATCCTTATATTTGTTTCTGTAGTTCTATGGCAGGCAGGATTTGACATAATTTATTCAATTCAGGATGTGGAGACAGACCTCAAAATTGGTGTTCATTCCATACCAGTAAGATTTGGAATAACGAATGCACTTATAATTTCACTTATAACGCATATCTTTATGGGAATATTCCTTACCATGCTGCTTATATGGATAAAAACAGCATATCTGGCAATTGGAATTGCTGTAATATGGCTGTTGATAGCATATGAGCACTCAATTGTAAACAAAGATCATTTGGACAGGATAAATTTTGCGTTCTTTCATGTAAATATAACCATAGCCTTTGTTTTATTTATATCAATAATAGCTTCTGGGTTATGATAATTGTTAACTTTGTTACCATCCTGTCCAACTCACTTATGCTTAAACTCAGTGGATATGGCCTTACACTCATATCAATTACGTTTTTACATACACAACGGATTCCTGTCAATAGTCAGTTGTGTTACAACCCACACTGTTGATGACTCCTCAACTCTATAAAAATTTTATTTTTATCACCCGTCTAATTAATAATTACAATTGCGTAAACCACAACTTTGTTGATTATATAAGATAGGTGAAGGTGTGATAGAATAACAGCATAGATATGAGAAATGCAGATATGGCACCGCCATTAAGAAATGGTAACCCTGCTTGAGGATTACCAGATCTACTTACAAGCATGAGAATTGAGAATCCTGTAACAGACCCAATTATTGTTATAATGGCTACCCATAGATTGGAGGGTATATATAGATAGATAGAGGTTGTGGGCAGAAAGCTGAAGGCTGATACAGCCATGATACCTGGTATAACGATATCACCCAGCCCCATTAACAGGGATTCCCTTTCTTCATGGCTATCCAACTTATCTTTCAACGGTTTATTATCATCCATATAACTATAACTGCTCTCTTTGGGCACAATGACCATTGCAGGCACCTTGAGATCTGATACAATACCTGCAAGTGCAATCATATGTTTTGTTTTGTAAACCGATATAGCATCATAAATGGCAAGAGCCACTAAAAGAATGAAAGCAGGCAATATACCGAAAGATATGCCAAGTATAGCAATCATTCCACTTGCTGCTACAAACCCAACCACATCAAGAACATACCATTCAGGGTAAAGCACTAGTAGTGACATCAGAAATACAGTTATAATTGTCGATATAATGAAGTCCAGATCTACTGGAAAACCTATAGGAAATGAATACACATAGGGGTAGTAGAACAAAAGAAAGGGATATAGAACAAACAATATGGAGAGTGCCAATCCAATAATAATAAAATATTTTATAAATCGTTCCATTTTAAATTTGGCTGTCAGCAGCATTATACCTGTTACAATTAGAAGGATTGCGATATAAAAAATACTGTTCCATACGCTGTTTGGATTTGAGAAGGAGTGTATATTCATATCTTTAAATGGTATAGAAAAAAATAAGCCAGCTATCTGTGAGAAAATGTAAAGAGACGCCATTGAAATAGAGGTTAAATAGAAACTTTTTTTTGCCATTTTATCAGCTGATTGTATGCCCAAAGGCATCCTTTACTAAAACCTTTTCTATTTTTACATTGTATGAACCATTTTTTTTGATCTTTCCTGCCACAAAAATTGTATACATGCCATATTTGGCAATGCCATATCCATTTTTATCAATCGTACTGATTGTGACTGGGTATGTCTTACCAACCTCAATAACATCTTGATCGGTTCTGGATGTCTTTTTTGCGGCATTTAGAGACCTTCTAGCACCACACGCTTCACATACTAAAATATGTATTTTGCCATCTTTTTCAATGTGTGTATCTGGTTTTTTGCATTCATGACAGATCACATATATTTCAAGATAATTATTTATTTTTTCTTCAATCTGTTGTCTATACAATCGCGTCTTGATAGTTAACCGCTTATCTTCGATTGATATGGAGGCACCAAAATCCTTCTGAATATATCCTGCTAAGTCCTTTACAGGCCGTCTCATCTTATCGGATATATCTCTAAAATTTTTTATAACAGTATTTCTACCCTCTATGAACATATCCACAGGTGGCAGTACAAACCTTTCAACATTCTCAACATTCACATTCGTATTCATGCTGCTTTTCGCTCTTTTTAAAAGTACTTTATATTCTTCCAAATTCATCAATAATGATATACGCTAATGGTTAATATAACTTACATCTTACATCGTATTTGTTTAGCTTGGGGTCAGGGTATAATACCGTCTTAAAACTGCGAACCTATTGACAGTAAATTAAAAGATGCATTTAAGAAAGAGATGTATTCATGGGCCAGTAATGCAAAAACGGTTTCAAAAACGACAATAATTGAGAAATGAAAGAAGCAGCAATATATTTTTAATAAAAGATGCTGGCACAGAGCTAAACATATACCTTACATTTATGAAAAAACTGAGTCAATAATCAATTTAAATAGGTGTGTTATTATTTAACCCATATTTGGCACACAAAAAACAGATGCTATATGTTCACAGCAGTTCAATTGTGGCATCATTATTCTGGAATTGATTGTTGATTAAACATTCAAAAAGTAACCACAACAGTGCTATAGATTACGAAGATATTAAATAGCATACCATTCATTATATTTTGGGAGTAGAAATGAGTAAAAAAAAAGATGCAATTATCAAATGCCCTGCGTGTGGCGGAACGGGCGCTAGAGTTGTTGTTAATTATAACCAATGCGAAACGGTTCAATGCGTATTATGTAGTGGAAGGGGGTCCATAGAAGACCCGTCTACTTCTGAAATACACATATCAAATAAAATAAATAAAGATATCAATAACATATATATTTAACCACGCAACAGTTGTTAAATACCTCTTTTCACATACCATTTATTGGATTACACCCCGTTGTCAGTTAACATCATTTTTAAGGGTGTAAATGTGATTTATAAACGATATATGTAACACTCCAATATCTTTATAACGTAAATAAACTATTAGCTATCTTGTTAGGCTAGACCGGGGGGTTAGGCGTCCCCTTATACATCAAAATCGTCTTTAGTGGGGGTGACATGTAGTGAAGGGTTATATTTTGAAATATATTCTCTACGCGCTATTATGAAGTCTTGTTCTGTGGGATTATAGGTAATGGAGTACTGTTCGGAGGAACGGGCACTCTATTTTTACCTCTTGTAGAGGGTCAGGCCCGGAAGGGAGCAGCCTAGTTGAGGACTGGTAATGCTCATAGAGGTGCAGGATGGAGTGGTGCTGTGAGGTAAAATATGTTTCAAAATTAATTCAACATTACAGGCCTAACAAATAGATGAATGGTGATTTGCCATGGAAGACAATGCTATAAACAATATAATGAAAACAACTGAAACAATATTGCATACAGAGGGTTTGATAGGTGAAGTTATCCATGATATGATGAAGGATGAGATAAAAGCACTTATAAGAAAAAAGCTTACAGACAACCCGGATATAAGGGATGGAATAAAGAATGCTATGAAGGAGATTCTAGAAGCAAAGATTTTAGAATCGTATGCTATTGTGAAACTTATAAAATACAGTAGCGATCTTGGACTAACGATGGTACCGTCTGATATGAAAAAGATGCTATCAAAAGATATGGAGGCAATCATACAGAAAGGCATTGAAAATATGTTGATAGACAAGTAATCATTTACAGCATTTTTATTATACTTTTTATTGTATATGGAGTTATATCCCTTCTTATATTGGCTATAAGCTTTTCATAATACCTGAACTGTTGCTCTGCAACCTCTAAATCTCTTTTTGCTGTATGCATGCTATGCAGAAGCATAGACACTCGATCATCAACCCTCTTTAGTTCGTCTTCAATAGAGGCAACCGTGTCATCGTTTAGTGTCATATTTACCATTTCCTTACCAACCCATTCATTCCAACTTTACATAACCTTCACAATCATTGAATATTGCCATGCCCCTGAGATTCATCTTTAGGTGTAGATGCGTTTGTAGAATCGGAGGAAATCGTATCTGAAAGTACGGTCAATAACTCCTTTCTTCTTTTTTCATATAGTCTGATTTCGTCTTCAATTTCAGTAATCCTTTCTTTAAGATATTTTATCCGTTCCTTCCATCGTTCTCTTTCCTTTATAATGTGTAATATATTTTTCGTATCAACTTTGATGTGTGTATCATCAGCCATATTATTAAGGCACCTTTTTTGACTCAATAATAAACCAGGATGGTTTATTAAAATTACAATATAGTAGATGCTATAAAGGATATTTAAACTATATTATGATTATGCTCGTGAACTACCCCGCCCTTATGGACGGAGATTCCTGCTTTAGAGGAATAATAAAAATAGAAAAAAAACCTTACATAATTTTAGTGGTAAGTTCGTCAATGCCTTCCTTAAAAGCATGGGGTTTAAAGCGTTCCTTCACAATATCCATCATTTTAGAAACATTCTCTTCCATGTTTATGGTACGTACAATTTTCTTCGTTTTTTTCAGATTAACGCAGTATTGATCCGCAAACGAGTGTGTTACACCAGTAATACCCTTGAAATCTAAAATAACCTCTTCTAATTTCATTGTCTCAATGAAATTGAATAGAGCATCAGCGGTATCCCTCAATGCAAGATAGTCAGAAAATTCATTCTTGATTGATATAATGCTCTCAGACATAGTCATAGATATTGATACCTCCATATTTTAAAGGTATTCGCATACATATTAAGGTTCCTACCAATGGATTTTCATAATAATCATATAATTTCATGGAGGACTTAATGCCTACAGATTTTTCATTAATAGCAACAGCTTTTCTTGAAATAATCATTATTTCTCCGTTCATTCCATTAATCATTTTAACTGTACTAGATAGTCCTGTTCCTCAAGACTTCCTAGCATAGTAATCCCGTCATCTATTATGCTTAGATCTAGGTATTTTTTTAGGATAACGTTGTGCCATAATCCACGAATTGACAAATTTTGAGTGTTGATAAACATTATCTATCAACTCTCCAGATAAATACAGTATATATATTTAAAAATTGTTGGTTAATCTCTACCTAAACTAGAATTCTCAAACATCATAAAGGCATTATACGTAATCAATTACTTAGATTATTTGCACTTGAAGATATGTGCAGAGTTTTGGCACTTGAATTTTTGTTTAATTTGATCCTAGTTTGGACATTAATCAAAAAATACTTCGTACTGGCATACGTAGTAACTTGTAGTATTAATTAAAATTAATTCGTAGCTAAAGCATCTATATTAAGCGTTTTGATTATCTCCTTTTCTTCCACCCCCATATTCTCCTGTATGATTTTATCAGCAGTACCTAAACAGATATCCATAGCAACATTAGGCTTTTCATTGACACATCTAGTTTTTCTGAAGTAGCAGTGAACAGTACCATTTGATTTTTTCAAACCCCAAATAAAGGTCATGAATACGTAATAATAATATTACCATAAATAATTCATTATGGAGTAATGCATACTGAAAATGATTTTCAAAAAGGTAATACTATAAACGCTCACGTCCAATCCGTGAAGGATTTATTCACCATGTCCAAAGTCGGGTTTAATAGTTTTTTATCAGAATATAATCTACATCGATAAGTTCTGACAACCATAACATACACATACATTATATTTATATAATTATAAAAATCTTTTGTCCACTTTCATCCCCTATCTTACGGAAAGGGACTTCCCGCTCGCTATAGTTAAATATTGTAAAATTGTAATAAGATAGTTTTATATTTATGTAAATGTTTTGCATAGCATGGTGAATCTCAAATGGTAGTAGGGTTTGTATTGATTAGCACATCGCCCGCAAAGGAACACGAAGTGTACGACGAATTAAAAACTATAAAAGATATTACAGAACTGCATCCTTTATTTGGAGAATTTGATTTTATAGCAAAGGTAGAGGCAGAAAATTTTGATACTCTCGGCAAGGTTGTAGTAGATAAAATAAGATCAATATCCGGAGTTATAGATACAAAAACATTAACGGGTATTCAGTTTTGAATTGATATACCAGTTTGGAGGTGGTTGTGCTAATGTCATCGTTATCAATAGTAAATTTTATCACGGTACTGGTATTCTCGTTTTCAATATTCATTATTGTTGCAGGAGCATTTACTACATATTTTGGCAGTGGTAAGTCCAAAGCAGTAGGAATTATCCTGATGCTGGTAGGTGTAGTAATTGGTATAGCGTTTGGATATTACTATATCCAGCATTACCCATATCACCTAATAAATTTAATAGAACAATCGTTGGAAGTAATAGTCGCTGCATTAATAGGTTTATTGATTGCATTTGGACTGTTTCTCTTTGCAATCATGAAAACATAAACCAGTGAATTTTATTTTTAAATTTACATATCAGATGTATGTGACTATCAGCGTGGTATGATATTTAAACATGTTAAATTTTAAATGAGGAACCGGAACACGTGTAAACAATGCCCACACCGTCCTATGAATTAAAAATTGTTGTTCCTGAATACAGGTAAATTAGTAGGAGGTAATCACGTCCTCGACAGACTGTAATAGAACAGGATAATTCAGCAAAATCTTCAAAAATTCACGCTCAAAAACATAATTTTAGCATTCTCTTACATGCATGTAAAATGCCTTTGTTCCAGAGGGGTCTTCCTGCTAACAGTATTAAAAGGTTGATTGTCAAATAATGTTAATCTGAATTAATTCAATAATTTTTCACCTGGCTTCCATTCCACAGGACATAAACCACCTGTCTGAAGGGCCTGCACTACACGGAAGGTTTCAGAAACACTTCTTCCTACATTTTTGTTGGATATCACAATATACTGTATGATCCCGTCAGGATCTATTACAAATATACCCCTGTACGCATCACCTGTCTTTTCGTCCAGTACCCCATAGTCTCTGCTAAGTGAGTGTGTCGTGTCTGCTATTACAGGATATTTGATTTCTGGCAGATCTCTCTCTATCCATGCTTTGTGTGAAAAATAGCTATCAGTGCTTGCTGCAAGGATCTTAGTGTTTATTTTATTGAATTCTTTATCTCTTTTAGCAAACTCTCTCAGTTCTGTAGGACATACAAAAGTGAAATCCCTTGGATAGAAAAATAGTACAACCCATTTACCTCTGTAATCTTTTAACCTTATTTTTTCAGGTTTATTCTTTTCGCTCACATATGCTTCTAGCTCAAAATCTGGTGCCTTTTCATCTAATTTTACCATTTTCATAACCTCTTTTTTGGCATGATTTACATATGCCTGTAATAACTATAGAAAGCTTATCCATTTCCTTATCGGGATAAGCCATTGATGTTTTTTTAATGTAATAATCCCTTACATCCGGTACGAATACGTCATCAATTGTATTGCATACACTACATACAAAATGATCGTGAGGTCCATTAACACCATAAAAGCCACCTTCAAATAGCTCTACATCATTGATATGGAATGAGAATATCTCTCCTTTTTTAACCAGTAATCTGAGTACATTGTATACAGTTGCCATACTGATCCTTGGCAGGATCTTGTTAACCTCTGCATATACATCTGAGGCAGTAAAATGCCCTTGATTGTTTTTTAGATAACTCAGTATTATCTCTCTCTGGTTGGTATGCACATACTCTTTTTTATACATAGTAACAAGAATCATATAATACATTGTATTATTTAAGATTATCTATTAAATATTTTGATATTTATAATATTTATTATATAAAATATTTGTTCGTGTGTGTGCATATGATATTCTATTTCCAGCTAAAGCACTGGGTTTTATAACTTACCCTATTTCCCTTAACTTTCAATAAATGTATGTACATGTAGAAAAATCAAAATAGTTTCAATTATTTCAACATCACATGAATGATGTATATCTGAATAGATTATTCAATCCGTCGTCAATAGCAATTATAGGGGCGTCACCTGAGAACGGCAAAATAGGAAACGTCATTCTTAAAAACATTAAAAAAGGATTCAGAGGGAGGTTGTATGCTGTCAATCCGAAGTATGACAACATAGAGGATATTAGATGTTACAGTTCTGTTCTAAATATAGAATGCGATATAGATATCGCAGTCATAGCTCTTTCCTCAAAAGCCGTTATGAATGCACTTGTAGAATGCAAAAGTAAAGGAGTAGGATTTGTTATAATAATTGCCGGCGGCTTTGCAGAAATAGGTATTGAAGGTATGGAATTAGAGGATAAATTGAAGGATGCTATAAAAGGTTCCAATACACATATTATAGGGCCAAATACGGTTGGTATATATCTTCCAATGCATGGTGTATCCACAGCACTGACAGTAGCTGAAAGATCTGGTTTTCCAGCCTATGGAGACGTTGCATATATCTCCCAGAGCGGAGCGCTTGGATTGTTAACTCTTGATAGCATCTCCTATTTCAATATGCGCGTACACTCGTTCATAAATCTTGGGAACAGAGCTGATATTGATGAAATTGATCTTATGAAATACCTTGGAAGATTGAGTGATGTAAGGGCTATAATGATGTATATTGAGTCATTTAAAGATGGGAGGTCGTTCTTCAATACCGCCAGGGAGATCACCTGTAAAACGCCGGTTATCATTCTCAAAGGAGGTGCGACAGAGTCAGGGTATGTAGCTGCGTCCCATCATACCGGCGCAATGATGCAGAATGGTTCATCCCTTGACGGCATATTTAGGCAATGTGGCGTTATCAGGGCGAAGAATGAAACAGAGCTAATAGATTACGCATATGGCCTTGCATATACGAAGAGACCAAAAGGCGCTAATATAGCAGTCATAACCTCCGCAGGTGGCGTAGGTGTGGTAACATCGGACCTTTTATCCGAAACAGATTCTCATCTGAAGCTGGCCACATTATCTGATAATACAATGAAAAATCTGATGGAAGTGATAAGCTCAATAGGATCAGTGCATAACCCTGTAGATATGACAGTAGAGGCTACAAATTCGCAATATGACGAAGCTTTATCAATTTTAAATGAGGCTGAAGAAGTAGACGGAATAATTTTATATGCACTGTTTCAGAGCCCTCACGTAGATAAAGAGCTTATTCCAGTACTTGAAAAATGGAAGGACAAAAAGAGCCTTGTTGTAGGTACAATAGGTGGTAAATACACAACCGATATGATCATGGTTGCCAGTAATTCTAATATACCGATATATCCATCCATAGAAAGATCTGTAAAGGTCATGGATGTACTGTACAAATATGAACTCTATCTGGAGAAGGTGAAAAAAATTGATGAATAACGTTAAATTATCAGAATCACTAAAACTGTTCAAGGAACATGGTTTTCCAGTCCCAGACTTCTGGGTTATAAGATCTTCAGAAGAGGTTGACTTACTTGACATTCCATTCCCTGTTGTTCTCAAAGTCTCTTCAGTAGCCTATTCTCACAAAAGTGATGTAGGTGGTGTGGTTGTTGGCATACCGGATATTGATACATTAAAGAAGATATATAAAGAAAAGGTGGATAAACTCGGAGAAACCGAGTTTGTGGTACAAACAATGGTATCTGGAACAATCGAACTGATAGCCGGTACCAGTCTTGATAATACATTCGGACAGGTAATGATGTTTGGAATAGGTGGCATATTTGCAGAGCTCATGAAGGATGTTAGCTATCGGTTGATACCTGTAAACAGGGTGGATATACACGACATGATCAGCGAACTAAAATCCTCTCCAATACTGTATGGTTATAGAGATAAGAAGCCAGTAAATATAGACGCCATTACAGATGTTATGATAAAGCTAAGCAATTTTGTAAATAAATTTCCAGATGACATCGCTGGAATTGATCTGAATCCGGTGATATGCAACGAAAATAGATCCTATGTAGTGGATGTAAGATTAATTCTCAATACAGATCGTCCTCTATTGTCTCCATTCTGAAAAATACCTTTTTACCTTTGAGTGCAGTATGTATTCTGTCTCCAAACCATAATATATCTTTGACGTTGCTGTTTCTTTTCCAGTTGTATACAAAATCATATTGCCCTTTTATAGGTTCAAATCCAAGATCCTCTAGAAGCTCCACAACATCCGAAAAGGTAGCACCCTCTGAACTGAGCTGTATAGTTAAATATGTCTTCATCAGGTAAAGATATATCATAACCAACAGATAAACTTTATCTTTGCCTCTATGGTTACAATTAACCATTAGAGCAATCACGATAAATAATTGAATGCCTGCAAACCCTGTTTTTGCAGGTAGCACATACCACCTATAACATAACATATCCGAAAATCAGTTACAATTTAACGGTCTATAATAAACATAAACTTTATAGAAAAATTCATTTGGTATTATTGTTTATATCCATTTAAATGATTTTTGAAAAATTGTTGGACTGATAAAAAGAGCTCATATATTAACAGGTTTTACTTATAAATAGTGGAATGTATCTTTTAGGTTATAGAGTATAAACGGTGCAATGAATTATGTACATAGGTATGGATGATACAGATTCTAAAAATGGAATGTGCACAACGTATTTAATGTCTGAATTGGTAAATAAAATTCACAACATTTATGATATAATCGGATTTCCTAAATTGGTCAGGTTGAACCCAAATATACCATGGAAAACACGTGGTAACGGCGCACTTTCTCTCAAAGTGGGATATGGATACGGCAGGAAAATAAGAATAGGCGCCATAGGTAATGAAACAATATATGGATATGAAAAGGCCCGCAATATAAGTATAGATAAAAAAAAACTTTATGACCTTGTTGATGGGATTGTTAACAGATACGCCCGGTTTGAAGACCCCATGACCAACCCAGGATTTGTGATATCCGAAAAAAAGCTTTCTGAAAGATACTACTGGAGGGCTGTCAGAGAGGTTGTTGATATAAACTATATGGTCGATGAACTACAGATAAATGGTATTGATTTTAAAGGCTATAAAAACAGAAGGGGTTTGATAGGAGCAGCGGCATCAATATCATGGAGAGGCAGAAGGAAAACCTATGAACTCATTACGTACAGAGAGACGGATAAATGGAATTTATCCAGCAGAAGTGTAGATGCTACATCTGTTAAGGAAGTAGAACTGAAAATAAGGGGTAATTTCAATACATATGACCTGTTCAACGATAGATCATGCATTGCACCACATACAAAATGCCCTATTCTTTATGGTGTCAGGGCTACATCCTATAAACCTCTTTATGACGTGTTATCAATGATCAGCAGTGAACCTGTATCAAGATGGCTAATATATGAAACAAACCAGGGCACAGATGATCATATTATCAATAATAGAACTATAAAAGATATATCACCATTCAGTTCATCAAGATTAAAGGTCACGGTAGAATCGCCACCCTTCGTAGGACGTGGAGGAGATGTATTCGTAAAGGTTAAGGATGCCAGTTCATCTATAACAGCCGCCTTTTATAAAGAGTCAGCACCAATGACCTCCGTAGCTGCAAATCTGATACCAGGTGATGAACTTATTCTATACGGATCAATGCGCAGCAAGGGGAGTAAAGAAAAAACCCTGAACATAGAAAAAATGATAATAAAATCAGCTGCAGATCTATATAAAAAATATGAAAATCCAGTATGTCCTATCTGTAATAAGCATATGAAATCAGCGGGAAATGGCGAAGGGTATAGATGCAGAAAATGTCGTACAAAAACAATGATACCTGTTATAAAGAAGGTAGATAGGATTGTGAAAGAGAACATATATGAACCTGCGGCGTCCAGAAGAAGGCATCTCTCTATGCCTGCAAAAATGATGACCATAAATTGAATAATCTAAAACTCTATAGAGTGTTAAAAGATGTGATATTTTGGTTAAGGCAGACCTGATAATTAAAAACATATCTGAATTGTTAACGCTGGATGAAACCATTAATGCGGATCCAGATCTTGGCATAATATATGACGGAGCTATTGCATCGTACAGAGGCACGATCGTATTCATCGGAGATGTGAAAGAACTGGCTGGAAGCGTGGATAAAGATGAAGAATGCATGGTAGTTGACGCAAATGGTTCTGTAGTTATGCCAGGATTTGTGGATGCACATACGCATCTCATATTTGATGGGGACAGATCTGATGAATTGCCCATGAAATTGAAGGGAATGAGCTATAAATCGATCGCTGATTCAGGAGGTGGTATAAGGAAAACCGTTATACACACCCGCAAAGCCCCTTTGAATAAGCTCATAAATATTGGTAAAGAAAGGCTAGATGCAATGGAAATGGCCGGTGTTACCAGCACTGAGATAAAAACGGGATACGGCCTCACAACTAAATCAGAGCTTAAATTGATTGATGCCGCAGATACCGTTAGAAAAAATTTTTTAAAAAACATAGAGATCACATTTTTAGGTGCACATGCGGTACCATCAGATATTCGCAAGGAGGATTATATAGATGTGATGAAAAAAGAGATGATACCTGAAATTTCTAAAAAAAAGAATGTAAAATTCATAGACGTATTCTGTGAAGAAGGGTTTTTTAACTACGATGAATCAAAGGAGATTCTTGAATACGGCAAGAAATATAATATGATACCTAAGATACATGCTGATGAGTTCAGTGATGGCAACGGTGCTTTGCTGGCTGCACAGGTAAAAGCTGTATCTGCGGATCATCTATTGAAAAGTTCAGGACATGGACTGGAAGAAATGAAAAAAGCTGGGGTTATTCCAGTCTTATTGCCAGGAACAATATTAACTACGTTTATAGAGGTTAAACCGAATATAGATCTGATGCGAACTTTAAAAATGGATATTGCCATATCTTCCGATTACAATCCCAACTGCACAATTATCAACCCATGGTTGCTAATGTGGCTATCTGTATATAGACTGAAACTTACACTAGAGGAAGCCATCAAAGGAATGACCATAAACAGTGCAAAGGCAATTGCAATGGATAAAAAGGTTGGATCCCTCAAAGTTGGTAAAAAAGCAAACCTGATAATAACAGATGTTAATAGCCATATCCATCTTTTTTCAGATATAACAGCAACACATACAAAAAACGTAATTATAAGCAGAATTTAATAAAAATGTGAAATAGTTTGATAGTGATAGATAACAGAACAGCCAGTTTACTTACCGATTCTCTGTACGGTAGTGCCACAGGATGGACATGTGCCACGCGTTGCTGGTCTTCCGTTCTTCATGGTCACTTTCTGAGGATTCTTTATATCCACTTTTTTCTTGCATTTTACACAATAAGCTTCAACCATTACTACACCTCCTTCATAGCCTATAAGCGTAATCTCATTAATAAATATTTCTATAAATTTTATTGAATTTTAACTTAAAAAGGGTAAAAATAGGGTTTGTTCAACGACAAACATCTGATTATTTACTGCGATTATCTATAAATTCTATACTCAAATATTAACCAGATTTAATTTTTATCAATAACATTATTTTTATACATGAACTTTAATATTCATTAAATCTGCAATATTTATACGATTTGTCATAGATTTTACAATTACATCAACTACTCCCCGCTAAAGCAGATGAGTTTTACAGTTCCCCCCAAACCCCTAACGTACATATGAATATAACCTATTTCGTGCAGAATGTTAACGCTTTCAATGGAAACAAAGCCAATGATTATTGATACCGTAATAATGTTATCTGAAAATACTATAAAAGATAAGATAGAATCAATCCAGCTACAAATATTATTAAAATATAGGATATATACAGATTTGTGTCTCCATTCATGATATTTCTGGACATCCATTTTGATAACTTTCTGTAATTGATACCCACAAGAATAAAGAAATTCCAGAAAGGATTTGATATTTCAGATACATAGACCAGTCTATTATCAATATTTGTATAGCGCTCATTTGTTCTGAATAAAGATTCCAGCATGAGTGTCAGGGCATTTGTGTACCCTTCCGCAGTATACGTAGAATTTTCACTTCCAAAGTTCCATGTCTCCGTTACCCTTGTATTCATTTTAAAACCGTTGAATGCTATAATGGAGGTCGTGAAAAATATCACAAGAAATAACATTTCATATAAGGGGGAGATACCACCAAATGGCGTTCCTGTCAGTATCACAAAAGGGGTAGATAGTATGGTGGTTACTGCATATGGCAGAACAGATCCATACGGAAATACAGATTGCTCTATGTAGACAGTTATGAAGGGGGATAGTAAACCCACAAGTAGGAGGATTACACCATAGATAACGGTGTAATTAATGGATGTTTTGGATTTATCTGACTCGTAACCTTTCATCACAGTCATGAATCTATAAAGCTTTGCATATATAATTATAGAGAAACCTGCACATATAGCAATACTGGCTCCAGTAAGGGAGACAATTATGAATATAATCTGATTTTTTATGAATATGGCCTGAAATACCGTTTCAAATAGCATAAACTCTCCTATATAACCGGCAAATATTGGCAAAGACATGAGAGACATGGCAGGTAGAATAATATGTTCTTTGTCCTGAATATATCCTGTTGAAAGAAACATCGAAGATTTGGAAAATATACTGGATATAGACAAAAATATAGCAGCAGTAAAAGCTATGAAAGAGATGTATTTCATGTTATATAAATAAAATAACATGAATAGAGCTATGGCTATTACTATTAGACTGTTATTCTCAATGGAACTGAAGCCCAGTACCTTTTTGACATTTCCGGATACTGCACTGTATATTGATGCTATAACTGCAGATATTGCAGCTGCAGTTAGGAGATAGAGAGGAAGCAGAACATTCATAGACTGAATATGTACTGAGGAATATAACATGAAATATATGGATGGGGCAGCCATTGACGCCGCCAGAATTGAGGATCTATCCGCAGTAACAGCACTGTATGATCGTGGCGCCCATTCTGAAAGAATATATGGAAAAATACCCAATTTTATCAACAATCCTGTGAATATGAAAAATAGTGGTAATGGCATGAATAAGTTCAACATCAAAGAACCTGTATAACTATAGTTCAAAACAAATCCAATTGTAAGAGAGATTATTGATAACTCAGAAAATGAGAGATATATATACCCGTTTCTGGTATCGTTATCTTCCATAATCATGAAGAAACCAGAAAGAGACATAAGCTCCCAGAATATTAAAAATTCTATAGCATTGCCTGCTGATATGATCCAGATCACTGATAAAAATGATAAGAAGAAGGTAATATACTCTGTTTTCTTACTCCTGATCATATACAGATCCGTTATGAGGTAGGTAACTGACACTAAAATTATAAAAATGGCTGATAAATGAGAGGTGCTAAATAAATAATTATTGCTGGTTGTATAGATAAGCTCGGATATACCCAGCGTAATGCCAGTGAGTGACGCTACTATACCAGGTACGAATCCGTACATCATGGAGGCAATAACCAACATCGTAAATATAATAAAAAGATCTTCAATTATCATTTACACCATCCCGCATAAAGACAAAATTGCTTTTAAAATCGTTACAGGATCTGGAGGACAACCTGCAACGATACAATTTTCACTTATACCATCAATTCCTTTATCAAAAATACCTCCTGATATTGAGCATACTCCTATTCTAACCACTTTTTTTGGTTCGGGCATTGACTCATAAGCAATTTTTATGGCAGGATCCAGCTGCCCGGTTATGACACCAGTTATGAGAAGGAGATCTGCATGTTTTGGATTGTTTGTAAAGGAGATGCCAAATCTGGAAAGATCATAAACCGGATTGATCATATTATGTATCTCCATATTACATGCATTGCAACTGCCCCCATCCACCACAAATATAAATATGGATTTTTTTATCTTTTTATCAAATTTACTCTCTATTCTGAATAGATCTTCATTATCTAGCACAGTCTTATCTGAGTTTGTGCATATACCACATTGAATGCATTTTTTCATATCCACATAACCATCGGATATACAGTTTACGGGGCATTCTGAAGCCACTGCATAAGCAATATGTTTCTGATGAAAAGGCGCTATGCTCTTTAGATCTTCTGTTACAATACCTGTCTTCAAACCCTTCAAAAGCCATAGATCAGACATTCTCTAGGTCACCTCCTGCATCAAGTTCGCCAATCATTATGCCAAAGCTCTCAAAATTGAAGTGAAAATCCGTAAAGATGGAATTCTTGATAATTGATTTTCTGAAGCCATCAATATTCAGTGCTGATGAACTCCTCATAGCAGCTTTTTTTATTTTATGTGCATCTCTATCTATCTCAACTGCATATACCAGATCTCCAGAAGGTGACTCTATTCGCGATATAACGGCATTGTCACTCAGCCTATGCACCATTCTGGAACATTTGCATGAAATTTCATCACTGATCAAAGCTTCTATAAGTTTTGCTGAATTCATTATTTCTATAATTCTTACATATACTCTGGATAGTGCAGAACCATTATAATATATATAACCAGATGCAGGTACGAATTTTTCAATATAGGAGGTTCGATCATCTACATTCAGAAAGGATCCACGTGCAGCCGGTCCTGTAACGTTATGTGCCTCTTCCATTGTGAGATACCCTGTTTGAAGTCTGTCCATCATGATTCTTGAGTTATACAGTATATCAATAATAGTTCCAAAATCAGCCATTAGAATGTCAAGTTTTTTTAAAAAGATATGCATATTTAACCTAGGCTTCGTTATTCTGTTTACACTGGTCAGTCCGAACAGGAACCTGTGACCGAATAGATCTCCATTCAGTCTCAATATTTTTTCATAAAGATGCATGAATCTGTACTGTGCTACAGAGAGTGATCCTGCCTCCATCTCTCTCACTATAAGGAATAGATGGTTATATATACGCTCCATCTCCGATGCAATCATTCTTATTTTTATGATGTTCTCAGATGGCACAATATCTTCAATGGATTCTATAGCGTTGAGGAGGGATATTGCATGAGATACAGCAAAATTGCCCTGAATTCTCTCCGCTATCATTACAGATCTTACATAATCACCAAATTTTATCATTCTATGTTTATACCCTGTTACTGGTAATACCTTGATGATCCTTTCACCATTCGTATAAACATCCCATGCATGACTCTCCATAAGACCCCCTGTCAAAGGCCCGTACCTGAATCTGAATATGCCATTAGACTTCTCAACAAACTCCTCTGTTTTTTCTGTATAGTGTCTATTTTCGAATGATTTAATAGAGTTGCCCAAATAATAGGAAGCACCATTATATAACAGATAGTTATTCTTTATTCTCATAATCTCACCCATAAAATAGCTGGAACAATAGAAATAACAAGTAAGCAGATCGGAAGATATTCCATAAAAAGAGTTATCTTCTCGGTTTTCTTTGTACTATGCATCATATTTACAGAATGATAAAGCATTGATAGAAAACTTATAGCCATTACAATGATAAGCATAAAAACAGGTATGAAATATGACTTTTCAACAAGCAGATATAGTATCAGAAATTCTCCGAAAAATATACCAAAGGGCGGAGTGCCTGTAACAGACATTGTAGCCAATGCAAAGGATTTTGTTACCGTGGATGGTATGCCAATTTCACTAGCTTTTTCTATTACAGATTCGTCAGTCTCTATCTTGATATTACCAGCTGAAAAAAAAGCAGAAGATTTCGCAAAGCTATGTGCAGATATTATTATCAAAGAGGCTATTAGTCCATAGTAACCCAGTGCAATACCTATGAGTGCAATACTCATATTTTCCATGCTGGAATAGGCTATCAACCGTTTGTATTTTATCTGTGCTAAAAACATCATAGATGAGAGGAGGGCAGAAAATACACCTGCATAAATGATAATAGTGGTACTGAATCCATTAGATACAGGATATAATATGCCATATATACGCATGAAACCGTAGAGTGCAACTGGCAATAAAATAGCCGAGAATAATGCACTTACAGGTGCCGGTGCCTCTCCGTGAACATCAGGGAGCCATGTAGAGATAGGAAAGAGACCGAACTTGGTACCGAATCCTATAAGGGCAAGTACCAATGCAATCTGTGCCAGTATACGATTACTACCGTTGAGGGAATATGGCACTACATTCAATGCCTCTGTTCCCGTTATATGATACACCAGTGCTATGGATATGAGTGATATTGCCAGACCAGCAGATACAATTATTATATACCTCCAGGTAGCTTCGAAGGCACTACTCTTTTCTTCCAATACGACAAGTAAGGCACTTGTAGCGGTACTAGCACCTATACCTACCCAGAGAAGACCCGTACTGTTTATCACAACGGAAAATAACAGTGTAACTGCGAATAGATTTGAAAGCATAAAGAAATATCTGGGATGCAGGTATGGATCGTCTATATGCTTTATGTAATCTGATGAATAGATGATCATTGCCAGAAATATGCCATTTATAATCAAAAGGAAAATCTTTGTTACAAAATCAATATAGAACATACCTATATGATCTGGTTGAAAGAGCAGCATTGTAGTTATAATTAAGTTCATAAGATATGTTAAAGAGGAGAAAATAACTGTAATGCGTATATCGTAGGTGTAAAGAGAGACTATAGCCGCTGCAATTGGATACAGCAGTATTAACAGTATAGCGTATAACACCTTCATCATCCCCTCAATTCAGGAAGATTCAAATCTAGCTTCAGATCTTTCATTATAACAGCTACAATAAGCACTGCGACGAGATCAAGTGTTACTCCCACCTCTACTATAAATGGAAGTGTTGGAACAAGAATTGCAGTGAGAAACAGAATTCCATTTTCCTCCACAATATAACCGATGAGCTTTCCTGTGGTGGACCTCCTTGATGCTAAAATAAATAATCCAGATAACAGAAGTGATAAAGGAATTGCCCCTATAACAGGAAAAATAAAAAATATGGTCGTATATAAATAATACGATAAAACTATAATAAATATGGAAACTATGGAGTATATAGCAGGTCTAGTTCTACTTCTCTGCAATGGATCTTTTACATATTTTGATAATACTATAGGAATAAGAATAGCTCTAAAAAATAGTGTAAACATTGATAATAGATAGAAAGATTCATTGTGGTATATACAACCATATAGAAAAAATATAATAGCTATAATAATAGATTGTATTGAAACCCATTTTATTAGTGGCTTGTGATACGATTCTATGTTCAGATATATTGCGGTAAGCAAGGATAAAACTGCCAGTAGAAGTATGATGGAACTCAACACCGCAATCATCTATCAGATCACCCCTGTATACATGACCATTATAACAGACAGGACCGCAAAGGTAAAGGATATAGCTAAAAAATCAAGTATTCTGAATAGCCTGATCTTTGCCATACTTACCTCAATGCATATGAATATCAGGGATATTGCTACAAGCTTGATAAACTGTATGCCTATGGACTGAAATATTGTATAGCTGACCTGCATTGACAAACCCCACGGCAATATGAATACATTTACAAACACACTTAAAAGTATGAACTGCTTCATGTATGAGCCCCATTTGATGACAGCCAAATTCTTCCCAGAATATTCAAAATTTTTAGCTTCATCTATCATTCCAAGTTCCATTAAACCGGAACTTTCAACAGGTATCTTTCCTGTCTCCACTATGAGCAGCATGAAGAAGGAGACTACAGCAAGTATATGGGTTAAATATAGATACGATACAGGATTGCTTATCAATGATTGTTGAGTTATGTATGGATTGTTAGTGTTGCTTATTATGGCAACTGCTATGAAAATCATAATCAGAGTTGGTTCCGAAAAAGCGGTAAATATGGCAGATCTTGATGCACCCATTGTGGATATTGTTGACTCACCGGAGTCAAGAGCCGCAAATATGCTCATGGTTCCTGCAAAGGTGAAAAGGAAGGCACCTCCTAAAAAATCTAATACAGGAGCATATGCAAGAGGGTAAGGAGTTATTATAGGTACCACCATTGATATGAGCAGATAACAGGATATTGCTACATATGGATAAAGTGTATACAGTACAGTTCTACGTACTGGTACGACAGTTTCCTTGGAAAAAAGCTTGTAAAGATCGTAATACGGCTGTAGAATAGGTGGGCCATGCCTAGTCTCTAGTATTGCCTTTATTCTATTGATTATACCAACAAGCAAGGGAGATAACGCTAAAACCGTTATAGCCTGTATAACATCAATAATCTGCAGGAGCAAAAGTGCTGCATTACCCATCTTAACCAAACCTCTAATACCTGTTTTTAATAGCAGATATCATCAATTCTGTCAATACAGAATGGTTTAAGGTGGATATCATCACCAGAATACATGGATATATTCCCATTATTTAAATATTTGTTCAAAAAACGGATTTTTTATCTATTGATGCCGCAGCTGTTTGGCATTCTATAAATTTATTCAACGTAACGAAACGTTAAAAATAGCGGATCTCTGATGTGTATTGTATGAAGGTGATTTAAACAACAACAAATTCATCAAAAAGTTCTAGCCATAACAAGATGATTTTTAAATTGCTTATTGCATACAACACATTTACGATTCTTGCTGTCTATCGTCTCTTCAACATATGGAATTCCATGTATCTTAAATGCGGGTATATTTTCTAATTCATGAGCACATGACTCAGAGCCACACCATGGAACTTTGACAATGCCTTCCGTGTCTTTAATTGCATCTCTTTTGTCTATCTCTATTATGATGTTATCCATCGTTTTCTTTGCGTTTTCAAACAGGGTATCAGATATATCATCAAGTACCTTTTTAATAATACTGGAGGCAGTCTTCATTCCAACATCTGCGGAACCACCTGTTCTTTTTTTTATGATATAGGCGTGAGACGATACCTCCCTTTCACCCACCTCTATTCTTATCGGAACCCCCTTCTCCTCCCAGTAATAAAATTTATTTCCTGGTCTGATATCCCTTTTATCTATATCTGCTCTTATACCATCGTTTTTTATAATTGCTAACAGTTCGTTGCATTCGGTTTCAACCCTTATTCTATTTTCCTTGGTATATATTGGTACGATGATCACCTGTATTGGAGCGATAGAGGGAGGGAGTACAAGTCCTTTCGCATCACCGTGTATGCCGACGATAGCACCCACCAACCTTTCAGACATTCCATAGGTTGTTTGGGAAACATGCTTCTGTTTGCCATCAAGATCTTCAAACATAATATTATACGGCTTTGAAAAATTATCCCCGTATTGATGTATTGAGGCAATCTGCAGGGTTTTACCACCCATAAAAGTATCAATTCCCAGTGTATATTTAGCCCCTGGAAATTTATCCCAATCTGGTCTTATACATACTATATACGGAATGCATAGTTTTCTGGCAATTTTATTCATTATGTCAAGATCTGTTTTTATCTGCTCTTCAGCCTCTTCGTATGTTGCATGACATGTATGTGCCTCAAAAAAATGCATTTCCCTTACTCTGATAAAGGCTCTTGTCTGCTTCGTCTCATATCTGAATGTATTCACAATCTGGAATATTCTCAATGGGAGATCTGCGTGTGATCTTATCCATAAAGAGAACATTGGATACATTGCTGTTTCACTGGTTGGTCTCAATAACAGATTTACGTCCAGATCATTTCCGCCTGCTTTTGTAACCCAGTAAACCTCTTCTGTAAATCCCTTGATATGATCTCGTTCCTTATTGAAATCTGTTTCGGGTATAAGGGTTGGAAAGCATACCTCATCGTGATTATTATTACCCATCTCATCTCTAATAATTCGGTCTATGTTGAGAGAAATTTTCCATCCATACGGAAGCCATACATTAGTGCCTTTCACCTGGTAACGCTTATCTGTAAGCATGGCTTTTTCAGTTATTTCGTTATACCATTCTGAAAAATCAGTTTCCTTATTCATTTATTCATCCTCTAAATCATTTAAAGCAGGATATTATCCTTAATATTCATAATCAATTTATACATGGCATCTACTTTTAAGTTATATGTTTCAGTAATTAAGACAATATGTCCATCTGATCCCTCCTGAAGAGACACCATCCGTGAGGGTGGGAAAGAATCGGGATGCCGGCGTACTGGTTTTATGTCCTCCCGCTGGCTGAAGCAGGCTCACATTGGGGTTGTTAGAATGGGTTTTTAAAACATGCACACTGATTGTTTCCGGTCTGTTTAATGCATGATCACAGTTGCTACGGATTTGTGGAGCATTGGTGGGTGTGTATGTATTTCTTTGATCTAACTTCTGCTTTTCTTTCATGTTTTCAAACCCCCTGATCAACTCTTGCGCTGTCCCTCACGGGAACAGGATCCTTCCGTCATGGAGGGGTAGTTGACTTACCAAACTATATATAACACAACATCAATATAACAAATATTGTAATAAATGTTTGGATAAATGTTATGTTATAAAATATAGCCCATTAGCATATATCAGAGCATTTAAAAAGGATATGTGATTGATATGGTACAGAAGGTAATAGAGATTGTTGGGGTTTCGCATGAAAGTTTGAAAGATGCAATAGACAGTGCAATTGTAACAGCCGGAAAGAGTGTAAGAAATATAAGATGGTTTCATGTAGAATCTATAGATGGTGAAGTTAAAACCGGCAATGCCCATGACTGGAGGGTCACTTTAAAAATTTATTTTGATGTTGAATAAAAACATGTTATTAATTTTATATTTATATACAAATCGTTTTTAATGGTAAAGCATGTGGTTGTGTAGATGTAACTCATAACTTGCAGGCACAGTTTTGGAATGGATTTTCATAGAAACATTGCATAATAAATAGTCCATAATTCATTCATATAACGTTCTGTTAACCTGATCAGGCATTTGTTCAACAAAGCGGTTAAAGTCAGAACATGTATATTTTATAGAGAAAATTTTTAACCTCTATTGCTTTACTTCATAGGTGGTAAATTTATGAATAAAGAGGTTTTGCTGAATAAAATAAACGATTTTACATATAAAATTCCAAAGGAATACGATGTAAATATGAACACAGATGCGATTCTTTTCAGTAATGAATCCATGCTATCCACCATAAAAAAGGACGATTCAATACAGCAACTTATTAATATGGCTACACTTCCAGGTGTTGTTGGAAATGTTTGTGCTATGCCTGATATACATTATGGTTATGGATTTCCTATAGGAGGTGTTGCTGCTTTCGATGCAAAAGAGGGTGTTGTATCCCCGGGTGGTGTTGGCTACGATATAAATTGCGGGGTTAGATTGATCAAGACAGATCTCCTTTATAAAGATGTCAGGGATAAAATTGAATTAATAATCAATACGTTATTTAAATACATACCGGCTGGTGTAGGATCTAGAAAAGGTAGTTCCTCATTGAAATTGACCGTGAGTGATATGAATGAAATTTTATCGGAGGGTGCGAACTGGGCAATAGCTCATGGATACGGGTATGAAAAGGATAAAGAGGTTATAGAAGAATCTGGGAAGATGATTGGTGTAGATACATCCTCCGTTTCTGAAAAGGCAAAAGAGAGGGGGCTTACGCAGATAGGTACAATAGGCGGAGGGAATCATTTTATAGAGATTCAGGTAGTTGATGAAATATTGGATGCACCATTTGCTAAAAGATGTGGTATACACTCCAAAGATCAGATCGTTATAATGATCCATACTGGCTCCAGAGGTACTGGGCACCAGATAGGTACAGATTACATATCAATTATGAATAAGTCACTGTCAAAATACAAAATTTCTATCGTTGATAAACAGCTGGCTTTGGCGCCGATAGAATCAGAAGAGGGTATGAAATATATATCTGCTATGAGGGCAGGTGCTAATTTTGCATGGGCCAATAGAGAGGTCATAACAGATATGGTGAGAAAAGCTTTTAGTGAAGTGTTCAGAAAAGAGGATGAGTTACTGGGAATTGATGTCGTATACGATATAGCACATAATATTGCAAAAATTGAAAAACATAAAGTATCCGGTTCTGAAAGAAATCTGCTGGTTCATAGAAAGGGTGCTACCAGAGCGTTTCCTGCAGGCAATGAGAATGTCGCTGAAAGATACAGGGACATCGGGCAGCCAGTACTCATTCCTGGCGATATGGGTACCAACAGTTACATCTTATATGGGCTACCTGATGCCATGAATCTGAGCTTCGGGTCCACCTGTCATGGAGCAGGCAGAATGATGTCAAGAGCTGCCGCTACAAGGAAGTTTTCATATAATGACGTAAAAAATAAATTAAACGAGAACGGTATTTATATAAGATCCGCGAGCAAAGAGGGAATTGTGGAGGAGGCACCTGGAGCGTATAAAAATGTTAACGAGGTTGTGGCAATTGCAGAGGGAGCTGGATTGTCAAAAATTTCAGTTAAATTGAGACCTATAGGCGTTATGAAGGGGTAGGCTGGATATTGGCGATTTACCCGTACAGTTACAAATAATGCAATTATAAAGAGGTTACTGTTTCATTGCCTTATGCAGAAGTTCTGGAAGGTCCTGAGGCAGATGTGCTACCTTTACTCCAGCGTTCTCAAATGCCTTGACTTTGCTATCTGCGGTACCTCTTCCCCTTGAAATAATTGCGCCTGCATGACCCATTCTTTTTCCGGGTGGTGCAGACCTTCCGGCTATGTAAGCCACTACCGGTTTGTCAATATTTTTCTCTATAAACTCAGCCGCCTCCTCCTCCGCAGTACCGCCTATTTCTCCGACAAGAACTACTGCTTCAGTCTCAACATCGTCCTGGAACAGGGATAGACCGTCAATAAAAGTCATGCCTATTACCGGGTCCCCACCCAAACCAATTGCGGTACTGATGCCCATGCCACTTTCCGTTATGGCATTTACAATTTCGTAGGTGAGTGTACCACTTCTGGATAGCACACCTACGTTGCCTTTCCTGAATATTGAATTGGGCATTATACCGATTTTTGAAATGCCAGGAGCCACTATACCAGGACAATTTGGCCCTATTATTCTTGTATTGTGAATTTTTGAATACTGTAGCACCTCAACCATGTCGTGGAAGGGAACGTGCTCTGTAATTATGATTACAAGCTTTATGCCGGCATCAATAGCCTCAATAATTGCATCCTTGGTGAAAGGAGCAGGAACAAAGATTATGGAGCTATTCGCACCTTTCTCAACAACAGCTTTTTTCACAGTGTCATAAACAGGAATGCCATCCACCAGCTCCCCTTCCTTCCCCGGTGTTACACCTGCTACAATTTTAGTTCCGAATTCCCTCATTGCTTTCGTATGAAACAGGCCTTGATGCCCTGTAATCCCCTGTACAACAACTTTTGTATTCTTATTTAACAATATGGCCATACACTATGCACCTCCTCCTACCATGTCCACCACATTCTTTGCAGCCTCCTTCATATCCAGAAAAGACGATATTCCCGCTTTTTTAAGGATATCCCTGCCTTCCACCTCATGAAATCCCCTTATTCTCGCTACAATCGGAAACTTGGGTTTAATGTTTTTAATAGCATTTACCAATCCTGTAGCTACTGTATCACATCTTGTAACACCACCGAAAATATTCACAAATACCACATTTGGCTCTGCGTCACACATTAATTCAAAAGCCTCTGTGACCTTTGCAGGATCATCTGTACCTCCAAGATCCAGAAATACACCGGGTTTACCTCCCCATAATGTGAGCGTATCCAGCGTTGCCATGGTAAGGCCAGCGCCGTTGGCTATCACGCCAATATTTCCATCTAACTTTACAAACGCAATTGATTTTTCTCTTGCTTTGGCTTCCAGTTCATCAAAGGTTTCGTCTACCTTTTCTATATTTTTATGCCTGAACAGGGCGTCGTCTTCAATGACTACCTTCGCATCCATGGCAACCAGGGTTTCTTCAGTTACTCCCAGGGGATTTATCTCAACAAGTTCTGCATCTTCATTTTTAAATATATTCCATAATCCATCTACAATAGCATATAGAGTGCCAACCATTTTTTTATCTATTTTTAATTCCTTGGCCAGTTCCCTTTTAATATAAAGTGATACGCCTATAAACGGGTTTATGTAATATTTCAATATTTTTTCGTCAGGAACATTTTCAATTTCCATGCCGCCTTCTGTTGACGCCATGAGGATGGGCAATCTTTTGCTTCTATCCAGCGTAATGCTGATATAAAGTTCTTTTACCACATTAACTGCAGATTCAACCAGATATTGTTTGGCATAGTGCCCATCAAAATTAATTGTTGATATTTTATCCAGTGCCTTCCTAGCCTCCGGCAGATTGCTCACCTTTAGAATTCCACCTCTTTTTCCTCTCCCACCAGTTAGAACCTGGGCTTTTATTACCATTGCAAAATTAATAGGCTGGATTTCATTAACAGACTTTACAACGTATCCAGAAGGTACAGGTATGCCATATTTTTTAAAAAAATCCTTCCCTTCGTATTCTAATAATTTAACCATATTCTCACCTTTTAAGAACCCATACCGTATAGATATAAAAAAACTATTCTAAAAACTTGAATATAAAGTTTAGATAATTTAAATACGTTGTAAATCTAGGAAATGTAAAAATCATTGTATCATGGATTTAACAAATGCTAGGTAAACAGGTGCTGGGGCCATTGGCCTAGACTTTAATTCTGGATGAAACTGGGTAGCTATGAAGAATTTTTTATCCCTAATCTCACATATTTCCATTCGTTTATCTTCAATATCAGTCGCTGAAAATATTAAGCCATGTTTTTCCAGTTTTTCAATATACTCAGGATTAACCTCGTATCTGTGTCTGTGCCGTTCGTATATTTTATTTTTATTATATATATTGTACGCGAATGATCCTTCCTTTATTTTTATAGCATGGCTACCCAGCCTCATTGTAGCTCCTTTATCAGTCACCCCAACCTGCTCGGGAAGAAGATCTATGACAGGGTGTTCAGTTATTGTAGAAAATTCAGTGCTGTTGGCATCTTTGAGTCCCAGAACATTTCTGCTGTATTCAATGACAGCCATCTGGAACCCCAGGCAGACTCCCAAAAAAGGTCTGTTATTTACTCTGGCATATTCTATAGCCTTTATTTTTCCTTCTGTGCCTCTGTTTCCAAAACCACCAGGAATAAGAATACCGTTGAATTTGGATAACATGGTATCCAAATTATCACATTTCTCAATATCCTCCGCAGATATAAATTCTACATTTATTTTTGTATCTGTCTCCGCACTGCAATGATGAAATGTTTCGTTATAACTGAGATATGCATCTTTTAGATCGGTATACTTACCGATAACTGCAACAGAGATTTGATTGGAAGCATGTTTAAGTCTGTTTACAAAGGCTTTCCATTCGTCCCACTTCTGAGAGTTTATTTCACTGGTGTTCAACTTTAACTTTTCTTTTATCTCACTGAGCATGTTCTGTTTCTCAAAATGTATGGGGACATCATAAATAGAATCCATGTCAGGAGCATTGAAAATAGCATTCTCAGCTACTTCACAGAAAGATTTTAATTTGTGTTTTGCCTTCATATCCAGTTCCATTGTGCCTCTAGCTACAATCATTGCTGGTTGAATGCCTGTGGATCTCAGTTCCTTTACCGATCTCTGTGTGGGTTTTGTTTTCTGCTCGCCAACCGATCCTACCACAGGAATTAATGTAGTATGGATGAATAGTATGTTTTCGTCACCCACCTCCATTTTGAGTTCTCTCAACGCCTCAAGAAAAGGCATGGACTCTATGTCTCCGACAGTGCCTCCCACCTCTATAAGGACAACATCTGCATTTGCTTTTATGCCCACACTTCTTATCATATGTTTTATTTCTCCAGTTATATGGGGTATTATCTGCACAGTATCGCCCAAGTATTCCCCCTTTCTTTCACGTTCTATAACTGAAAGATAAACTTTTCCGGTTGTTATATTGTCATCCTTTGTAAGGCTTACATCCATAAACCGTTCATAATTCCCTAGATCCAGGTCCACCTCACCACCGTCATCAAGAACAAAAACTTCACCATGCTGAAAAGGATTCATTGTACCGGCATCGCAGTTAATATACGGGTCTATTTTTATAGGTACAACCTTTAATCCTGCAGATATTAATAACCGTCCTATAGAAGAGGTTGTAATACCCTTACCCAATCCGGATATTACACCACCTGTAACTACTATGTATTTCACGTAGTAGTATAATAACTTCCAATATTAACAACTTTTGATAAACTGCTCTTTGCCAAAATATTGCATCTTGATTTTGTAAAAGAAAACATATGTCTGTTATTAAAATGCATAAATTAACCAACTAACTCAGTCAGCCTGTACTCTACATCATAGAAGTTTTCAAAGTAATAAAAGGGTAATTTACGTTCCAGCATAATTTTTGATAACCTTTTCTTTGCAAATATTGTGTCTGAGCATAAAGCAGCATCTATATCCTGTGGACAATCGCTACCTATAAACACAATGCTTTTACCAGAGAATTTATTTTTTAGCTGTTCGATAAAATTTGCTTTGGAGAAAGGTTTAGAAGGAAACTTTACGTCATAATTATTATACCCATTATGGACAAGTATTGGTGTATACACCTCTACATTTTTCCATTCCTCGTTTTCTAGGAACAATTTTATATAAAAATCCAGACCTTCACTTACTATAAATAAGGGTATTTCATATTCGTCACAGAAATTCTTGAATTGCCCAAGTCCTTCTCTGGCAGTCATGTGCGATAATGCGAAATCATTTAATTCCTTCGGAGTTGCCTTAATGTACTTAATGCAGGCTGTCAGTGTATCTTCATAATCCAATATTCCTGCCTCCCTTATCTTACTAAACTCCTGGTGTACTAAACATCCAAATCTTTCAAAAACCATTGAAGCTACATTCTCTTCAACAACCACACCATCAAAATCTGAAATTACAATAAGATTCTTCATTTTTCACCCTCCCTCCCTTAACCCACTATTTTAATGCCTATATCACAAATTGCCTGATTATATATATATGGTTTATGTATGGTTTACCAGCAGATTGTGCCAAAAGCATATCAGGAATTACAATCTCTATGCCCCAACATAATAGAATTAACTATTCCGTAGTAGAATGAATATGCTTTTACTGGCATAAGGATTTTTGGCACTATGTCTACCTAAAACATATAAAGGACAAAACACATCAAAACGCATGAACTGGTGTATTTACCGTATTAAATACCAAATTTACAGATAATAACGCTGAGGGGGAGATTTGAACTCCCGAGATGCAAGCATCACCAGATCTCGAGTCTGGCGCCGTTCCGGGCTAGGCTACCTCAGCTTTTTGATGTTAATAATGATTTAATTTTTTGTATGATTTTTACTTCTCCAGGATCAACACCATAAAGTATTGCCAGGTAGAGAGAGATATAGTCACCCGCGTATATTTGAGATAAAATGTTTGCCAGGACAGAGTTTCCCTTGGGATACAACTCAATAAGATTATCAGGATCCATTACCATGGATTTTGTTACCTCTATACGTTTTCTTAATTCATCTGATTCATTTTTATCCCTGAATATAATAGCTACCCTGTTCATAAAGTAGCCACCTTCCCATCCTTCCACATCGTTGTGGTTCATCTCCGGAAAGTAATTGAGATTCACATGCATTTTTGAATTTTCATTTATTTCTGTTTTAAATCTCAGGGCTGCAGGATACATACGTGTTGTAGAACCATAAACAGATATATATTTCCACATTAATTTTATAGCTATCTGTTTTGCAATATTATGTTCTACAGGCACACCTACAGATAAATTATTATTCATCTCCTCAATAACATCGATAGACTCAGATACAACTGGGCCAGCATCTATCAGCTTCGCTGTTTCTGCTATTTTTAGTAGAGGTATTAACATATACCCCATTGCTGCACGCGGTGGGTAACCAGGTTTAATCGTTATGTATGGTATAGAGGCTTCTTCGCATATATCCTTAATCGCGCCACCGGAGGTTATGCATATTATCTTTTTTGTTTTTTTAATGGCTTCTCTGAGCATTGATATGGTCTCCTCTGTATTTCCAGAATAACTTGCTATGATTACAACAGATTTTTCAGAAACATAGCCTGGCAGGGTGTATCTGTTTACAACCTCTATTGGAAATGGGGACAGGTCCTCCAATATCGATTTGAAAATATAGCCACCTATGGAGGATCCGCCCATTCCCCCTATCACCACATTATTTACATTTGAGAATGAAAGGTCTATTTTATTTCTCATGCCTTCCTTTAACTGTGATGAAAAATTGTTCAGCAGTGTAAACATTTTATATCTGTCTATGGCATTTATATATTCGGGATTGTCTAAACGTTCTACATACTGGTCATGTTCTATTTTAGATAGGTTCATTAAATCCTCACCCTTATAGTGAATTGCATTATTAATATATAGTTGCAAATTTTATGGACATTCATTTACTGAACCTCCATTTAACTTGCTTGGTAGCGAACGGAGACTATATCCTCCCGCCAATCCTAAGAATTCTAAATTCTTTGCACCTACATGGTCTACATTATCTACATGACCACGTCGCAAACATAAGAAGTTAGCTCCCCTACGATTTCTCCTCTCTATGTTGCCACATTCAGGGCATCTCTGCGAAGTCTTCCAGGGATCTTTGCGATATACGGATATCCCAAGCTCTTCACACATCTGCTCTAACCGAATGCCAACCCTGGCATAATGCCAGAAAGACAGAAGTCTATTTACCCCACGTGAAAACCTTCCACGTTTATTCATCGTGACATTTTTTAAATCTTCTATTACCATTGCCTTTACTCCCTCTAAATTCAGCTTTTTTATGTACCTGTTCTCCTCTGTTGTTATATACTGGTGATATGATTTCCTGTGCTTATCTACCGATAACATTTCTGCTTTCATTTCGCTTCCTATGTCCTGTCCATCTGATGTAAATAGCATTGAATTTACTCCTCTATCTATTCCTATTATTTTCCCTTTTGCACGTTTTTCAGGTCTTTCTTTTTCCAATATTAAATCAATAAATAGACCATTCTCTTTATTCCATCCTAATCTTATTGACTTCCCTATCTGCCAACCGTCGTTAAGTAATGCATTTATTTGCTTATTCAGATTGAATAATATTACCACACCGGGAACGCCTGAACCGAATTTTACACACTTATCAAAAGAACCATCAAAACCATCTATTCTTGTGAATCTGCCATCTAAATTGGCTATTGTTTTATGGATTCTGGGCATTCTTTTATTTTTTTTTTCTAACTGTGATGATATGATTTCTTTAGACTGCTTTCCTATGCATTGTGATAACCTGGCTGTAATATTAAATTTAAGGGATGTCCCATCTGTTACCTCCTTAGATAAAAATCCACTGGAGAAATCCTGTGCAGACCATAGCCTCTCTATTGTATAATTCACTGCCCTGTTATAAGTAACTAAAAACTCCTCAAGCTTATTGACCTTGTTTATATTTACCTCTTTCAGATATATACGGGATGTCCTCTTCATTTTATTATTATTGGTTAGATTCATTCTTTATTACCTCTACTATCTTATCTTTCTTCCTCTTGCCCTTCCTCAGCCCGTAATATCTAGCGCACATTGATGTTACCATTGATATCATATCCTGCATCAGGTCGTTCCTATCATTATCCGTTTCATTCACTACCTCTATATGCTTCCCCAGCTCATTGAATAATATGTTTATGTAGTTGAATCCAAATCTGGTAAGCCTATCTTTATGCTCAACTATAAGTGTATTATAATTCTTATCTATAAATAATTTATTCAATTGCTTACGATTATCATCAACTCCACTGCCTGTTTCTTTGACTATCTTATATATGGAATAACCTTTAGCTATTGCATAATTTTCTAAACGTTGAGCCTGTGTATCCAGATTATTTTTATTCTCTGAACTGGAAACCCTTGCATAAATGCATACCTTATCTGGGAATTTATTTTCAATCAGATCATTTACAATAATTGTACCGGTTGGTAATGTGAATGCATCTGATTTACCATCCATCCATAATCTCCAAGCTGTTTTATAAGAAATGCCTGATTTCTTAGCCCACGTTGATAATTTTATATGACACTAGATATCTATATATGTCTATTAAATATTTAAAGTTTTTAATACATCTGTTTTTCTGCCTGCGATTGACGTGCCCAAGGCGAATCCATCTATGATGAAAATAAATTATGCCTGCATATATAGGAAAACATGCACATTTTGCAGACAGGATTTTTTTTACAGATGTTTTTTGAATGTTCAACAATCATTGCATGAAAGTTTTTGTATACATTTATATTTTTGTCAATATTCAGCATAAAATATTGTTGCTGGGAGTTGTAATCATTGCCTATATTCCATCCCAGCCTATCAGCGAATCGTTTGGTATAACCATCTATAACAAATACAGGTCTATCAAACGCATAAAGTAATATTGAATCTGCTGTTTCACATCCGATTCCCTTTACATGCAGAAGCTCATCTCTCAACAGCTCTGTTGAATACCTATCATCTAAAAATTTTTCAAACATACTATCGGAAAAGAAGGATGCAATGTTTTTTAATACAATACTTTTATTATTGTAAAAGCCAGATGGTTTTATTAACCTTTTTAGAGTATCGATATCTATGCCCATGATATCTTTTATCTTTTCATATCCATGCTCTTTTAGATTTTTTAGTGACATTTCCACATTTTTCCATGATGTTCTCTGAGTCAGAACTGCACCTATGATAACGTCATCTCTGCTATCACCCGGCCACCAGTGAAGATCACCGTATGTTTTGAATAATGAGTTATATAGATTCATTAAATCATTCATACTCATTCCCCTCAAAAGGTTTTCAGAATTTCGTAATAGGTATTTCTCTGAGCCGGTATGAACCCTGCATCTTTTATTGTATGTATAATCAGATCAACATCCATGTAATTTGATTTGCCCGCTGCACTGATCACATGCTCTTCCATCAGAATGCCACCAAAATCATTTGCCCCGAATTTCAATGCAATCTGTGCAATTTTGGCTCCTTCCGTAACCCACCCAGATTGAATATTTTTAATATTATCTAGAAAGATCCTTGATATGGCGATCATGCATAGATATTCATACGCTGTTGCTCTTTTTATATTATCCATTACCGTATTTTTTGGTTCAAAACTCCACGGTATAAAGGCTGTAAACCCGTGATTCCTGTCCTGCAATTCCCTTATCTTAGAGAGATGCTCAATTCTCTCTTCTACCGTTTCACCCATTCCAAACACCATGGTGGAGGTTGTGGGCATTCCAAGTTTCTGAGCTTCATCCATGACATCCAACCAGCTCTGTACAGAATTTTTCAATGGACTCACATTATTTCTTACTCTGTCAACAAGTATCTCAGCACCACCACCTGGTAGGGATCTTAAGCCAGCGTCTTTTAATCTTTGAAGAGTCTCTTTTACGGTAATATTCTCTTTTTTGGCATAATAATTGATCTCTGTTGTTGTAAAGGAGTGTATATCCACCTGTGGGTAGTGTTCCTTGACAGATTTGATCATATTGACCACATCGTTTAAATCCAGAGATGGATTTAATCCACCCTGAAGCAGTACCTGTGTACCCCCCTTTTTAACCAGTTCATCTACTTTCTTAAGTATCTCGTCCTCCGTCAATACATAACCGTCTTTTGCATTTGGTGAAGTGTAAAAGGCACAGAATTTACAGTTAACAGTGCATACATTGGTATAGTTTATATTTCGATCTATAACAAAGGTTACCAGAGGATACGGTAAAGCCCTCCACCTTACGTAATCCGCAAGTTTACCAATTTCCAGCAATGATAATTTTTTGTATATATATACTGCCTCCTCCTCACTTATACGTTCTCCTTTTTTCACCTTATTTACAATATTTTCAAGTAACATTTTCAAACCTTCCACAATTTTATTTCGGGTATTGATGCTATAGCACCAATATTATACGCTTCATTAAAAAAGAGGTTTAAGGATTTTATATGATCCTCACTCAGTTCATAAGATAGAGACCTGTAATACTGCCGCAGAATGTCCGGCTCCAATCCATGCAGTTTATGAGAATATTCCACAATCTTTTCAATATTTTCTGGATACATGCTTTTGCTTTTTGTAATGGCTTCGTAGATAGTTTCAATAATATCATCGTCCAGGCTATCTCTTGCCACCCAGATCGCAAATACAGCCGGCAGATTGAATATTCTACTCCATTCCTCCGCAATGTCCATAACATGTTGGAACCTGTTATTGTTGGTGTATGTCAATGCCTTATCACCTATTAGCAGAATATTGTTCATCATCTCCCTGAGGTCGTTGACAATCGTGATATTGCCCGTCTTTATTCCGTAATGATGTAAAATAATTTTTAGCATGATAACAGAGGACCTGGATTCAGATGTTACGTATACATCTCCGTCAAGATCATCGTTGTAGTAGAACAATACACTTCTTACCTTTTTGTATGAAGATATGGATAACCCGGGTAATACCGTACATTTCCCTTTAATGACAGGGAGTGCTATTGATGAAACAGGTGTTACGTCAAGACTGCCATTTACGAACATGTCTACAAGATCCGATGGAACCCTTCTCTCTATTTTCCATTTATCAGGAAGTTTTACACTGTTAGTGTATATTGGATAATATACCGGCAGGATGTTTATATAATCTATAGCACCTAAAATCATTCATCTACACCCTGATATCCACTGTTCGTAAGCACTGGCACGAACCCTGAATTGCTGATAATATCTGGAAGATCTGGCTTCTCCGTGACGTTTTCCCAGGTTCCACCACCTGCAGCATCAATTATACGTTCTTCGTATGCAGTACCACCGATATCATCCACACCGAACGAAAGTGACACGGATGCCACCTCTTTGGATATAGATACCCATGGTAGTTTTATATGTTTTATATTATCAAAAAATAACCTTGATAATGCCACTATTCGCAGATCATATAAACCGGATGATCCTTTCAGATCGTATCTCTTTGATAAAATGTTGTTTTTTATATTGTACGACAACGGAACAAATGCTAGAAATCCAGGATGCATATCCTGTGCATTTCTTATGATGTTCATATGTTCTATAACCGACAGATCTGTTTCAACGTGACCATAAAGCATTGTTGCATTGGTTAACAATCCGGATTCGTGTGCAATTTTATGTACATTAATCCATGCATCTTTTCCTATCTTTGTAGCCATCATCAAATTTCTTATGGTACCATTAAAAATTTCGGATCCACCGCCTGGCATCAAATCCAGCCCGGAGCTTTTCAAAATTTTTATTGTATCTTTGAGATCTATTTTTGATACTTTGGATATAAAATTCATTTCTACAGCAGTTAAAGCCTGAATAAATAATGCAGAATCAATCTTTTTTATGCCAGCAAACAGTTCTCTGAAATAGTTAAGGTCACAATCTCTGTTCAAACCACCTACAACATGAATCTCATTTATACCCATTTTTTTTGATTTTATAACCTTATTCAGAACCTCCTCGACAGTGAGCATGTATGCTTCCTTATCACTTTTATTCTTTCTGAACGAACAAAACCCACACCTACTAACGCATATATTGGTTGGATTTATGTTTATATCTTTTCTCCAGTAAACCTTTTCTTTATGTATGTTTGTCTTAAATTCATAGGATGCATCTCCCAGTGTAAACAGGTCTGCTTTTCTGAACAGATACACTGCATCGTTGACAGATAATCTATTGCCCGATAAAACATTCTCTATAATGTGTTTTATTTTGATAGTTTCAGACATATCAACCTCTTATTACGAATGGGTTTAACTTTTAACGCTACAGTTACCCATATTTTGAATACTTATAACCTTTTTACCTGGTATTTTTTAATTTTTCAATATCCCTATGCCAATCCTTATCAAAGCAGGCTGTATAATATATCACACATATCTATTTAACAATTTATTTATTGTTTAATGGATGATCCAGTTCCATAACAATTGCTATAAAACGGCTAAGCTGCAATCCCGCTTCCCAACGCATTTCAAAATTATCGTGTATACCTTTCTTTATGTATGGAATTCTGCTCTGGAATATTGATTGAATACCATTTAATTTTGCCGTTGGAAGAATAAACAACCTCCATGGTTCCACGCCGTGTTTTCCTTTAAGTCTGTATGCATATAGTGGCAGTATTCCTGCTCTTTCACATCTCTCCTTCATGTTCATTGCCTGTTTGCTCATCCTACTGCTACCATTGCTGAACCGTATTATTTTGTTTGCAGAACTCTTTACCTCTATTGGAAATGAAAATTTGCTTCTTACGGCTATCAGATCAATACCGAAAGATCCAGCAGCTCTGACAACTATGAAAGGGTGATCAATCAATTGCTCAAAGGTGTGTGCGTCCTCGCCTTTGAGATATTGTAGGTAACTCCTCACAGTAGCTTCCTCACCTTCTAAAATCTGTTTCAGATCCCGTTCATAAGATGTTCCCTGCACAAAGACCGTATTCACATATCATTATAAATTTTTTTTTACTATATCTCTAAATACATCTATGTTGCTAGCAGTTATTCTTTATATACCTATTCAGGCAGCCTGTCGGGAGCAATACCCCCAAAATAACCCGAATCCATAGCTCCCGTAACTCCATAGTATGCTCCCAACGGGATTTGAACCCGTGTCGATGGGTCGAAGGCCCAACATGATTGGCCACTACACTATGGGAGCATTGTAATGAAAGTAAGCAAGATTTATTTATTATATCTTTCGGTATCTCTGATTCAATAGTTGCAAATTTTATGGTAATTTACATCTTTATTTTATATAGCGAACGTAAACTTATTTTAATTTATCTCTAATAATATTGATGTTTCCACATAACGTTATTAAAACCATGTATATGTTATTATCCTGAATAGATTTTCCAATTATTCTCAAAATTTGAAACTATTTTTGCATAACTGGTCAATGGATTGTCTTTGCTCTTATTTTACTTTGCTTTAACATTTATACACTTCAATGTGAGATTTGTATTTGTATTTGTATTTTTCATCCCGGAATCCATAATAATCATTCATAAGATTTTATACATTATAACGAATAATAGGCAGTAATTGCATATAGTTACAAGCAAGCGTATAAAGTTATTTATTAATGCAATTAGGTATTAGGCTAAGGTTATTAAAATTCTTTCACAATCATACAAAGATTTTGTATAAAAATCACAACTTTTTTTAATGATATACTTTGGATGCTTAGCTCAATAAATTATGCTGAGATATATATAAATATTTGTTGTGAGTAAAGTATAATACTTATGTTTCAACAAAAGTTTGTAAACAGGGTTGAAGAAATGAAAATCCTGGAAAGTGACTGGTCTGCAGATGGCGCCTCACTATTAATCCTTTATGGTAGAAGAAGGGTTGGGAAGACCGAATTGATTAGTAGATTCATAGGTGATAGGGGTGTTTATTTTCTTGCAACTACAGAGGGTGACAGGGAAAACATAAACAGCTTCAAGGCAATCATTTCAAAGTTTCTGGGTGATGACAGCATTCTTAAGGCCAACTTTGATGATTGGAACTCCTTTTTTACTGTCCTAGCTTCTAGCAGTTCATTTCAAGTGAAAGCAAGTAAATCAAAGATCATAATAGCTATAGATGAATTTCCATATCTCATAGAGGCTAACAGGGCAATCCCGTCGGTATTTCAAAAATTATATGACACTATACTGAGGCAAATGAAAGTAATGTTGATTCTTTCAGGCTCATCAATCAGCATAATGGAAAATGAAGTGCTTTCTTATAGAAGTCCTCTTTACGGTAGAAGAACTGGCCAATTGCAGTTAAAACCTCTGAAGTTCAGATACCTGTCCGAATTTATAGATTATGGATTTGAAGATTTATGCAAGACTTACTTTGTATTCGGTGGTATACCCGAATACCTCCTGAAACTTGATCCTGATATGGGATTCTGGGAAAACGTATCAAGGAACATGCTTTCAAAAGGGGCATCACTCTATGAAGAGGCAGAATTTCTCCTTAGAACTGAATTCAGGGAACCAAGGAATTACATGTTGATTCTCAGATCCATTTCCTATGGAAATCATACGTTGGGAGAGATATGTGCTTATTCTGGTCTGGACAAGAGCATGGTATCAAAATACCTATACGTGCTCATGTCGTTGGGCTTAATTAATTCGGAGAAACCTTTCGGGGCTTCTGAGAAATTTAAGAGAAGGTTATACTGGATATCAGACCAGTATCTGAAGTTCTGGTTCAGGTACATATTACCTCATAAGAGCGAAATTGAGAGTTCTCATAACGAAGAGGTTCTTGAGAGTATAAAAGATAATTTCCACACTTTTGCTGGTGAGCAGTTTGAGAACCTCATGAAGGAACTCATAGTGGAAGGGATATTGGGTAGATCATTTGACACCGCTTCCAGATGGTGGGGATGGAATGGATCCGGAAAAAAGGGCAGGGACGTTGAGGAGATCGACATAGTCGCACACTCCGAAACACGAGGAGAATTGCTTTTCGCTGAATGCAAGTGGACAAACAATCCTATACCGATAAGTGTGGTTGAAGCCTTAAAGACAAAATCAGAAACACTGAGAAAGCGATACCCTGGAAAAAAATATACGTACGCAGTGTTTTCCAGAAGTGGATTCAAGGGAGCCTCACCCGAGCCAGTTGGCGATGTGATTTTCATGAATCTTTCAGATATAGAATACGAGCTTTACAAGAAATCAAAGAAACCAGAAAATTGAACAGCGATTTTCACCAACGGTTTAATAGACAATATCTTTTAACGATTGTATATTTGTTAGTATACCCTTTTCTTTAATTTCATCCAGAATTCTAACGGCAGAAAGATCATATTTTTCTATACGTCCTTTGATGTAAGGTTTGTAAGGGTCCCGTATAGAAGTTTTTTGGGTTCTATGGTATACAGGTGGGTTTACACAAGACATGTGTATCTCCCGACGGTGTCTCTACATATGCCCAAACGTTTAGCAATACTGGATATGCTCATGCCGTTATCTCTCAATTCTTTAATCATATGCAACATATCCGATCTGTACAATCAATCACCAACCTGATACAGAGGTATGTAAAGGGGTGGTAAATATTCAAGCGGCGAAATTGGTAAATATTGAAAGGCCATTTTTGGTAAAAATTCAAATGGCGTTTACAATTTAGTGAAAATTGCTCTTTAGTATTCAGTCAGCCTGTCGAGTCCACAAACATTTTTCCTAATGTGCAGGTGTGATGGACCTCACAGTAATTTTAAAGCACTGCTTTTCTCCTTTTGCATGCGTCTAATATTAGAACGGACGCAAAACTGCTGTGTTGAATAAATCTGGCATAATACCTTTTAAATCCATCCAAACTTTATCCGTTTATACTGGATAAATATTTATAATTCATATAATGATCTGTTAATCCTATCTGGCATTTATTCAACAGAGCAACGCAAAACGGAAAGGCTTTATATAGTATGCTATATATTAACTATAGGTGATATATAAAGCAACAGATGGTAAGAAAGAGGTGAGAATAAATGTTTAATAAAAAATCTCAAAAAGTGCATCAAAAAGTGTCCAACAATAGATGGGGTAGATCAGGAATAACGACAATTCAACTAAACAAAGCAGTCGTCAGGGCACTTAAACGTATTAAAGAATACCCAAGAGAGACTTATAACGAGGTAATACTTAATCTCATAAAAAATGCAGAAGAGACAAAAGAATTAGATATATTTATTCAGAAGGGCGAACAGTTTGTCGCCACATACCGAGCACTTATAGAAGAGACAAAAGAATTAGGTACATTTATTCAGAAGGGTGAACAGTTTGTCGTCACATACCGAGCACTTATAGAAGAGACAAAAGAATTAGGTACATTTATTCAGAAGGCCCAGAGAGAAAAGATGAAAGAATTGTGGGAAGAAGGGGACTACACTGCGTGGGAGAATGTCTAAAGCGGGAGACGTAATAATAACTAGGGTGCAGTTCACCGACACCGATGGTTCAAAGGTAAGGCCTGCCCTATTGTTGTTTGAAGAGATGGGCAATGTGGTCATAGCAGGCATAACAACAAATATGCAGATGAAGGGAATACGCATATCTGTAAATGAAGGAGCTGCTCAAGAAAGCATAATAAAATTAAATTATCTATTTACAATTACAAATGAATCCATCATAAAAACGGTATTTCATCTCAGTGCAAGTAAAAAGAAGCTTGTTTTTGAAGAACTTACAAAGAGACTTGAACGCCTAAAAGTATAACGAATGCTTAAAGGTCTGTGAATTGCAATATCTATAAGTCTTGCTGTACAACATCCATCCGTATTATCTTGTATATGTAAGGGGTTGTGTAATAATAACATATCCAAGTCAGATGTTTGAAGTGCTGCTATCAGGCAGTAATCTTTGCTATGTTAATATTCGGTAACCCCATAGCATAATGATTGCCGAGATAAAAAGTATTCAATTAATAGATTAAATGGACCGGTCGGGATTTGATTAATGTTTTAAGCGAATACTTCACAAACAACTAAATGGAGGCGAGCTTTTTATTAGATAACTTTATTAACAATATGAAGTTAACTTCTATTAAGGCAGAAGGGTAAAGACAATGGTTGATTTTGAGAGTCTGATAAGAAGTAGATTGAATGAACGTAAAGAGGATGAGGTTATTAGTTTATGGAACGACCTATATGATGCCTACGAGAGAAATGGGCCTGAAGCATTGGAAAGGGTTGTCCTTGACAAGCTCAATGAACTAAAAAAAGGAGTCAACAAAGAAGTGAAGGATATAAAGGGAGTGATACCAACTCCAAAGAAGCGAAAAGGGAGGAGACGATAGTTTGAGAGGAACATTTGTTCTTGATTCGATCGAGATTGAGGGTTTTAGGGGTTATCTTAAGCCCATTAAGCATTCTTTTGGCGGAAAATCCGCGTTAATTTTCGGACCACAGGGAAGTGGTAAGTCCAGTACCTTAAATGCCATTGAATGGGGGTTGTTCGGAAAAATTGCTTATTTTAAGTCTGCGGAGGGAAAGTCAGATATTGAGCTAATTAATTCAAGGTCGATAGGTCTGGAATGTAAGGTGACGGTTATTCTCAGGAATAAAACATCAACGATAGAAATAACTCGTAAAAAGAGAGCAAGTAGCAAGGAAAGTGATCTTAGTGTAAAAACTGATGGAGGCATCAAAGTAGGAACAGAGGCTGAGGAGTTTTTGTTTAGTGAATTAGGACTCACACATGATGATTTTTACAGGTCGGTGTATCTGCATCAGGAATCGATCCGCGCCATAATAACAGATGACCCAAGAAACAGAGATGAAGCCATTGATAGGTTACTAGGGCTTGAAAAAGCAA
>JAMCUS010000015.1 GCA_023379385.1 Thermoplasmatota archaeon
GTATTTACGCCATCTATGATTGTATCAATACCGTGCTGATCTGCAACTTTTTTCAAAATATGTGCATCCATACTTTTGCAATGATAACATCTATCAAAATTGTTGATACGGTATTCCTTTTTGGAAAGTTTATCAATTTTTACAATGATATGTCTTATACCTATTTCTGAAGACAATTTCATGGCTCTTGAACATGCAGTTCTGGATAAGCTTTCTGATCTTATCGTTACTGCAATGGTTCTTTCAGCCAGCACGTCATAGGTGGCTCTGGCCACAAGCGTACTGTCCACGCCGCCAGAAAAGGCAACAATAACAGAACCATAACTGCTTATTATTTTTTTTAGTTCAGCATATTTTGATTCTAAATTTATATCATTTAACTCTTGCATAACATTTAAAGGATATGCCTGCACCTATTTAATTATAGGTCATGATCATCAGATCATTTACCTGACTGCAGGATGTAATGCGGGATCAAAATCTGATAAAAACCAGTGGAATGCCCGTACGATCTAATAAAATTAAAATAAAATAAAGTAAATGGTTATTTGCATATGTATTTCAATTACCCATGAGCCAGGTCACACTATATCCTGTTGAAGTCTTTCAATGGTTCCAGATCTTTTTGCTCATTTTCTACAATATCTATACACACCTCATTTATTGATTCTGCGTTTTCATTTACAACACATTGATTGTTTATCGGCTGTGTGCATCCATCGTGTGTAGTTCCTTCTGACTCAATTTCTATATTTATTGTTTTATTATCGGTGGGTGTCTCCAGATCCTCCTTTTCAGGTTCTAGAATAACATCCACAAATCGATTGTTATCAGATGTGAATACCTCTTCATGCATCTGGGATGTATCAGGTATTTCCGTCAGATTTATCGGCGTATTTATGGGTACTTCATAGGAGATTGTTTTTGCACTTAAAATTTCATGTATTATTTTGTTAATCTGTTCGACAATTACATGATCACAATCTTTCAGTGACATTCCGTTATACTGCGGTTCATTCAGTATATTCACTTCGTGGAAGTGTTCATAATTATAAAGGTCAATTTTTCTAATTTTCAGTTTCTCCACCATATTTTTTGCTTCAGTGTACCTCTTCCCTTCGTTTTCCATTGGGGTTATGTAAATAAAATTTATATTTCTCTTTGTTTTCAATGCCATATCAAAAAAAGATTCCATGGCAGTAATACCACTGCGCCCCAAGGATACGATCAGTATTAGATCCTGAGGTAACTCATCCATGTTTTTGTACAGTATTGATTCCAACTCCTCCGTGCTGCAGGTAATTCCATCTGCATAACTGGTGAATATACCTCGCAGATCTACCTGATATATGTTTTTTTCCTTGAAATTCGCAGATGTCAGGTTTACAATTAATTCCCTGGACAATCTATTTGCATAACTTCCTGCAATATGTACACTCACATTTTCTGGTTCTATCTTCTGCTTTATGTAGTTGCCACCACTACTATTTATTTTATTTACCTCTTTTTCATTTGTTTTACAATCCATTAGATCACCCCATTTTTGCAATCAACAATACAAAAAAACGAAAACAATAACCACATGACTTCTTTCATCCTATTTGTCATCTTTATCACCTTTGCTGTATTCTATTATTTTTTTATCTCTGTTATTTTTACGATCCAGTAAATATTCCAGCTCCGTGCTGAACCCCTCATTGGCAAGCTCCTCTATTTTTTCATTTAAATATGTTTCTGAAAATGAAATAGCTGACGGGTGCATATCCAGTAAATATTTATAAAAAGCTTTTCTCACATAAATGTTCAATCCTATTTTTACCGGGTACAGTTCCATATTACTTTTCTGCCTGTCTTCGAGTATACTGTTTATGAGTTGATCGTTTTGAATGCCTGATGTCACAGGTACCTGATCAATTTTGTTTGTTCTTTCCATTATAAACGTGTGTATTACGTATCTCACAAAATCGGATTTGGTGCTGAATTCAGGATGGGTATTCACAAAAGTGTCTATGAACTCCATATCTTCAAGGTCCAATCTGACAATGATCTTTTTATCAAATTTTTTCTTGCTAATTTTAATCCCATCCACATATCTTAATTCCAGTATTTTGCATCCACCGTATTGTACTACAGTAGAGTACAAAGTACTCTTTTAGGGTTTTTTATGTATGTTGTATATTGCTTAATCATATATATATATTTATTGATCGAATCAACATTATTTATAAATGTTTATAAAAATTCATACAGAATTGATATTTGTGTGTGGTTATGATCAAAACAGGCGATACAAGACAGCCCAAATAAAACGTCCTTTATTCAATATCATCTGTACTGAATATTTGCATTATAAAAAGTTTAATTTTAATATTGCAGCAGTGCCCATTTCTATTTCAATAATTCATAATTTTTTGTCATGTGTGGCTGTGCGAATGTATTTGGCATATATTTTGTAAATTGATTCTATGGAATACGTTTCTTTTGAAAAGAGTACAATTATCTTCTTTCTGTATAACAGATCGTATTTCAGTCCGGTATTGCTTGAAAAAAATATGAGCTTTTCAGTTAATTCATTGCCCGTTCTATCCCAGTCTGTCAATATTACGACCTTTTTATTTTTGCTTTTCAATTGTTCAATGAGAGTATTGATTGATACGCCTCTGTTTATCGTTTCAATATTGCACAGTATTCCAAGTGATCGCAGAGCCTTCACATCCTTTATACCTTCCACAAGAACGATACAGTCCTCTTCGTTAAGGTCCTCAATCCATTTTTTGATTCTCTCAAATATCTTATCTCTGTTCATCATCTTCATCATTGTACCCGATATTTTTCAAAAAATTACGGATGGATTCTGTGTCAGGTAATGTTATATATTTAGTTTTACTGGTTCTACCCGCTGTTATCAGTATACTCCCTGAGTCAATTCCTGTCAACGAAGCAATGTATTCCACCAGTTCTTTATTAGCCCTTCCATGAACAGGGTCTTCAGTCAGGCAGATGTTTATGGCCTTGAGCCAGCTATTGTATGTTATATCCCTTTTCAATCCAAATTTTACGTGAATCTTCACCTTGATAATAAGATCACCAATTCATGTTTACGCACCAGGGCTGTTCTCAATAACCATGTTTTTTATCTTATCTCTTCCTATTTCCAGAATTGATATGATGCCGTTTTTTACGGAAATTTTGAGATCCATCGGATGTATCAAACCTTTCTGGTAATCCTCTCTTAAATCCGCTATATTATTGTATGTTTTGGCTCCACCGTATTTATCCTCTCTTATCAATCTAAATTCATGAATCCATGGCAATATCAAATACTGTATGATCTCTATAATCGGATTATCTTCGATCTTTTTTTCTGGGCAGTATGCCTTCAGTATCTTTCTTTCAATATCTTTATCTGAATCCGTAACCAGTACAGCTGCTTCTGGGTTGCTTTTGGACATTTTTCCTTCGAATGAATCCATGCGCATGCTGCCTTTCAATCCCGATAAAATAGGGGTATGAAGCGCAACTACCTTTTTCCAGCCATATTTATCCGAAACGTCACGTGCGAGCATATGTGCCTTTCTCTGATCCATTCCTGCATATGCTACATCGACACCAAGTTTGAATATGTCTGCGACCTGCATGCATGGATAGATCATCTTGGACACATCTGCGTCAGCATCACCTTCCTTCCTGCCCATAATCGTCATTGCCCGTTTTATTCTCGATATTGTAGATGATTTGGCTATTTTAAGTACAGTAGCCCAGTAATCACTTTTTTCAATTAAATCCGATGCCCATATAAAATTTGCATCCACCCCAAACGATTCAAACACATTACGCATATGCATGCCTGCTCTCTTTATCTTTTCCAGATCTCCATCCAGCTTATCATTCAGCATGGCGTGCCAGTCAGCAAGAAGTACATTAACAGTAAAACCGGCTTCTCTGAAATCAATCAATTTCCTTATTACAATCATTGTTCCAATGTGTATAAATCCGGATGGCTCCAGGCCAACATACATAACAGGTGATTCCTTATCCTTAAGGATTTTTACTAATTCCTCTTCTGTAACAATCTCCATGGCATTGCTCTTAAGAAGATTCAATCTCTCTGTTGCATTCATTGTGTTACACAATTATAAACCTCTATATATGTATTTGTGATGTTTGTGATGCAGTCCAAAATTTTCTTATTTTATTTGAACTTAAAGGAGGTTTCTGTATGGGTTATCTGCTCCGGGCATATATCTGTTGCAATTCATATGTTAAAATAAATAGAATTGTTAGTTGAGCGAATTCAAAGCAGGGGCCAATATGGTATACGAAGTTGTCCCCAGGTAGACATATTTAATAACACCTGCAGAGTTGATAAGAAATATAGAAGGTACGCCGTTATAATTTACGTTATATTCATTGAGTATATAATTTTGATACTGTGTTGTGCATGAAAAAAACCATGAATACCCATTATCACTCTGATATGCTGTCACCATGGTCAAATTCTGGGTACTTGAGGTATCAACATTCCACCACGTTCCTACGGAGTAAAATATAATTTTTGATGAATAATTATGATAGAGATCATTGAGAATGTGTCCCTCCTCTATACAGTGGGGACAGCCTGTAGCAAAAAATTCTAAAAGCATTGGTCTGCCTGAAAAATCTGATAGTGATAGAGATACGTTCTGTGTATCTATCTCTGTAAAATCTATAATATGTTTGCCAGTCAGGTTACTTGAAGAGGTTATATTGTTAGTGCTTGAACCAGGGCTGGAGTTTGTTGTTCCAGGATGATTCAATGATGAACTGTATACAGTCCATCCAAAAGAGACGGCAATTATAACAATAATCAATACAAACAGAATAATTGTTATATTGTTTTTAATATACGATTTTGGATCAAAAATCTCTTCTTTATTTTTTCTCCTATTTTTTGTGCTCTCTTTTTTTTTATTTGTAGCAGTAATCCTGCCGTCATCTAATTTTCCATCTTTTTTGTTTCTTTTATGAGACATGATCAGAAATATTGATGTAATCCAAAGAATTTATAGTTTACCATTTATCTTTATGTATATTTTATAATAACATGAATTGTGCAGGGTTATTTAAATTTTATATCATTTTCCTTACGCTATCTTCTTTCACAGCCTGTCAACAGAGCAATTTTAATCAGAATCTTTATATATTGATACAGTCTGTTTTCTTTTGATTTTGAAGTGATTCAATAAAGGTGAATAAGGTGGAGGCTACTGAATCCCTGAAGCACGAACACGAAGTAATCCTCACAGTGTTTGATATACTGGGTGTTATATGTAATAAAATCAGGCATAATGAAGAGCCTGATATGATGGATTTAGAGCGAATTATGGATTTTATAACGGTTTTTGTAGATAAATGTCATCATGGAAAAGAGGAGGTAATTCTCTTTCCAGAAATGGTTAAGGCAGGAATGCCTTCAGATACTGGCCCTATTACAGTTATGATAACAGAGCATGATCTGTTATCATAACTGTA
>JAMCUS010000016.1 GCA_023379385.1 Thermoplasmatota archaeon
TGAGATTGTTCCAGGCATAACCTCCGCCATAGGCGTTCCTACGTCTATAGGCTTGCCTGTTACACACAGAGATTATTCCTCATCTTTAATGATATTGCCCGGGCATATGAAGGTGAAAAACAGACTGAATTGGCGTAACATAGCTGAATTTGATGGAACAATTGTGTTTTTAATGGGTGCCGAAAATTTAGAAATAATAGTTAGCAATCTGTTAAATGCAGGTATGGTTCCCACTTTACCAGTCTGTTTAATAAGCAATGGAACTACCAGAAAAGAAAAAATTTTAAAGGGGTTGCTTTCTGATATTGTTTATAAAGCAAAAAAACAGAAAATGCAATCTCCTCTTATCATTGTGATAGGAAAGGTTGTTGATATTTTATGAATTACGGAATATTACTCCTAAGACCTAAAGATAAATTTATAAAAATTAATCTAAAAGGAATAGAAATTTATAATATGCCAGTAATAAATATAATAAAAGAAAACAGAAATCTAATTTTAAAAAAGGTCAAAAGAATTGGATATGCCGATTACGTAATATTTACAAGTACCCTTTCGGTGGAATTATTTAAAGAATACTTGGGAAATGATGAATTTGAAAAAATATTGGATAATGCCAGGGAGATCATTGCAATTGGAAATAAGACGAAAGAACAAATTGAAACCAGAAATGTCACAGTTCCTGAGGTACAATCAACAACAGGCATTATAGAGGTAATGAAAAATAAAAAAATAGGAAAAGTAATGATCGTTAGAAGCAAAAACGGAAATAAAAACTTAATTCCAAATTTAAGGATAATTGGCTTCAAGATATCTGTCTTAAATATATATCATGCGTCAATTTTAAAACCAGTATTATTACATATGAATATATATAATAAATTAAAAAAAGGTGATATCAATGCTATTATTTTTACATCAAGCATGATTGTAAAAGGTTTTTTTCTTATATTTAAAAAGATGCATAAAAAATTGAACCTTAAAAACATACATATAGCGGCAATAGGGCGGGAGACCGCCGACGCTTTAATAAGAAAAAAGATCAAACCAGACTATATTGCAGAATCTCCGGATATAAATGAATGCATAACAACAATAATAAAAAAATTGAATAACTGATAATAGTTTTGCATATATCTGAAGTTTACAAGTATGTAAAGTGTAGATGCTTATATACCCAGTCATCTGAAAATTCCCCTTTATATTTGTTCTCGTAGTTTCGTATTACCCACTATTGCCAACCATTTCGTTAAACAATGGTTTCAATTTCAGTGCATCCACCAACATTTCCTCTTCCTTCTCCATCTCCTCTATCTTCCATTCAATCTTCCTGTTCTCGTATAACGCACCTATTGCATGGACTTCTCTCAAGATCTCTAATGCTCTCTCTACGCTCATCTCTATTCCTGCTTCCTTCAGTCTCTTTCTGTAAACGCCACTTGAATTTTTACCAAAAACGGCGTTTACAATACAGACAAATATGTGCAACGTTATCTGCTGGTCCGTCCATGTATATATTGGTGTGACTGATATATTGTCCTCATAGTTCATCTTTTTGAATCCATCTTCTATTATCCACCTATCCCTGTAACGGGTTATTATCTCTTCTGTTTCCATCTCTTCTCTATCCGTGAATATTATATTCTTTCCATACATGTAATCTATCTCTTCTACTATCTTCATTATCTCTCCTTCAGAACTGTTTTATATCCCTGATCTCTGATACTATTGTAGCTGCAGAGTTATTTCCGATTCCTTTCATATTTGAAAGATTCTTCACGTCCTGATTATCTTTTGAACGATTCTCTATCTCCGTAGATAGCTTCTTTATCGTTTCAATCTCTCTTATTTTCAGGCTTGAAAAAGAAGGGTGCTGATCATCTAGATAATGTGCAATGAAGTTATTCGCAATATTATTATATACAATCACATATAAAGATATTTCGGTTCAAATTGTAAAAATGAGGAAACTTCAAACGAGTGAACTCTTACGCAACATAAAAAATCTTAAATAACGCAAATAACTCATGATGAATGGTGATAATAATTAAGGTTACATGTAAAGATGCTGTAATAGAGGCTGTAAAAGAATTAGGGGGAGTCGTATCGGCAAAAGAAGTAATAGATTGGATATATAGAAAATACCCAGATAAACCATGGAAACAATCATCAATTCGGGCTCATTTAATTGGGTTAAGCGTTAATCACCCATCAAGTAAACATCACCCCACTTTACACCACCATGCATGTTTATTTTATTTAGGCGGTGGGAGATACAAGCTTCATCTAGAAAAAGACAATATTGATGCACACGTAGAGGGAGATGATTCTTTGGAGGATGTAGATAGTGATGAGGATATTGAGGCGACAATAAGTCTCGAAAAAGATCTTGAAGAATATATCATACGGAATCTAAATCAAATTGAAAATGGCTTAGAACTTTATTCAAAAAAAGGGATCACTGGAAGACAATTTAGCACAGATGTTGGAAGGATGGACATTCTTGCTATAGATAAAGATGGTAATTTTCTAGTGATAGAATTAAAGGCTGGAACGGCTAGATATTCCGTTATAGGTCAAATATTGGGATATATTAGTTGGGTCCGACAGAACATATCACAAGGAAGAGGGGTTAGAGGAATAATAATAGCTGACGATTTTGATAAAAAATTGAAATATGCATCATCTGAAATACCTAATATCTTTTTGAAAAAATATGAAGTAACTTTCACATTAAAGGATGTTCAGATATGATTAATATAGTTAAAGACATTAGTTTTTATCTATGCCGGACATGAACCGTTAGGTAGCATGGTATGAAATACAATGTTTCTCAACGACAGCATTCCCCGCAACTGTTGAAAAGACGGACTGAAGACACGCTGAAAATAACGATAAACCAGATGGTGCCTGTGTACTATCTCGATGTCCGTGCTTCGGCCCACATCTCATCTGTATAGGGTGTGTCGGGCACACTGCCTGACAGGAGCATCTCTCTTGCTGTTTCAAGCAGCTGTTTCCTTCTCTTCGGTGTCATCGCGGATGTCTTTGGAATGAGCTCCCTCTCCATTCCGAACACGGCCGCTATGTCACTGTTTCCGAACACCGCCTTTACGTATGCGTCGTTGTCCATATTCTGAAACAGCAGGAGACACTCGCCGTTCAGCGTGAGCTGGTGGCCCGTCGCCATGTTACCGCACCTGCGCCTGACATTGCGCCTCACCTTCCTGAAAACACGTTCAAGTGAGTTGTTCGTGTGGGCAATGCCGTCAAGTTCATTCACGAAGAGATGGTTTTTCCACTTCCTGTACTGCTCAACGATGTGCTTTGCAGCCTCAAACAGATACGGCGGTATGTTCGTGTGCATGTACACATCCAGTTCGCCTATGACAATTTCGCAGTCTGCCTCCATCTGTGCATTTGTCCGCATGGGCTCATCGGACAGTGGCGTTCCTTTGTGTTCCGGGTACATAGCCTTCCTCAGTCCCGAGTTTGGACATGGTAAAATAAATCCCTCATGGATTGAGCGTGAGCATTTGTAGTATTACCTTTTTGAAAATCATTTTCACTATGCATTGCTCCATAATAAATTATTTATAGTAGTATTATTATTACTTATCCATGACCTTTATTTGGGAATTGAAAAAACCAAATGGTACTGTTCACTACTACCTCAGAAAAATTGAACGTGTCAATGGCAAGCCTAAAGTTGTTATGAATATTTATTTGGGTACTGCTGATAAGATCAAACAGGAGAACATGGGGGTGGAAGAAAAGGAGATCATCAAAACACTTGAGATAGATGCTTTAGTTCCGAATTAATTTTAATTAATACTACAAATTATCATCTATGCCAGTACGAAGTATTTTTTGATTGATGTCCAAACTCGGGTTAGAAGTGAAGGAGATAGTAAAGAGATACAAAGAGCTATGGAGAATAGAGAGGGCATTCAGGACGATAAAATCATTTATAAATATAAGGCCAATATATCACTGGAGAGAGGATAGAATCAAAGCGCATGTGATGGTATCTGTATTATCGTTGCTGATAGGTAGAATAATGGAAAAGAAGATGGGAGAAGAGATGACAGTAGAAAGGATATCAGAAATATTGTTGGGTGTAAAGGCAATACCGATAAAAACAGAAGATAAAGTAATAACAATAGCATCAATGTCCGAGGAGGCAAAAGAGATAATGAATAAGTTGGGAGTGCCCGCACCAAAAAACCTCCTGTAAACCGTACCAAAAAAAATAGAGCGAAAAACAAAATTTTCGTGTACCCAGTATAGAATAAAAGGTATTTTCACATTTTAATTTTTGCGAAACTCAAGGTTGATATATCCGTAGTGAATTCCACGTATCTCTTTCTTGAATATCCGAGAATCATTGAAAAGAAGTATAACTTCTTAATCTTGTCATCTATCTCAATACGGCCAACCTCTCCAAAATCTACTTGTGCCTGTACTCCTGGCTTGGTCTCAAACCTGTACACTGCTTTGATCTGCCGGTCATTCCTGTACTTTCTGGCAACATCCTTTACCAGTGTATAACTGCCTTTGAATCCATCTTCCTTTAGCTTTTCGTAAATCCTTATCGATGACAGATCATATTTGTTTACCAGATCTTTCACTTCGCTTATGTATGGATCTATCTTTGATGGTCTTTTATCCCTGTGATATTTAGGGATTTCACTACTCTTAGCATATTTTCTGACGGTCTTTCTGTCAATCTGTAATCTTCTGGCGATATTCGAGATGCTCATTCCACGTTCATACAATTCACGTATCATAAACCAATCCTCCTGGGATAACAAATTTCCACACCTCCAATTTGGGTAACGGGGTGTAGAATTTTAAATTGCCATATATGGGGAATTTTACTCTGCCGAAAATGAGGAAGATTCAACTGCCGTTTACAAAAAAGACGGTGACAATAACGGGAGAGAGAGTATTTAGAACATTTGATGGAGTAATTCTTAATGAAAACAGTGTGAGGAATGATACGAAACGGAGATGGTTTACGGTGACGGAACTGACAGATAAGCAGTTAGAGCTAGCAGAGGCAGTTGGAATAGGGAAAGAGCTGTTTTTAGCGCATGTAGTAGCCAAGCTGTAATGAAGAAGGGTAATCCTTCTTGGTTGTCACTACTTTTGAAAAGTGAAATTCCTTCGTGTTTACGTTCAAATTGCTGTCGAAAATGGGTTTTTATGTAAATGCTTATGTTATTTATTCACAATGCCTAAATCAAAATATTTGGTTACCAATGGATAAGAACTCCTATATAAGATCTTACTATCCCTTAATTATTTTGATGATGAACAAACTCCTTCTAACAGTAAATGTGTATATCCAAAACAATTTTTTAAAGATAATGATAGTCTAAACCACTTTTAAATGTTAGAATAAACAGTCAAGTTTGAGGCATCTACCCTGCATTTATATTATAGTCCGTGACATAACTGGTTATCCTTATATTTGATTATTCACAGGGATACAATATTATATCAAACACTATAATGGAATGCAGATAAAACAGATCGCAATGGAGTATATTTCTAAAGAGGTCAGGGTAGACAATCTCCTGAACATCTGTTTTAGAAATTCATTGTTCAATATGCATTTCTGCAAACTGTTTGGCGAAGTAGGTTATTATCAGATCTGCACCAGCTCTTTTAATTGAGGTTAAAAGTTCATTGATCATTCTTTTTTCATCAATCCATCCATTTATAGCTGCCGCTTTTACAAGGCTATATTCGCCACTAACGTTATATGCAGCAACTGGAACATTGAATCTTTCTTTAACCATCTTTATAATATCTAAATAGAATAACGCAGGTTTAACCATCACAATATCGGCGCCCTCTTTTATATCAAGTTCCACCTCTCTCAAGGCTTCTTTAGCATTGTGATAATTCATCTGATAACCGCTCCTGTCCCCAAAGGCAGGCGCTGATTCTGCAGCCTCTCTGAAAGGTGCATAAAGAGATGATTCATATTTGGCACTGTATGCCATTATGGGTATGTTCTTGAATCCGTTGTCATCCAGCGATTCTCTTATAGCTTTTACCTGTCCATCCATCATTCCACTTGGAGCAATCATGTCCACACCACTTCTGGCATAGCTTAAAGCAATTTTTTGATAAATTGCTAATGTTTCATCATTTAAAATAGCAGAGTTTTTAATCACACCGCAATGTCCATGACTGGTATATTCACACATACACAAGTCAGATATTATCAGCATATCAGTCTCTTTTTTTAGTAATTTTACAGATCTCTGGATAACCCCTTCATCATTCCATGCAGAACCTGCAAGTTCATCTTTATGGGCAGGTATACCAAAAAGAAGTATGCTGCTTATGCCTGCCTTCCGGATACTCTCTGCCTCTTTCACAGCCTCTGATATTGAAATACGGTCTATACCGGGCATTGATTCAATTCTTATTCGTTTATCTATTGATTCATCTATAAACAGTGGCTGAATCAGGGACTTTAATTTTACATCTGATTCCGAAACCATCTCTCTCAATATCTTATTTTCTCTCAATCTCCTCATTCTTGTTATAAGTTCCATTTTTCCTCACACCATATAATGTTTTTACCGTTTCAATATCTGCTATTTTTTCTATGTTTTTTACAGGTTCTGCAAGTAATCTATTCATCAGAGATCTGGTCAGATTTTCAATGACCTCCCTTTTTTCATTTCCCAGAATTTTTATGGTTTCAAGAATTTCCTCTTCCCTTATTCTTTCTGCATTTTTGTATATTTCAGCTATTACCATCTCTTTTTCCAGATTTTTCAATTTTTTTTCAATATTTTTGATCTCCTCTTCGATGATCTTTTCAGCTTTTTTTATCTCTTTGTTTCTTAATTTCATATTTGTCTCAATATTCTTTTTAATTTTATCTAAATCATAATATCTCTCAATATCATCAAATTCAATATTTCTGGGATTACCGAGATCCAGTATAAGATATGGCTTTGTTGCATTAAAATCCTTTTTTTGCAAAATGGGATCTGATACAGATACTGCAGTTACCAGAATATCAAGATTATCTATCTTTTCTGCAAGTTTGTTTAGGTTACATATATTTACATTGAATAGATCCTTCAGTTCGTATAATTTTTCCATGTTTCTGCCAAATAGAGTTATATTCAACGAAGTTTTTTTCAGATATTTAAGTAATAGTTTAGCTACGTAACCTGTACCGATTATTCCTATCTCTTTTATATCCTTTTTAAGGCTCCATTCCTCTATAATTTTAATGGTGCTTTGTGGTACTGATACAATGCCATTTGCAATAGCTGTTTCATGTCTGATTCTTTTAGCTATGTTTAAAGATTTCATGAACAGGTAATTCAAAATTTTTCCAGATTTGCCATCATTCATTGATTTAGCAAGTGTCTCTTTGACCTGTCTCTGTATATCCTGCTCCCCTATTACCATTGAATCCATACCGGATGAAACCTTTATAAGATGAATTATGCTAATTTCGTCAAACAGATAGAAGTTATTTTTTACCTCTATCGTTTTTATAAAATCGTTCAGAATATCAATAATAGCATGGCTATCAGCTACCATATAAATCTCAAATCTGTGGCAGGTCCTCAATATAACATATTCCTTCACATTTCCAATCTCAAGAAGAGAAATATATGTATTATCAGGAATATTTATTAATTTTTCAAGTTCCGTTAAAGAGGATTTTTTATGGGTAACATGAAAGCTTATGATCACTTCATCGCCTCCCACAACTCTTTTGCAAAATCTTCTGCTTTCTCAAAATTTTCGTTTTTCACAAGAAGCCAGAAGTCACTGTTACTCAACAATTTTTCAAAAAAAGAATATCTTTTAGAATAGCTATCTGCAGGCATGCCATCCCTTATTTTTTTTAACAGATCAAATGCCGAAATATAATCTTTTAACGAAGTTTTTATCTGATCTCTGAGAAATTTTGAGAATCCCGGCAGAGATCCTGAAGTGGATACCGCTACTGTAATGGAATCCATCTTTAACAGTGCAGGGAATATGACTGTGCTCTCTTTACGATCAACTCTGTTATATAATACATCTATTTTTTTACAGTAGTTTTCTACAAGATCGTTGATTTCGTTGCTGTTGGTAGCAATTACAACTAGTTTGGACCTGCTGATGAAAGGAGCCATATCTGTTTCTCTGTTAATCTGCATAGCTATTTTTTTGACGTTTAATTTTTTAAATTCTTCATCAAATGTTTCCGATATAACTGTTATCGATGGTTTATACTCCATTAAAATATTGATCTTTTTCAGTGCAATGGAACCGCCACCCACAACCGTAACAGGCATCCTGTCCATATTCAGCATCAATGGTAGATACGACATTTATTAAACACCCATTTATTTTCATATTTATATAAATTATTATACATCTCAAACCTCTGTATTGCTATGTTTGATCCTTTTAAGGGTTTTCAGTATCACGAATTTTTCATGAGATTCGTGGAGCAAAGCTGTCAAATGATTCAATTCCTCTTCGCTTTTAAAGTGGCACATTAAAAATAGATTGTATGGAAATTTTACAGAGTCAGGAATACGTTCATACGCATGTGATATGTTAACATGACTGGATATCCCTTTATATATTTTTTCAGGTTCTTCTGTATTTATTGCTATAAGAGCATTGACTGTATATCCCAGTTTTTCGTAATTGAGCAATGCTCTTATTTTAATGATTTTTCCATCTACCTTGAGTTTATTCAGAACTTTCAGGAGGTGACTCTCCTCAATTCCCAGTTTTTCAGCAATTCTTAAAAAGGGCCTCTCCACAACGGATAATCCTTTCGCAGTTTCGTTCAGTATATCTTCACCTGAAACCATTTTGCCTGCCTCTTTTTCTCTATCCTTATCATCAATCATTTAAGAGTCACACCTCAAATTTAACATTCAATTTAAAAATTTTTTTGGATGGAAAAATAACAATATCTGTAACTCCATTTATTTTTTTTAATTCATCAATTAGATGATCAAAACGATCCTGGTTATCTGCAGAAACAGTTATCCAGAGGTTATATTTATTATCCCGTATGTAGGCATGCGATATTTCAGATATACTGTTTATAAGCTCTGTCAATTTTTCAATGCCATCCTCTTTTGCTTCTATGGCAACAAGGGCGCTTATCCTGGTAAATTTTGAAAAGTTTACTTTAGGAGCAATTCTGAATATGTAATTATCTTCTTTCAATAGCTTAATTCTCCTGATCAATTCACTTTCAGAAATGTTTAATTTTTGAGATAATTCCGAAAAAGGTTTTTCAGTAATGGGAACATCATCCTGAAGAAGTTTCAAAATTTTGAGATCCAGATCATCCATATTTAGACGCCTCCATTGTAAATGCATAAAGGATCTGATTCCAAATAATCTCCAAATTCTGCGTAGGCTCTCGCTCTTGAACCACCACAGATTTCTTTATATTCGCACCGGGAACATTTTCCTTTAAGTTTAACGGGACTCTTTATGGATAAAAACGGCTCTGAATGGTTGTATATGTCTGTAAGATTGATATTTTTTATATTGCCTGATGATACTGGAAGAAATCCTGATGGATAGACCTCTCCGGTATTTGATATGAATATGATACCTCTTCCGTCAACCACTCCTAAATTTTTACTATCTTTTGTTACATAAAGATTTTTGATCTCATTTCCATTGATTATCTCTCTGGTTTGAGAACAAAGATAATTAAATAACGCACCGCCATTAACAGCATTCATCATTTTCACACGATTATAAAAAGGTGCTTCGGTAACCTTGATTGACATTGGAATCTTCTTATCTATCAAAGCGAGCCATTTTAATACATCCTCCGCTTCCTCTGGATTTATTGAATACTCTCCTTTTGCCCTTCCAGTTTTAATAAGAAAAAACAGATCCCATCTATTTGCTTTAATCCCCGTTACCAACTTCAATAATGCTGGAAGATCGTAAAGATTACCTTTCCACACAGTTGTATTAATCTGATAATTTAATTGTTCCTTATTACAATTTTCAAGAATGTTCATAGATATGTCATATGTCCCTTTTACACCCCTGAACTCGTCGTGAATTTCTGCATTGCTGCCATCTATGCTCACAGATAAGCCAGTAATATTAATTGTTTTGAATTTTTTAATTGCATTTTCGTCTGCCAGTTTTGTACCACTGAAGGCTATAAACGTTTTTATTCCAGAATCAGTAAATTTTTGAATTATGTCAAATATATCTGATCTCATTAATGGATCTCCACCTGTAATTATAACGATAGGATACGGTTTTTCAAACGCTCTGATCTGATCTATCAAAAGTGTTATCTGATCCAGGGTTAGCTCCTCATTACTCCTTTTACGGATTGCTTTTGCACGGCAATGCTTGCATGAAAGTAAACATGCCTTGGTTATCTCTATAAAGATTATGACCGGTTTTTTGGAAAAATCACTCATATCCATCCCTCAGGTATCTCTGTTTTTATCTCCTTTTCACTCAGCAGGCAGTCGGGATCTTCGCTCCAGAGATCTCCATTGACTCTCAACGCTCTTAACCTGAACCCACCACACACCTCTTTAAAGTTGCATCTGCCACACTTTCCAGATAGTTTTTTAGAACTATTTTCCCGTATCTCTTTTATTACAGGGTCCGTGCTGCTTTTCCATATATCCGAAAATCGTTTTTCCTTTACATTACCCATATTCAGATCCCACCAGAACTGATTAGGATGCACGTTACCCACAGGATCTATATTTCCAGCCTTTATTCCTGATCCATCACCGCCTCTTTTCATCAATAATCTGTATATCTGCTTGGCCAGCTTATCATCTTCCTTCATTACCTTCAATAACAGATACAGCCCATCAGAGGGGTTGTCAACAGTGAGTACCTCCATATCAATGTGTTGATCATGTATGTTATACGTCGTTTCCATAAGATAGTCAAGAACCTTTTTCCTCTCTTTTTTACTGATGTCTATGCTTTTGGCACCTCTACCGGATGGAACCAGATGGTATAAACAGAATCTGTCAACACCAATTTCCATACCGAGTTCTACAACCTTCTTGAGATCTTTATAATTATAACCAGTTACCGTAAATCTGATGCCAGTCATAACGTTGTTATTTTTCAGATGGTTTAAAGCCATGACAGCTCTGTTGAAAGAATTCTTCATCCCCCTGAATTGATCATGTATATCATTCATGCCATCAATGCTTATTCCTGCATAATCCACATTCAGATCTTTTAATTCACTGGCAACGGTCTCTGTTATAAGAGTTCCGTTTGTAGATATGGAAACCCTGATCTTTGATTCTTTGGCCTGTCTTATAAAATCATAAAAGCCAGTTCTCAGAAACGGCTCTCCACCTGAAAAAATCACCACAGGTAAGCCCATATTCTTCAGATCACGTATGAGATCTGATATCTGACCATCTGAAAGCTCTCCGGGATCTGGTTTTGCAGATGCGTTGGCATAACAATGCTGACAGTTTAGATTACATTTTAAAGTTAGATTCCAGAATAGGACTGATAGATCTTTTTTTACATATCTCAGTAAACTGCTGTCTGTCTCTTCCTGAAATCTGTTTTCATCCATATACCTGCTTACCGTTCCAGATTTATACAACAGTTGATTTAATGCAATCATCAGTATAAAGATGTTTTATTCAATATTAAATCTTTTGATTAGTATATATACTATAAATAGATTGTATTAATATATATTGTATTGTCTGTATGTTTTATGTCTAAATAAATAGATAAACCAAAATAATTATTATTAATATATGTTGTAATTAATATCGAGAGCTGGCACAGAAACACCGTGTCCTGCTTCCACATAACCTATTACACGCGGATTGAATCTGCTACATGTATTCATTATTTTTTCTTTATATTGTTTATTAATGATAATTGCAAATCCAGTACCCATATTAAAGGTCTGATACATTTCCTGATCAGAAATATTGCCTTCCTCAGCCAGCCATTTAAAGATTTTCGGGCGTTCGTACGGGTGATCTATAACAAAATGATAAGTATTATTCAGCCGTATAAAATTTCTCAACCCACCTCCGGTAATATGTGCCATTCCATGAATATATTCAAAGTTATTTATAAGCTCTTTAACATAAATGTATGTTGGCTTCAGTAAAATTTCACCAATTGTTCTATTTTTTTCAACGGGTTCATTTAGTAATATGCGTTTATCTTTCAAAATTTTTCTTATGAGTGTATATCCGTTAGAATGTATGCCTGAGGATTCCAATCCTATGATGATATCACCCGCCTCTATTGATGAACCGTCAATTATTTTTTTATTTTTTATTATTCCGAATGCAGTACCGGATAGATCAATATTTTTTATGATATCAGGAATGACTGCAGTTTCACCGCCAACAATTGTAATATTGCTCATTTCTGCACCTTTATTGAGACCTCTCCCAATTTCTGTTATTACTCTTTCGTTAATCTGATCCAGAGCTATGTAATCCACCATTGCTACAGGCTCGGCCCCTATGGCTAAAAGGTCATTAACATTCATGGCAACACAATCTATACCCACGCTGTTCCATATATCAAGTTCCTTTGCGATAAGCAATTTAGATCCTACACCGTCTGTTGTTATGGCGCCATAGAGATTATTACCTATATCTATAATACCTGCATAATGGCCTTTTATATTTACAAAAGCACCTGGCTGATCCTGTCTTGTAAAATTGATAATATCACTTAATTTTCTTACGCTTTCATTTTTTTTAGATATATCTACACCCGTTGCCCTGGCATATGTAAAATCATCTTTATCTTTATTTGTGATAGTCATGGTTACACCATTATTGCATGCCTCTTTCTCATGCTTTCTTCATTCTCCTTCAGTTTATTCATGAGTTCGGCTATTATTGAATCAAGCAGTATCAAAGCCGATTCTTCAAATATTGTACCTAAAGGTGCCAGGTTTACATCGTATGGTAAAGAAGGCAATACAATCTTAATTGTTGCTATATGGGTTAATTTTGAGTTGGGGTTGGCGGTAATAACTACCAGTCTGGATCCAACTCTCCTCACAATATTACCTACCTGTATAGAGGTAAAGGATTCACCCTTATTTGATAAAATGATCGTGACGTCGTTTTCTGTAACAATTGGCGTTACACTCTCTCCTATGAAATAGGCTCTCTGTCCTATCTGAACCAGTCTCATAGCAAAAGCTTTGCCTATTACACCAGATCTACCTGCGCCATATACAAAAATTGTTGCACCATTCAGTATTGCATCAATTGTTTTTTCAATATCTGTTTCATCAATGGTATCTAACCGTTCCTTAATGGTATTAACTGCGCTATTATATGCAACCCTAAAGATTTTTGTCATGTTTCTTACCTTTTTACTTAAAGACTATCATCTTCTTTTTTGCTTAGATTTTTTATTGATATTACCTGTATCTTTTTCAATCTTTTTGGTCTTCTTACCTTTTTCAATCTCTTTGGTCTTCTTACCCTTTTCAATCTCTTTAGTCTTCTTACCCTTTTCAATCTCTTTAGTCTTCTTACCTTTTTCAATCTCTTTAGTCTTCTTACCCTTTTCAATCTCTTTAGTCTTCTTACCTTTTTCAATATGCTTCTTTTCAGGAGGTTTTACATTATTTGTTTCCTTTTCAGAGATTGCCTGTCTTTTTAAGATATATTTTGTCATCATTTTTTCATAGGTAAGTTTCATATATATTGCGTCATGTTCAAGCAATGGGGATGTGGATATTATAGTTGCGTCGTGACCAAATCTTATCAACGCCTCCATCAAACCATCTATTTTAAAATCACTTCTTTTTATAGGTGTCATTCTTATATTCCCATCCTTGACCTCCACACCAGAAAAACTAATATAGGATTGTCCTTTTGATACCTTTTCTGTCTTATCAAGTATATCCAATATACTTCCTGTCGTTTTTATGGCGTCAGGATCCCTACCATACAAATGTGCAAAATTCAAAACAGGAAAGATTGTAGAATATTTTTTTGACGCAGTAACAATATCATCAATACTACCGAATAACTCTTTTTTGCTGCTTGTACCAATACCTAAAAGTACAGGTAACTTCATATGTTTTATCCATTTATCAATTGATTCTATAACCTCAAAGATTTTGTCTACCTCTTTATCGTTGTTAGCAATACCCATTTCTGCTATAACACATCCTGCCTTCAGATGAGTGGCTATAATAAGCGTCCATTTTAGAACATCCATACTTCGCTTTTCAAGTTCTGGTGACTCATTGAAAGAAAGATAATACGGCGCGTGCATGGATATGGATATATCCAGATTCTGTCCTATAGCTGATATTTTTTTAATTTCAGAGATGTTTTTTGCCATTGAGGTTGTTGATGATAAATATTTTATAACATCACCGTTTTCCAATGGTTTGGTGAAATCATACAATACCCTGTTCGCATCTCCATTTTTATGGACCTCCATTACAAGTTCATTGATCTCTGTAGGTACCAATCCTACCTCTTCTTCATAAACTGGTCTGTTACCTGTATTTAATCGCAGAAACTGCACTTCTATAGCAGATAGACCCATTGTGTGTACATCGATAACAGCATCCATCAGAGTTCTTCCTTTGCAGGAAAGTGGAATTCCACTTATTCCAAATCGGAACATATAATTACCTTTAATATAATATGTTAAACCACTATTTTTTATTTACCATTATTTTATTAATCAAATTTGGATACACAACAGTCTTTACCATTTTATAACTGGTATTGCATCTCCTCCATGTTTTGTATGTCTGGGCCTTATTCTCATAACGAGGGGAAATCGTACCGCATAACCACTGATAAGTGCTTTGCCTATTTCTAAATTCTGTATAGTTTTCTCTAAACCATCGGTATAGCCTTCCATAGACGAACCTATCACTTTGAGATCTATACTGCTTGTAACCTGCAGCGTGATCTGTGTACCACATTGACTTAACACATTTTTATCAATCTTGGCTGGTCTCTGAGTAATGATTCCTAAACCCACTCCGAATTTTCTGCCTTCAGATGCAATTGTTTTTAGAATTGATGATGAAAGTGCGTTTCCACCTGTTTGTGGAACAAAGTTATGTGCCTCCTCTATAATTAACGCTAATGATGGCAATTTTTTAGCTTTAACAGCTTCGTATAATTCTGTGCAGATCCTGTTAACAGCATATTCCTGTATGACGGGATCTGCACCCGCTAAAGATATCACACTCAGTTCACCCTCCTTGATAAGTGACGTTATCGGTGTGCCATTTTCAACAAACAGGTTCCTGTATTTATGCATGGATATGTTCTCCACAATCTTTTTTCCTTTTTCATCCTCCTCAGCTCTTAGATGAGACATAATCTTGTCTAAATTGTACGGCGGGATCTCCTTTGAAAAACCGTTATTAAACAGTTCATGATATCTCTCCGCAGATAAACCTGCAGTGGATAACAGAAAATCAATATCGGACCTCCTTAAAGTAAAGGTGAGCTGATTGTACTGTGAATTAATTGATTTATCAATACCAAATATGTTTATCTTTGATCTGAAGGATAAAGGTACCATTTCAAACTCCTTCATGGCAGGTATATATTCAGACTCTTCTGTAAACGTACGGTATTCATCATGGGGGTCTATCACAACTGTAGTAACATTATTTTTAAGCAACTCTTCTAATATAACTGCTACAAAGTAACTTTTGCCAGCTCCTGTTTTAGCTATAACAGAAAAATGTTTATTTAACAGCTGGTTTATATCTATGTTTACTTTAATAGGCTGATTTTCCAGCATACCTATGTATGCGTAGCCTTTACCTGCATTGTTCAGTTTAAGAACATTCCTGATAAGATCCTCATCGGCGTAATATACCTCTGTACCAGATCTAGCAGTTACTGCAGGAAACTGGAATTTGTCATTCTTTATGTAACCGATGATAGAAACGAATCCTTCCAGCATATCTGTAATTTCAACAGGAATGCCATTCATTAACTTAGCCGCTGCCTTTTTGGATAGATCAGAACGTCTCACAACATTATCAAGATAACAGAGTATTTCTCCTATGCCATCAATATTTATTTTAAGATAGCTACCCTTCTTCACCTCTTTCTTGAAAAGAACCATAAAGCTATTTATAGACACATCCCCGTATATTATTCCAACTGGCTCTACATTTTGATCCATAAGTCTACCCAATTAACCATATAACACATCAATTATAAAAATATAAACCTCACACCTGTTGAAAAAATTTATTTTTTAATTTACTCTTCCTTTCTTTACAATTTATTGAATATGTTTAAATTTTTAATATTCGTATCGAATTCATTCGTATTCCATGAAATAGGTACTGCTGTACATAACCCGCATAACTGCCAAATCTATCCATGGCAAATTTTTTTAAATACTGTCTGGTTGTTTTATCAATGTCATCATTGTATACCTGTATAAGCGCACGTTGTATCCATCTATCAACAGGAAACGCTTCTAACTTTCCAAATCCGAATAAAAGAATACAGTCTGCTACCTTTTCTCCAATTCCCTTTACGCCAAGAAGTAACTTCATTCCCTCTCTGTAATCCATATCTCCAATCTGATAAAATAGTCTCTCCTCTTTTTTAAAAAATTTTTGAAAATTAATTATGTATTTGACTCTGAACCCCATTCCTGATCTTATAAAGTCAGATTCTTTCAATGCAAGAAATTGATCTACATCCGGGAAGGGATGTCCTGTTACATTGCCAAGTCTCTGAGCTTCTGTAGATAAACAGGAAAGATTGTCTATAGTCTTGCCTATCTTTTTTATATTGGATGCTATGGAGGTTATATAGGATACTGCACATTCCAGAGGCTCCTGTTTAATAATACGTAATCCATAAAATTTATTGAATAATTCAGATACAATTTGTTCATTTTTATATTTGTTTCTTATTATAGATAGATCGTCGTTGAATCGGAAATAATCTTTAATTTTAGATTCTTCAGCAGTGTTGTAAGATATTACCTTCAATTTTTTGTCTGTTAGATTAATTTCTGTTAGACTGTTGCCAATAAATCCGTAATACGATTGTCCAATTTTTCTCCACCTGAATACCTGACCACAGAATAACGTTTCATCCAGTTTGAGTGGAGTACTGCATTTCATTCTATATTCCTGCATTTGGTACCTCTCCGTAATGGTAGACTGTCACTTTCATGCCCCGCACATGTAACCCTTTCATCTATTTGAATAATTTTTATAAAAATTATTCAGATTTCCAGGAAAAGATGGATATGGCTACAACGAATGTTATTACAGCTATTATGATAATTATTCCAAGATCATAAAGTGCCATACCAAAATTATTGAATATCAATATAGAATATAATCCATTAACTGAGTAGGTTAACGGAAGAAATTCAGATACCTGACGCAAATAGGAAGGCATCATGGTTACTGGAAAAAATACACCGGAAAGGAACATCATTGGAAAAAGTATCAAATTACCTAAAACAGTAACTGTTTCTTCATTTTCAGATACCATTCCTGCAAGTATTCCCAGCGCACTGAAAAAGATTATACTTGCGATTATAATAGCAAGGGATAAGGCAAAGGAGACCGCAGAAACGTTCAGCGTTACTCCAAACGCAGCATAGGCAACGTAAATGAGCACGGCATCCGCAAGAAGTGTAATAAGGAAGGACCATATAATGGTGCCCAGGAGCCATTCCGATTTGGTTAATCCCGTAAATGAAAATTGTCTGAATATTTTATCTTTTTTATAATTTGGCACCTGATATAACAATGTAAACATGGAGTTTAACAGTGTAAAACCCATCAATCCAGGAAGGTAATAATCAATTGTTTTAGGTGCCGAATTGAGAATTGGGTCTGTCGTCATGCCCATAACAGGTGTAGTATTCGAATAGTGCAGGTTAATATTGCTGATCACATTTTGAAGAATCTGCTGATTTATGGCAGAGGTGGAATCACCCGGTACGTCATAATAAATAACATAAGCAATTTTATGATTGATCATATTGTATGTAAAATTCTGGGGTATTATCAGTGCAGAATTTATTGAATGCTCTGATGCATAATTTTTTATATTGATAGATGAAGATATTATATTTACTGTAAATACCCCTGATTTATTCAATCCATTAATAAAGCTCCAGCTTGCCGGTGATGGACTCATATTCTGTATGGCTATTGTTGTATGACTGGTTCCACCACCGGAAAAGATGGAACCAAATAGGAGCATCAAAATTACAGGGAAGAGTATCTGAAAGAATATTGCGCTTCTGGAACGCATATATGATTTTATATGAAGGACTAAATAGGATTTAACATTCTTGAATTTCATTTTAACACCTTATTTTTTAATATCAGCAGCATAATACAGTATCAGCTAACGTCACCTTTTTCGTTTACCTTTCCTACAAGTCTAACAAACACATCCTCCAGTGAATCCCGTTTCATGAAAAAATCATTCCACGTAACATTATTGTTGCGAAGGACATCAAATACAGACGCAACCTCTGTTGGATTTTTCATTAAGATCTCATACATGCCATCATCTGACCTTACGTTATATCCAGCATCTGTCAGTGAAGAATATATTCTTTCAGACCCTTTAATAATCAATCGATCTGGTATGTGGTTGGCACTAACAATATTGTTCGGAGAATCCAGGGTTATAAATTTACCCTTATTAACTATTCCCACGCGATCCGCCAGAAGTTCTGCTTCGTCAAGGTAATGTGTGGTAAGTATGATGGTTTTGCCATTTTTTTTAATCTCCCTGATTACATCCCATATACTCCTTCTAGCCTGTGGATCCAATCCTGTGGTAGGTTCATCCAAAAATAGCAATTCTGGATCATTTATAAGGGCAAGCGCCAATCCCAATTTCTGTTTTTGGCCTCCTGATAAATTCTTGAAAGAGGTGGACTTCTTATCCATAAGGTCCACTTTCCTTAAAATATCATCTATATTATCTGTATAATCTACACCCTTTTTTGATCCCAGCACCTGGCTATAAAAAGATAATGCATCATATGGGGTGGAGTTGTCTATAAATTTAAAATCCTGTGGTAAAATACCACATCTCCCTCTCAATTTAGCGAAATCTTTAATGGGATCCAACCCCAGTATTGAAATACTACCAGTGGTAGCTTTTCTTATACCCTCCATCATTTCTACAGTGGTTGTTTTACCAGCACCATTTGGACCAAGTAAACTGAATATTTCACCTTTGTGAACAGTGAAATTAATATTATCCACCGCAATAAGTTTACCGTACCTCTTAGTAAGATTTTTAACAACTATTATATCCATATCATGATAGTATACTCAGATTCTATATATATTATTTACCAATGTGTATGATAAATGTTAGATGATATGGTAATTCACCTCTACGATTTTTCAGCATAAATTTTTAATGATAATTTTTCAATCGTTTTATTGATAACACAAAAATCATAAGTCCGGTTATACCAAACAGATCTATCAACAGCCACATCTCTACAGGATTATAGAGATAAAAGAACATCATGGTGGTTCCTATTGCCGGGCCCATACTCCGCGCGACGGAGTTAGCCATGCCGTTGAAGCCCATATATCTGCCTATTTTATCTCTAGGAGAAATTTTAGAAATGAGTGACGTAATGTAAGGACTTGTAAAATTTTCGCCAATGGTTATGACCACCATATCAAGCATAAAGAAGGTGATGCCATGTAGTATACTTACTAACAGATACCCGACTATATAAAAAAGTGAACCGATCATTATTGCATAAATATCATGATAACTTCTCATAAGAACAGATACAGGATACTGTCCTATAACTACAATAAGACCGTTTACAGCAAAAATGAATCCAATCTGTGAAGGAAGAACGCTACCCACTTTAACAGCAAATACCGGTAATGTAACAGAAAATTGTGATACGAGTATCATCAGAAAAAGGGTTCCTGCACTGAATATGACTAGATTCTTATCATAACTTATCATATTCTTGCTGAATATTACCTCTTTCAGGTGCAAATAACCCTTTTCAATAATTTTCCTTTCAGTAATATAGAAATAGACAACAGCTGTCTGTATTAGAATGGTCACTGTAAGAAATAGAAAGATCCATTTTACACCTATAACAAATATGATGGAACCTATTATTGGCCCTATTGCCCACCCCATATTGCTCATAATCCTCCATAAGCTGTATGCAGTTACCCTGTCACCTTCCGGCGTTATATCTGCAATATATGAACTTGTAGCAGGAAAGGTAAAGGTTCCAAAAATTGAGGTGAGGACAAATGGAATCACTATAAAGTAAATGGATAATTTATAATTTATAGATATATAAATAAAAAAATAAAGAATGAACCCGATGTAGCTGCCTGCGAGCCATGTATTTTTCCTACCTATAAAATCGGTCAAAGCACCGCCTATGAGCTGAAAGATTATTGATAATACGGCAAAAATAGCAAAAATTATACCGATATAATATATTGGTATTTTAAGATCTATATAAAAATATAACGATATGAAAGGCCATGTTGCTCCAAATCCAACAGACCTTATCAGTGATGATACATTCGTTATCCATAAAGAACGATTATTGAATAATAGATTTTTTTTGTATCTGTTGAAATTAATTGAGATTATATCAACTCCTTTGATTTATGATAGATAATATTTATTCAATTATTTATGTGCTATTGTACTGAATGCGTAACCCATATTTTGTGATAAATTTATTAATTTTTTGTCCCATCTCTGAAGAACAGAATATTTTAAGAATAACAATTATTTTCTTCTGTATATATAAGTAATGGAAAGAATCATGAGTATCAGCATAGGCAGTAAGAAAGAATATACAGCAAATCTAATGTTTACCATATGTGTGAATACTCCAAATAAAAAAGGTGTTACAAAAAAGATCATGTTACCTACCAATCCAAAAATTGAGTAAGCCATATTAAGATCCTCTTTATTTATAGAACCGGATATATATGTAGTGGATAGAGGGTATATAGAACCGTGGGGAATTCCAAGCATGATGAAGGCAATTATAAAATAAAGTTCAGAGCTGCTTATTGAAAAAACAACATAACCAGTAAGGGTAAGAATGAAAGATGCAATAAATAACAGCTTTTTATTGTTTATAGGAGACATTATAACCATACATACCCTGGTTATAAACGAGACCACGAAGAATACCCCTAACAAATAGAAAAATACTGACGGAGATATGGAGGAATAATTTTTACCGATTATGCTTCCATAGGTAAGTATTATGATGAATGGAAATGAATAACTGAGATTACCTGTAAGGGCAAGATTGAAATCTTTATTTTTGAATAAATCAGGAATTTTATTTATCAGATCTCTGAATTTTATAATTTTTTCTATTTTTTTTTCAATATGAAGATTATATAGCAATATAAACATCAAAATTGTTGCCAGTATACTTAATAGAGTAAACAACAGAAAGATATCTCTTATAGATATCTTCAGGTAAGATAATATAGACCCTTCAAAAAGGGTTCCAAATATAAGGCTGAGTGATAAAGAGGAGGTATAAAGTGCTATGGCTCTGTCTTTGTTACCCTGATCAGAGAGTATGTTAACAAGCGTTAACATGAGAGGCATCATGGTACCAAATGAAATTCCATCAATAATTGAAAGAATATAAACCTCCATCATATTTACTGAAAAATAAAAAAATGGTGTTGTTAAGGACATTATCAATAAGGATATAGAGAGAACCCTGGGCGTATTTCTTGTACTTACCCTTCCATTTATGAAAAGACCGGAAAATAGAGCACCTATAGAGTATAAGGTAGCTGCAATACCCACCTGAAGCACAGAGGCATTTATAACGAATTTGGAGAGCACAGGAATGGTAGTCATCAGCATGTTCGTGGTGGTCCTCATGAAAAAGGTGACTGCTAACATGATTATGAAATTAAGAAATATGATACCATTCAATTTCTTTGTACCTACTACATCGCTCATTACTTTATCACTATAGCAGTAGTATATTTAAAAAAATCTGATAAATGTAAAATAGTTTATAATGATTGAGCAATATCATGAATAGATTGTTTGAACAGATAAACATAAGATCCGTTGAAATTAAGAATAGAATTATGCTCTCCCCCATGTGTCAGTATTCATCTTCAGATGGAAAAATAAATAACTGGCATTTGATACACTACGGCAGCAGAGCTGTTGGAGGAGCTGGAATTGTTATGGTCGAGGCAACAGCTGTTGCACCAGATGGAAGAATAACTCCTGCTGATCTAGGAATATATTATGACGATATATCAGGTTACAAGAATCTTACAGATTTTATAAGTAGTACAGGATCTATTCCAGCAATTCAGATAGCGCATGCTGGTAGGAAAGGAGCTGTAAGACCACCGTGGTCAGGAGATAAACCCATAGCAATAGAGGACGGTGGATGGAGGACAGTCGCACCCAGTGCAATACCATTTGATAATAACTGGCCTCTGCCCAAAGAACTTGACCATGCGGATATAAAATCAATTATAGAACTTTTTGGAAAGGGAGCTGTCAGGGCAGTTAAGGCTGGGTTTAAGATTGTTGAAATTCACGCAGCGCATGGATATCTGATTCATCAGTTTCTATCACCTGTATCCAACAAAAGAGATGATAACTACGGTGGCACATATAATAACAGAATTAGATTTTTACTGGAAATTGTTGATAAGATACGGGACTCAATTCCTTCTGATATCCCACTTTTTGTGAGAATTTCTGCAACAGACTGGCTTAACGATGGTTGGAGTATCAATGAATCTGTTAAACTAGCTGAAATTTTAAAAAAGCATGGTATAGATTTGATTGATGTATCTAGTGGTGGTATAAAACCCCATGTAAAAATACCAGCAGTTAGAGGTTATCAGGTTCCATTTTCAGAAGCCATACGAAAAACAGGCGTTTTAACCAGTGCCGTTGGAATGATTGACGACGCTGAATATGCTGAAGAAATCATTGAAAAAGGTTATGCAGATGTTGTTGCAATTGGAAGGGAAATGCTCCGTAATCCATATTGGCCCTTGAATGCCGCCTACACACTTAAAGAGACAGTTAAATGGCCATTGCAATATATTAGATCGTCAGTAAAAAGTAGTCCTAAAGGTGTTGGATAACAGTGATGGGATAGAGGGTGTAGGGTTACATTCATGAAGTTTAAGCTCTTCTTGAAAGATGATAACATCTAAAGGTAGTTTTAATGTGGTTAACATAAATCATAACCTGGAATAGAGTTCCAGCATTGCCTAAACGTTTTTTTAAGATGAAAATATACCGTTTTGGTATTCCTTTACAGCCTGTTGAAGTGTGGATATAGAGATTGTGCATACATAAACGCATCTGTGAATTAAGGTAATTGGTGTTGACGGAGGTCTATGGTCTCCGTTCGCTATCAAGCAAATCAATAGAGGTGTGATAAACATCTATAAAATTTACAACTATTCAGAGTTGCTGTATATCAACAATTTTTATAAATCTATAAATATGGCTAAACAATATGCTTATTCATGGAAACAGATGTTCTTGTAATAGGCGCTGGAGCTACAGGTATATTTACAGCACTGGACCTCTCTTTAAGAGGTGTTAAAGTAATGGTAATTGACAAAAATACAATAGCCTCAGGTACATCAGGACATTATCATGGATTAATTCACAGTGGAGCGAGATATGCCATGACAGACCCAGATTCTGCAGTTGAATGCAGTAGAGAGAGCGAGGTATTATTTAATATGGCTCCTTTCGCTATGAACGATACAGGTGGCATATTCATAGCAACAGACGATGACGAAAAATATATAAACAGATTTATGGATAGCCTTGAAAAATTGAATATAAACCATAGAGAGATACCTCTGCAGGATATTGTAAAAATGGAACCGGAAATAAATCATAATATCAAATCTGCAGTATATGTAAAGGATAGGGTGGCTGATCCATTTGTCTTATTGGGTGGAGCCGCCATGCTTGCCCATGAACATGGTTGCAAATTCATACTTAACAAAAATGTTTCGGCAATTAATGAAAATATTGTTAAGGCTAATAATGTGGATATAAAGTGTAAATATATAATAAATGCAACCGGACCATATGCAGATAAGATTGCTAAACTAGCAAAAATTGATATTAAAGATGTTATGCCTACACTGGGTATAATGATCGTATACAATAAGATATTCATAAATCATGTTATAAATCGCATGAGATTGCCATCGGACGGAGATATTTTTTTACCATTCTGGAACGTATCTATACTTGGAACAACAGCCAAATTAACAGAGGATCTGGATAATATCGTTATTGAGGAAGAGGATATTAAAGATCTCATAGAGGAGGGTTCAGCCATTATCCCAGATCTCCAGAATAAAAATTACAGCAGGTATTATTATTCAAGCAGGCCACTTATACGCGATAAGGATACAAGAAAGTCCACCAGAGGTTATACTATAATAGATAATGATCCCGTAATAACAATTATAGGCGGTAAGTTCACCACTGCAAGGTTGATAGGTGAGAAGATTGCAGATTACGTCACTGAAAAAATGGATGTTGACAGGCAATCTATAACTACATCTCAATTGTTACCTGATCCTTATAGCCTGGTCAGCAATGATTCCATTTCATCGGAAAAATTAATACACGGGCTTGCAGTATCAGAACTTGAAAAGAGGCTGTTGTTATGACAATTCAGTTTACAGGTAGTTTTGATATAAAAAATAATATGGAGGGTACCAGAAACTTTCTCTTGAACCCGGATAAGGTAGCCCCGTGCATAAAAAATCTTACAGATTTCACAAAGAATCAGGATGGGACATTTGATGTAAAATTTAAAATTGAATTGTCATCTGATACAGATGGTGGATACCTCAATATGATAAATGCCAAAATGAAATTCATACTCAAAGACGGTGATGAAATAACATTATCTGGTTCAGGCAGAGCCGTTGGTAGCAGAATCTCTGTATCTATCATTATCAAACCTGTAAAAATAGATGAGAACAATACAAAAATTGAATGGAGATCCACAATAGATGCAGGCCTGATATTAAAGGCAATAGGCAATGATAAATTTGAAAAAATTGCCAATAAGATCATTGAAGATATAATATCAAATGTTGCAGAAAGATGCAATCTGTAATCTGGGGATTTATTATATAACCTGTAAAAATCAAATTCTCACAAGAACCATTGAAAGGACAAATCCGGAGAAGGGAGCTATTACCCAGGAAGCAATCAATGCTAGAAAACCCTCTATTTTAATCATCCGCATCTTTTCGCCGAAAGCAGAACCGAGCATGGCTGATGTAATCGTTTGTGTATTGGATATTGGCAATCCAAGAAAGGTAGATATTTCTACAGCCACGGATGATGTGAGCAGTGTAATAAAACCTACAGAATATTTTGTAAGATATAGACCAGATGAGATTCTTTTGAGTTCCCCACCGCTTAATAACAATGGACCAAATATGAGGGCAATTCCAATTATTATCTTTGAGGTTATGCTGTTGCCACTGACAGCCGCAATGAGACCCACAGTATTTGCACCGAATGCATATGCAAAGAAGAAGGTAAGGATCAATATGGTGATTTTGTAAAATGATGCTATATTCCATATGTTGTGTGATCTGGATCTATATTTGCTATCTAAATATACATTTATAATATAGGAGCTAGCTATGATAACAATTGGTGCAGTAATCCATAGTAGGGATATGTTTATAATGGATTGCACAGGCAATCTTCCATTTATCCCAAAAAATATCCCAAAAATGGATCCAGTTAGCACCATGACCATTGAGGTAGGTATTTTTATAAAATGTGCTATAATAAAAATTGCGATTGTTACTACGAGAATATCTACAATCACCATATTACCCAGTCCATATAAAAGATTTCCAGGCCCTTTCGCCATATTATATCCCTGCAGTACAAAGCCAGATAAATATCCTGTAATACCCAGAATAATTGCAATTTTTTTGGTAACAATTCCGGAACCATAAGCAGTACCAGTGCATACAGACAGGTTATTCCCTGAAACAAGAAACGTTAATACGAATATCAATAAATAAACAAAAAGTTCTAACATTAAATCACATTATAGATAGAATCATTGATTTTGAAAGTTCAGCAATATCTCTTTCCACATCCAGTACATCATCCAGCTTCTGGGTAAGCTCGTCTAGGTGATGAAATAAAAAGTAATCTATATCTTTGGATCTTTTATACAGCTCATCTATAATCTCATCTTTTATATCATCTACGATCTCTTCATATTTGATGATCTGATCTACATCTGATGTTATTTCATTCAATTTTTTTGCTTTAAAAAGATGTTTTAGGACCGTTAGAGAGGACCTGTTTATATTCATAATATCTTCCAATCTTTTGTAAATATCATTGATAGATCTTTCGTCGTATTTATCCAGTACCTTGGAAAATCTGTATAATTCTCTAGATATATTAAAAGAAAGATCTATAATGGTATCAGACAGGTTAACGAGCTTATTAAGAGAATTGAGAGTAACAGGAGACATGGCACCACCATTTATTTTTTGTAATAGTTCTGTATTCATAAGATCAGCCTCCTTTTCAATCTTTTTGATATATTGATATGAAGTTTCTATATTCGTAACCTCCTTTTCTAACATCATTTTGCACAGAACCTCATTTACAGATATAGCCATATCACAAACACGTAACAATTTCTCAAATACCTCCTTCTCACCAATGTTTATCATAGAATATAAACTGCGTAAAACCATGTTATCAAACATATATGATAATATATTTAAAAGATTGGGATGTTTAGATTGATGAAAATATATATAAAATAATTCATGCAAAAAGATCAATCAAGTTCCATAGGTATAATATCCATTTCCTTACCCATTTCACCATTCATACGATCAGATATTTTCATAAACATAATCAACAATCCTGATATGAACAGGGCAGATATGGATACGGGAAAGATCATTTCAAGATTATCATGTGACAGGTATAGAACAAGAGCTGTTATATATGCACCTGTGATTATGGCCAAATTGGCAAATATTGAGGTTACTCCGAAAAAGGTACCATAGGGTGTATTGTCCCCCCCTACATGCTTTTTTATCAGATAGGAACCCATGGGGTATGAAGCTGTCAGTATAAAAGCCCATCCAATACCACCTATAAACAGATCCAGAAGGATCATATCAGATTTCTGGTAGGATATCGCTAAAAGTTCTGCAATAATAAAAACAATTATTCCAATATATATTAAATTCTTTTTCCTGAAGATTCTTTCATACAGATATCCGGTTGGTATTGCTGCTATGAAAGTTGCTATATTGAATATGGCAAAGCCAACTGCTGCAAATATAAGAGAAGAACCACTTAAAGTAAAATTCATTGCTTTGGAATAGAAGTAGAAATAGGTAGCAATAGCTTCAAACGAAGTCCACCAGAACATCTGTGCAAAGAAGAACAGTAACAGCGTTTTGCTTTTTAAAATTTTTGAAAAAACGCCGTCAATATTGCTCTTTTTTACTCTGTTTTTAGATTCCCTTATATACAATGGTGTCGCCATACCAAAAATCATTATAATAACTGCTGCAATAACAATACCGTAAAAGGTATTTTTAAGAACAATCGGTGCAATAACAATATATGCAATAATTGATCCTATTGCAAAAAATGCATTGATGTATCCAGAAGCTTTTCCCCAGTGTTTTTTTTCTACGACTTCTGGCATAAGAGCATTATAAGGAGATCTTATAAAATGTGCAAATACATAAAAAAGTAGCATGGCCATAACAAACATGGCAACAGTGTTGGAATAACTCAGAATTACAAGTGATAATGTCATGATGGGAATACCGATCATTATAAAATATCGTTTGGTGGATTTAGGATAAAATATATCCATATCCGTTAGATAACCTGAGAGAGGATCTATTATAATACCTACAATACCCTCCAGTCCAAGAATTATTCCCCCGGATATCGCAGCAAGACCATATATATTGGAAGATACAAACGGTGTAACAATTTTATTGAAGCCCCATGCAACGTATATTGCCAGAGCCGAAAAGGATAAAAGAACCATATCCATAGCTTTATAATAAAATTGTTTTACAGATCCATTACCATTCATATAATTCAAGATAATTATAAAATCGTCATATTTAAATATACCTTATATAGATTGCGGATGTCTATATAGTAGAATCATATCTGTGCTGCATATATGTAACAAGTTACCCGCTTTTTATAAAATTTTTTATTATTTCTGCTGTTTTTTCAGGATATTCTACCATGGGTATATGCCCCGCTTTTTCTACAGTAACAAAGGTGCAATTTTTTAATTTTTTTGAATATTGATAGCCATCCTCATGTCTGAATAACCTGTCATATTCACCCCATATGATCAATTTAGGGATTTTTGTATTTTCAAAAATTGTTCTCAGAGGAATGAATTTCTCAATCATCACACCTCGTATATTAACACCTTCCCTGAGCAATCTGAAATACCATTCTCTATTATATTTATCCATGAAATATTTATAGGTAATATCAATCAGCCATTCGTCAGGATCTCTGGTATAATAAAGAGATTTTAACGATTTCACAATTTCATTTCTGGTTGGCTCCTTTTCTGTAAATTTTTTGGCTATAAAAGATATCGTGCTTATTCTGTGCACAATATCAATCCATCTGCTCATACCTAACGGATCTATCAATATAACAGATCGCATATTGCTATGCCTTTTGGATGTATAAAGTATAGCAATACCGCCACCCATTGAATTACCCATTATGATCGGCATATTTATGGATTCATGTTCAACTAGCATATCAATGGCCTTTATAAAAGGGCTGTTATCACCGAAAAAATCTTTCATATAACTTTCGTCAAAACGGGTTTCTCCATGGCCGGGTAGATCCAATGAATATAAGAGATAATCATCAGCAAGGAGTCTGGTAAGTGGATTCCATATCTCCAGAGAAGCACCTATACCATGCAACAGTATAATGGCAATCTTTCCATTGCCTGTTCTTCTGTATCTGAGTCTGCATGCATCCTTCTCTATATACATTATTTCTTCATTCATTTAACAACCATTCCGTCAATTCATGGTATTGCTGGCATTTCTTCAACCCTGTTTTGCTTTACAATCTTCCTGTTAATGCATTACCTCTATTAGTGATTATACCTTTAACACCTTTATCCTTCAATTTTCTTGCATTTTCAATATCATCTACATCCCATACCAAAATGGGTATGCCTGTTCCCTCAAATAACTTCAATGTTTTGTCTGTTAATATACTTAATTCAAACTGCAAGAAATCAAAATTCATTTTTTTCATCATTGCTGGTTCAGGCTTTTTAAATAATTGCTCAGTCCTTCTTTTAATATTCCAGCCTACAGGAATTGAAGGGTTTAGTTTTTTTATATTTCTTAGGGCTATTGGATTGAATGAAACGATTGATACATTCTCTATTTTGTATTCTTTCAGCATATCTATTACAATTTTTTCAATTCCATTATTGACTCTGTTAAAATCATCATCAAGCGTTTTCAGTTCGATCATTAATTTATAATTCTGAAAATTTTCAAAAATTTCTGAAAGCAGGGGAATACCTTCGTTGGAACCAAGTATTTTGAATGTTTTAAGCTCTGCTGAAGTATAATTCCATGGATGTTTTTCCATACCAGTTAATCTCATCATATCATAATCATGAAAGATCACAATCGTTTTGTCAATGGATAACTGAAGATCGAATTCAATGGCATCCAGTGATGCGTTTCTTGCTGCAATAAAAGAACTCATGGTATTCTCAGGGTATAGAGATGGAATGCCTCTGTGCCCGATGATCATAAACTGGTCACAATCAAAGAAGCCCATAACGAACTAAACACCCAATTACCCAACAAATATATCACGTATATAATATTATTCATGTCATTTTGATGTAAAAACGTCGTAAAAGCTCATAATTTCAGATACATAAGAATTTCCTTTATGTATTCGCTACCACGTTTTACAGAGTATGGTAATTCACCGTATTTAACAAATCCTGCCTTTTCGTATAATTTTATAGCCCTAATGTTAGTGGAGAATACACCCAGTCTTATAACCTCAAAGATGCCTCTACAACTGTCGATAACATTTGAAATTAATCTGTATCCGACACCTTTATTCCTATAACCATTTCTGATAGTTATGCCCAGGACACCAATATGTGCTTTCTCAGAATCAGCTCTATCCACACAAACATCACATAACCCTACGACCCTTCCATTAATTTCGGCAACCTTTGCAACAGTGTTTTTATTGCATACGTTGTTATACATATTGGAAAACCAGATGACTTCTTCGTTCATAGAGGGTATTTTATTCCTAAAAATAATGCCAAATTGCGGGTTATCTTTTAATTCATCATAATAGGAATAATAGTTGGATATCAGATCATTGAAATCCTCCCATTTAAGGTTCCTGATCAAAACAACCTCTGATCCTTCATTTATGCTCATACATACCGTCCATAACGTTACTAAATTTAGCTATATATATTTTTTACGGATATTATTTATAAAATGAACAAAAATAGATTAATATTTTTATGTTTTTATACATATGTTTTCAATGCATCATACTGTACATATTTGCAACGAACCAAATTGCAGAGATACCAAAAACAATACCAGATATATTGGTTATATTATACCCGACAGGAACATATAATTTTATCAGATCACCGCCAATACGCATCACATTAGCTGTTGTAAGTATTATCAATGGCCAGTAGCTGAGTTTGGAAACATTCAATTTTTTATTCAATAGAGTGGGAAAAATGAGGGCACCATGGGCAAAAATAAACGTTACAATAAAACCAAGTGCAATTGCATGTATCCCAGGATCATAAAAACCGGTAACACCATTGGATCTCAATATAAAGAAAACAATTCCTATGATTGCCCAGATATATGCGATGGTGATTGATATATAAAGGTACCTGGATAATCTATGCTGCTTTACAGTTACAGCGGCTACCCTGTCCATGTAAAATACAATAAAAATAACCGATAATAGGAGAAATCCAGAAATAGTTAACAATAAAATGCTGTAGCTGTATGACTTATAAAAAAGAGAGGCAGAAACACTCAAAATAAAAACATAGCTCCACGAAATAACAAGTATAAAACTTTTTTTAAAATTCATTCCAACAAACTTAAACCTGGATAACTCTATGCGTTCGCCTACAACAAAAAGGAGTGGAAACGATAGCATCAGAAGAATAAAAGGATAATCGTTAACAGGCAGATACAGCATTGCCAGTATTGATGAAACGCCCAATGACGTTGTTCCTGCAGCCATTATCATGAAGCTCTGGTAATCATGGCTTAATATTGCAAGTTTATAAATAAAATAGGTAAAAAGAGATGATGAGATAAATAAAAATATTCCACCGGTTATTGCAATAAAAGGTATAGATAATGCCCATCCAGAAGTCAACATGATAAGCCCGATAATAGATAGCGAAATCATTGATAAGGATATCATGAATCGATTCTGCCACGGGAGAGTTCTGGTACCCACAATCCTTTCTGTCATTAACAATCCACCCAAAAATCCAAAAATCATTAAGAAGGAATGTACATGATACCAGGGATTTAGAAAAATGGCATGATAACCATAATTATCTTTAAATAACCTGAAGATGCCTATGAAATAGCCAGCAATAAACGAAATTATTGCATATAACATACCTATTATGCGTATATAGGTCTCTCCTTTGCCATACACCTTCATAGTTAACTCACCAACAGACAATGCCAATTACCTATTTCTTATATCCTGTTTCGCTTATAAACTATTCAAAGATTGTCATATTATAATTATAAAAATATATAATGTGTTTCGAAAAACACTTTTATACTTTTTATACTTACACAAATACATAATAAAATCAACGATAAATATGATGAGCAGGGTTAATCGGGAACAAAATGAGATTGCTAGTAAAATGCAATTTGCATATGACACTTGCTACCCGCATAATTGAGATGTATGCTAGTATTTTGTATCCGTGATGATACGGCATAACCCATTATGGCTACAATGGATTGTAGCAAATAATCTATATTACATAATTCATTATGGATAAATAATGAAAGATACATCCTTTTACTTTAACGGAAGGCTATACAGGGCGCCTGAAAATTTAACGGTGGCAGAGGCTCTTATTCACAATAACAAATTTATTTTTGGTAGGAGTATTAGATATCACAGAGCTAGATCCTATTTCTGTGGAAAAGGCTTATGCAGCCACTGCATGGTAAGTATAGATGGTATTGGCAATGTAAGGTCATGCATAACACCGTTAAAAGAGGGTATGAAAATAGATAGCCAGAATTATCTACTTTCTGTAAATTTTGATCCGTTGAGATTTATAGATTATGTATTTAATCCATATTTTAATTATGCTAGAACAAAATTGACTAGAAGCTTTATGGCGCCTCTTTTTAATTACGCTATGAGAAAAATTGCCGGTACCGAAATATTGCCTGAAAAGGTAACAATCAAAAAAAGTGAAAAATTGGAAGTACATGTTTTGGTAATAGGTGCTGGAAAATACGGAACAGAGACAGCAATTGTATCATCGGAATTCGGCGCTAAAGTTGCCTTGATAGATACAGTACCAGATATAAGATATGATGATAGAGCCATGCCATATATCAATAAAGGTACCCTAAAAATATATCCCTATACTTCCGCAATATATTTATCAAAAACAGATACCGGATGGATAACTGGATTATTTACAAGAGATAGAACGTATATAGAGGTTAATTCTCACGCTGTTGTAATTGCAACAGGAACTGAACCATCTCTTCCTTTATTTGGAAATAATGATCTGCCCGGTATAATGACCCATTCAGCATTTGAAAAATTAATTGATAAGGGGGTTGACATTAATGGAAGGGTGGCTGTAGAGATACATAATAAAATTCCTTACAGTATAATGGAAAAACTTAAAAAAAGAAGAATTAATACAGTATTCATAAAAAATGATGAAATTAATGCAGAACTTTCGGGATATGGAGAGGTTGTTGTAGGAAATATAAAATATGCATATGGTGGATCCAGGATAGCAGGAATAGTTACCGATAGAAATGATAAAATAAAAGCAGCTATGGTAGCAGTGGATGATAGGGATCAC